>DUAC01000001.1 GCA_012961035.1 Acidimicrobiia bacterium
GCGGAACTTCTTGCCCAGCCCGTCCAGGGCCACGGCGTTGGGCGATGTGGGAGCCACGCTCAGACCTCCTCGGCCATGCGCGGCTCCAGCCGGTTGAACACCCGGAAGCCGATGGCCAGCACGATGCCGGTGGCCGCAATGATGGCCAGCCAGCGCTCCAGCGACGGGAACCGCAGGTCGTAGAGCACGTTGCGGTAGGCCTTGGCCCACGAGACCATCGGGTTCAGCTGGTAGAGGGTGCGGTAGCCGATGCCCAGGAACTCCTTGTCGGCGGGGACCATGTTCAGCGGGTAGAGGATCGGCGTCAGGAACATCCACGGGGCCAGCGCCACGCCCAGGAAGTGCTGGACGTCCCGGAAGTAGACGTTGGCCGCGCTGATCATGAGGGCCAGGCCGATGGTGAACAGCAGTTGCAGCATCATCAGGGCCAGCAGCACCGGGATCCACTGGAAGGTGATGTGGCCCTGCAGCACGGCGATGAGCACCAGCAGCACGGACATCTCGACCAGCAGGGTGAGGAACCGGGCCAGCACCGACGAGGTGGGCAGCACCCAGCGGGGGAAGTAGATCTTGGTCACCAGCGGCGCGTTGGCGGTGATGGCACGGGTCGCCTCGGTGAGGCTGGTGACGTGGAACTGCCACGGCAGGAGGGTGACCAGCAGGAACACGGCGTAGGAGTCCAGGCCGCTGGGGTCGCCGACCGAGGGCTGGATCCGCAGGAACACCGAGAAGACGGCCGAGTAGACGACGACGGCCACCAGCGGGTTGAGCACCGACCAGGACCAGCCCAGGGCCGACCGCTTGTACTTGCTGCGAAGGTCGCGCAGCGTCAGGTTGACCAGCAGGTCGACCTGGAGGAGGGCGTGGAGGTCGCGGCGCGACCGTGGCAGCCGGGACTGTGGCACCGGCGGAGCCTACCGGCCACCCTCCCGGCGGTCGGGGGCGCCCGGGCATGCGGCGGCGTCCACGGGTATCGGCCTTCTACGCTGGTCGGGATCCTCTGATGACCTCGATGCCCCCGCCCTCCTCGCCGGCAGCCCTGCCGGAGCCCTCCGGCCTGTACCTGAGGCTCTGGCGTGCCGGGTTCCGTTGGCTGTACGTGCTGGACGCCGTGGGAATCCTGGCGGTGACCGTGCTGGTGACGGTGGTGCGCTTCGGTACCGACTGGCCCGAGCCGGGCGAGCTGCTGGTCGGCATGGTGGCGCTCACGGTGATCCTGCAGCTGGTCTTCTACTTCGGTGGGCTCTACGAGAAGCAGGCCCGCCTGGGTCACCGGATGTGGTTCGCCCGGGTGGTCGGCCTGACGCTCGTCGGTCTGGCCGTCGGGCTGGTGGTGGTGCTGCCTACGGGTCGCTACGCCGTTCCGAGGGCCAACCTGGCGGCGGTCGGCGTGGGAGTGGTGCTGGTGGCCACCGGAACCCGTGCCATGTCGCGGCGGTTGCGGTCGAGGCGCTTCGGACCACCGCGTGTGCTGCTCGTCGGGTCGTCGGAGCAGACGGCCCTGGCTGCCTCGCACCTCTCCGAGACCGACCGGATGGCTGAGGTGGTCGC
>DUAC01000002.1:0-264 GCA_012961035.1 Acidimicrobiia bacterium
TGGCGGGCCACCAGCGGGCCGATGCGCCCCAGCCCGTCGAACAGGTCGGGGTTCCAGTCCGGCAGGAAGCACGGGTCGGTCGGCGCCCCGTCGCCGTCCAGGTGGTCAAAGTCGGCGTACACCAGCCGCAGGTCCGGATCGGCGTCGATGGCACGGGCCACCGTGGCCAGCGCCGCCTCGTGGAGCACCACGCCGGGCTCCAACCCCACCACCCAGTCGGCCACCCCGGCAGTGGTACCTATGGCCTCAACGTCAGGCGCAGAA
>DUAC01000002.1:305-1737 GCA_012961035.1 Acidimicrobiia bacterium
GGCCAGTGACGCCACCGTGGCCTCCACCGCCTCCGGTGGCCCGTCGCCCACCACCACGGCGAACCGGGTGGCGGACGCCCAGCCGGCCACCACCTCCCGTTCACCGTCCGTGAGGTCCACCCAGCGTTCCCGCCACTGAACGTGGCTGATCGGGCCTCCAAGGCGCCCCAGTGCGCTCAGGAGCGCTACCAGGCGCCTCCAGAGCCGTCGGGCGAAGCCGGCCAGGTCACCGGAGCGCAGCAGCATCCAGGCGCTCCTGAGCGTCCGACGGCGGACGCCGAACGGTCGGGGAGCGGTCGGCACGATCCGCACTCTACGGGTGCCCCGCAGCCCGGCTGGGTAGCCTGCCCCGCCGGTCCGGCTACTCGATCACGGCGACGATGTCGCCGCTGCCCACCGAATCGCCGGGGGACACGCGCACAGCGGTGACCGTGCCACCCCTGCCTGCGGCCACCGTGTTCTCCATCTTCATGGCCTCCAGGACGCAGACGCCCTCGCCGGCCTCGATCGTGTCGCCCACGGCCACCAGCACCTTGATGATCGTGCCCTGCATCGGAACGGTCACCTCGCCGTTGCCCGAAGCGCTGCTTTCCGCACCCGAACGCTTCGGCCGGCTCGGGGCCCGTCCGGCCGCCGGGGCCGTCTCCGGTACCCACATGCTCACCGAGAACCGCTTGCCGTCCACCTCCACGGAGATGTCCTTCCGGACCGTCGGTTCCTCGGCGGCGGCGTCATCGCCCGGATCGGTTGACGACCCCACGTCGGACAGGTCCAGCGTCTCCTCAACCCACTTCGTGGAATGCGTCGCCGCCTGGAAGTCGGGGTGCTCCAGGATCGCCACGTCCGCCGGAATGGTCGTGGCCACCCCCCGGATCTCCATCTCGCCCAGCGCCCGCAGCGTGCGCCGGATCGCCGTGTCACGGTCCCGGCCCCACACCACCAGCTTGCCGACCAGGTTGTCGTAGAACTGGCTGATCTCGTCGCCGGCCTCGTAGCCGCCGTCGAAGCGCACGCCGTAGCCGTCGGGCACCTTCAGGGTGTCGATCCTGCCGGGTGACGGCAGGAACTTCCCGCCGGCCGGATCCTCGGCGTTGATCCGCACCTCGATGGCGTGACCGGTGATGGTCACGTCCTCCTGGGTGAACTCCAGCGGCTCGCCGGCCGCCATCCGGAGCTGCTGCTCCACCAGGTCCAGGCCGGTCACCAGCTCGGTCACCGGATGCTCCACCTGCAGGCGGGTGTTCATCTCAAGGTAGAAGAACTCGCCGTGCTCGTACAGGAACTCGACGGTGCCGGCGTTCGTGTAGCCGCAGCCCTTCGCCACCTTCACCGCCGCCTCGCCCATGGCGGTCCGCACCTCGTCGGGCAGGCCCGGCGCGGGTGCCTCCTCGATCAGCTTCTGGTGCCGACGCTGCGCCGAGCAGTCCCGGTC
>DUAC01000002.1:1851-3230 GCA_012961035.1 Acidimicrobiia bacterium
GTCCTCGATGGCGGCCTCGTCGGCCACCACCTTCATGCCCCGGCCGCCGCCGCCGTAGGCCGCCTTGATGGCGATCGGGTAGCCGTGCTCGGCACCGAAGGCACGCACCTGGTCCGGGTCGGTGATGAACTCCGTCGTACCGGGAACGCCCAGCACGCCGACGGCCTCGGCGGCCAGGCGGGCGCTGATCTTGTCGCCCATCACCTCGATGGCCTCCGGCGGCGGCCCGATGAACGTCACGCCCCGCTCGGTGATGGCCCGGGCGAAGTCGGCGTTCTCGGAGAAGAACCCGTAGCCGGGGTGCACGGCGTCGGCGCCGCTGCGCTCGATGACGCCCATGATCGCCTCGACGTCCAGGTAGCTCTCGGCAGCCGTCTGGCCTCCCAGGGCGTACGCCTCGTCGGCCAGGCGGGTATGCAGGGCGTTGCGATCCAGGTCGGAGTAGACGGCGACCGTGGCCACCCCCTGCTCACGACAGGCCCGGATGATCCGGACGGCGATCTCGCCTCGATTTGCGATCAGAACCTTGTCGAACACGGCCTTATGGTTACCCGAATGGCTCCGGTTTCGCACAACCCACCCGGTCGGGGGCCATTCGGCGCGCCCGGTGGCACGCGCTTCGGTCCTGTCCGGCACGTGGCGGAGACGGGTTCCACCAACGCCGACCTGGTGGCCGGTGCGGCCGTGGCGTCGGGCGGTTCGGTGGTCATGCCAGACGGTTCTGTGCTGGTCGCCGACCACCAGACGGCCGGACGGGGGCGCCTGGACCGTCGCTGGGACGCCCCACCGGCCGCCAACCTGCTCTTCTCGGTCCTGCTACGGCCCACCTGGGACCCGGACCGCCACCCGTTGGTCACCACCACCCTCGCCGTGGCCACCGTCGACGCCCTCGGCACCCACGGCGTGCGTGCCGCCGTGAAGTGGCCCAACGACGTGCTCCTCGTTGGCGGGACCGCCCCCGGCAAGGTCGCCGGCATCCTCGCCGAGCTGGTCGGCGTCGCGCCGGTGGCGATCGTGGTCGGCATGGGGGTCAACGTCGGCTGGCCTGCTCTCAGCGACGACGCCCCACCCGGTGCCACGTCGCTGGCCGCCGCCGGCCACGCGATCGACCGCGCCGAACTGCTGGAGAGCGTGCTTGCCCGGTTCGAGGCCCGCCTCACCGACCTGGAGGCCCCCGACGGTCCCGAACGGCTCCGTCTGGCCCACCTGGAGCGGTCGGCCACCGTGGGGGTCGAGGTCCGGGTCGACATGCCGGACGGCCCGGTCACCGGCACCGCCGTCGGCCTGGCGTTGGACGGCTCGCTGCTGGTCGACTCGGGCGACGGCCCGGTGTCGTTCAGGGCCGGCGACGTGGTCCACCTGCGCCCCGCCTGATCCGC
>DUAC01000002.1:3459-9007 GCA_012961035.1 Acidimicrobiia bacterium
GCCGACCCGAACTCAGCCGGGTCGATGTCGCGCTCCACCACGTCGGCCAACTCCATCACCAGCTCGCGTGTCACCCCGGCCAGGCAGCCCGACGAGAGTGGCGGCGTGACCAGCACGCCCTCCACCACCAGGAACACGTTGGTGCCGGTGCCCTCGCAGAGGTGGCCGGCGGTATTGGCGAACAGCGCCTCACTGCACCCGATCCGCTTGGCCGTCGTCAGCGCCAGCACGTTCTCGGCGTACGACGTGGTCTTCAGGCCCACCAGCGGACCGTGCTCGTTGCGCCTCCACTGCACCAGGTGCACCCGCTCGGCCGCCGGCCAGACGTTGCCCGGTCCCGTTCCCACCACCAGCGTTCCCGGGCCGTCGCCCCGACCCGATCCCCACGGACCGGCTCCGCTCGACCACGTGATCCGTAGCAGCCCGGCCGAAGGGTCGGCGGCCAGCACCTCGTGTATGGCGGTACGGATGAGGTCCTCGTCCGGTTCGTCCAGCCCGAGCCCTGACGCCGACCGGTCCAGGCGCCGCAGGTGGCGGCTCAGGGCGAAGGCCGCCCCGTCGACGATCTTCATCGTCTCGAACACGCCGTCGCCGACCACGACGGCGTGGTCGTCGGCCCTCACGGTGGCAGTTCCCGGTTCGACGAGCCGGCCGTCGACCCAGCAGGCGCCGAGGGCGACGGATGACCCTGCTTCGACCATCGGCGCAGGCTAGGTCGTGGGTGCCACGAGTTGTCGGCGGAGTTCCTGACGCAGGGCCACGCAACGCGCCTGGAGAGGCCGGGCCCTGTGACAGCCCCAACCGTGGAGCCGACGTCGACCGGCCGGCCAGCCCCGGGCCGCGCCCGGCCAGCCAGAGGCGCGCTGGTACCATCCACGGCGTGACGGAGCGACCGGCGGCGGGTCTACGGCGGTCGTGGCCCCAGAGGCTGGTGGTCCTCCTCGGTGTGGTGTTCTCGGTCGGGATGCTGGTTGCAGCCGCCCGCCTCGCCTCCTTCGAGGACGCTGTCGCCAGCATCGTCCGCATCGAGGTCCCCGCCGGCGTGCTGGCCGACGTCTACGAGCCCGCCGTTCCGGCCGACGCCGGCGATCCCGATGCCACAGGCAAGCCTGTCGACGCCGACGCTGACCAGGCCGACAAGCCCCTTCCGCCACGGAACTTCCTGCTGATCGGCACCGACAGCGCTATCGGCCTGGATGCCGACGATCCGGCCGGCCACCGCGACCGGACCCCCGGTGTCGCCCTGGCCGACGCCATCATGCTGCTCCGCCTGGACCCCGGCCTCTCACGCGCATCGCTGGTGTCGCTGCCCCGCGACCTCTACGTGATGATCCACCGCAACGGCATACCGGTCCGGGAGGAGAAGCTGGCCTCGGCCCTGCTGGTCGGCGGCATGGAACTCGGCGCCCCGACGCTCGTCGAAACAGTGACCAACGAATTCGGCGTACCGATCCACAACTTCGTCATCATCGACTTCCTCGGCTTCGAGAACATCGTGGACGAGATCGGCGGCGTCTCCCTCTGGTTCCCGTATCCGGCCCGCGACCTCGCATCGGGCCTCTACGTGTCCGAATCCGGCTGCACCCTCTTCGACGGTCGGGCGGCCCTCTCGTTCGTGAGGAGCCGCAAGCCCGAGCTGTTCATCGACGGCACCTGGCAGCGGGTAGGCGTCTGGAACGACCTGGAGCGGAACCGACGCCAGCAGGACTTCCTGGTCCTGGCCATGGAGCGGGTCATCGCCAACGGGGCCCGCTCGGTGATCGTTCGCGACGACCTGATAGAGGCGATCGCCGGGGCGACCATCCTGGACGACCGCCTGACCCTGCGTGACCTGCTGGACCTGGGTGCGGCCTTCGCCGATTTCGACCCGACCGGCCTCGAACGCCACTCCCTGCCCGTCTACGACGACGTGGTCGGAACCTCGTCGGTGCTGCGCCTACACCCGGACGCACGGAAGGTCTTCGACGTGTTCCGCGGGATCACGCTGCGCCCCGACGACGTGCCGCTCGACGTGATCGACCGTCGCGGGCCGATCGACGAATCGGTCCCGGCCTTCCAGCAGATGGCCTACAAGGGCTTCCCGGTCCGACCGCTGATCGGCGAGGCCGTGCCGGCCACCACCATCCGGGCCTCGCGTGACCGCTTCGACGCAGCAGTCCTGGTCGGCCAGATGGTCACCCCGATGCCCCGTTTCGAGTTCGACGACACCCTCGGCGACCGTGTCGAGTTGATCCTCGGCGAGGACTTCGGCTCCTTCCTCCTGGCGCCACGTGACCTCGACCAGGTCAGGGCGGTCGCCCAGGCGGCCCTCGGCGCCCCGGACAACCTGGCCGACGAGGGTGCTCTGGCTCCTTTCGACGGTGTGGGCTACGGGTATGAGAGCGCCCGGTCCGACCAGCGGGGCCTGCCGGTGTTCGATCCGGCATCGGCATCGGCCGCTACGACAGGCGGCGACCCGTCCACCTCGGCGGTTTCGTTCCGGGCCACCCGGCGCACTCTTCGCATCAAGGCCACGACGTTCGACGGACGACGTCCCGACGGCAGCCGCTGTCCCTGAGCCATGGCCCAGCCCGCCGACCTGACAGCCAGCACGACTGCGAGCCCGATCCGGGTCGCCCATCTCCTGGAACAGTGCTGGCACCGTGTGCCCGGGGGGACAGCGGTGGCCGCCGTCGGCCTGGCACGCGCCCTCCACGCCCGCCCCGACATCCAGGTCACCGGCCTCACCGCTCGCCACAGGACCGGCCCACCCGACCACCTCGACGCCGGGGTACCCACGGTGTCATCCCGCCTGCCCCGGGCGGTTCTCTACGAGTTGTGGCACCGGTTGCACCGACCTGTGGTGGATCGCCTGACCGGCTATCCGGACCTCGTGCACGCAACCGGGGGAGCGGTCCCGGCCACCGACCTGCCCCTGGTGGCCACCATCCACGACCTGGCCTGGCGCCACCACCCGGAGGTCGCCACCCTCCGCGGCCACCGCATGTTCGAGGCCTGGCTGTCGGACGCCCGTCGGGCCGACCGGGTGGTCTGCCCGTCGGAGGCCACTCGGAGTGACCTTCTGGAGGCTGGCTTCGCCGACCACCAGGTGGTCGTCATCCCGCTGGGTGCGGATCCTGTGGCTGCTGCACCCGATCTGGCCGCCGAACTCCGGGCCCGTCACGGCCTGGACGGACCGGTGGTCCTCTGGGTGGGAACCGTGGAGCCCCGCAAGAACCTTCCCGTGCTGGCCCGTGCCGTGGCTTCCCTGGACCTGGACGGCCTGACCCTGGTGGTGGTCGGCCCGACCGGGTGGCGTGAGGACCTCTCGGCGGCCGTTGCCCCGCTGGGCGACGGGGTGGTCGTGACCGGTCCGGTGGACGAGCCCACCAAGCACGCCTGGTTCGACGCTGCCGACGTGTTCTGCTTTCCCAGCCTGCTGGAGGGCTTCGGGCTCCCGGTGCTGGAGGCCATGGGCCACGGCACACCGGTAGTCACCTCGGCCGGCACGGCGACCGAAGAGGTCGTGGGCGATGCCGGCCTGACGGTGGACCCGGCCGACGTGGATGGCCTTGCCGAGGCACTTCGCCGACTTCTCGGGGATTCCGACCTTGCGGAGCGGCTTGGAGCCGCCGGTCGCCTCAGGGCATCCACCATGACGTGGGCCGCCACCGCCGAGGCGACGGTAAGCCTCTACCGGGAGGTCCTTGACCCGTGACCTGCCGCCTCGCCGTGAACCTCCTTTCGCTGGTGCCCGGCGACGTCGGCGGGGCCGAGGAGTACGCCGTGCGTACCCTCGCCGCCTACGGTCGCCACGGCCCGTCAGACCTCCGGCCGGTCATCTACCTGTCCCGAGCGGCGCTGGACGCCCATCCCGACCTGAGTCGGGCCTTCGACGTGGAGGTCCACCCCGGGGACGGTCGCAGCCGCCCCCGCCGGATCCTCGCCGAGTCCACCTGGCTGGCCCGCCGGACCGCCGGCATGGCCGTCCACCACTTCGGCGGTCGGATCCCGGCACGTACTGGACGGCCGGTGGCCGTCACCGTCCACGACCTCCAGCCGCTCGACGAGCCGCTCAACTTTTCGCTCATCAAACGCCGCTACCTGGGATGGGCGCTGCCCCGGTCGGTTCGCCGGGCCGACCTGGTGGTGGCCATCAGCGACCAGGTCCGCAGGCGGATCATCGACCAGTTGGGAACGGATCCCTCCCGGGTGGTGATCGTCCCGATCGGCGCTGAGGCAGTCGCCACCAACCCCGCCGAACCGTCGGACCCGCCCACGATCCTCTACCCCCACAAGAACCACCTGGTGCTGGTCGAGGCGTTCACCCGTCTGGCCGACCACCATCCGACCGCTCGCCTGGTGCTGACCGGTGGGCCGGGCACCGCCGAGGCCGAGGTGGCGAAGGCCGTCGGGGCCAGCCGCCACGGCGACCGGATCACCCGTACTGGCCGCATACCGGCCGCCGATCTGGCCGCCTGCCTTGCCACGGCCACCGTGGTGGCCTTCCCGTCCACCTACGAGGGATTCGGGATACCGGTCCTGGAGGCCATGGCAGCCGGTGTGCCCGTGCTCGTGGCCGATGGCACGCCGGCCGCCGACCTGGTGGCTGGACTTTGCGAGGACAGCGGTGCCGTGCTTGCCCCGCATGACCCGCAGGTCTGGGCCGACAGCCTGGGCCGGGTCCTCGATGACCGTGCCCACCGGACGAGCCTGGCCCTCCGGGGGCTGACGGCCGCTGCCGACCACACCTGGGAGGCCTCGGCGGCTGCCCTGGAACACGCCTGGCGGCGGCTCCTCGCTGGACCAGGTGCCGGACCACCTGCCGGGAAGCCTTCCGGACCTGGCGTCGGTCGGGAAGGCTGACCGTGCGACTCCTCGTCATCACGCCGCACCTGCAGCCCGACACCGCCCCGACCGGCGTCGTGGTGTCGACCATCGTGGACCACCTGGGTGGGCTCGGCCACGACGTCCACGTCATCACCTCGCTGCCCTGGTACGCCGACCACCGGATCGCCGACGGTTGGCGGGGCCGACCGTTCCGGCGTGGCCGTCACGGCGCCGGGACCGTGGTGCGCCTCCACCCGTTCCCGACCGGCAAGGCCAACCTTGTGGCCCGCGCCCTCGGCTTCATCGGCTTCACCGGCCTAGCCACCCTGGCCGGCCTGGCGACCCGTGGACCGTTCGACGGCGTGGTGGTCGTCTCGCCGCCCCTGACCCTCGGCCTGGCGGGCTGGCTGGTGGCACGCAGGCACCGCTGTCCGCTGGTGTGCAACGTCCAGGACGTCTTCCCGGACGTGGCGATCCAGGTGGGAGCCATCACGTCGCCGCGGGCGATCCGGTTCTTCCGTGCCCTGGAACGCTTCACCTACCGCCGGTCCGACGCCGTCACCGTCCTGTCCGATGACCTGGCCGCCAACGTGCTGGCCAAGCTGCCCGGCGCCCCGGCAATCGAGCCGGCCACCCAGCCGGCCACCGACCCGGCCATGGCCCGCACCAGGAGCCCAGAGGTGAGGGTCATCCCCAACTTCGTGGACACCGATGCCATCCGGCCAGCGGATCGCAACAC
>DUAC01000003.1 GCA_012961035.1 Acidimicrobiia bacterium
CGACATGGCCATACGTAGGCTTTCCAACGGCCCAGAGCCATCCCAGATCCGCGCAGGCTACCCCGCCGTCCGCACCAGAGGTGCCGGCGTCGGCGTGCCGAAGGAGTTCCCATGAAGATCCTGTTTGCCGACGCCCTTCCCGAGTCGTACGTCGACCTGCTCCGCCGACAGGGCGACGAGTGCATCGTCTCTCCGGAGCTGGACGCCGACGACATACCCGATGTCATCAAGGGCGTCGACGTCCTGGTCGTCCGCAGCACCAGGGTGACCGCGGCGACCATCGACCGGTCCGACAACCTGGGCCTCATCGTGCGTGCAGGCGCCGGCACCAACACCATCGACTGCCAGGCGGCGGCAGGCTCCGGCATCTACGTCTGCAACGTGCCCGGCACCAACTCGGTTGCCGTCGCCGAGCTGACCCTCGGCCTCCTGCTGGCCCTGGACCGGCACATCCCGGCAGCCGCCAACGACCTCCGGAACGGCGTCTGGAACAAGAAGAGATATTCGAAGGCAGATGGCCTGATGGGCAAGACCTTCGGCATCATCGGCGTGGGTGAGATCGGCCTGGCCGTCGCCGAGAGGGCCCGCTCATTCGGCATGACCGTGATAGCGGAACGCAAGGCCGACCGCCGGCCCGACATCGAGGCACGCATCCGGTCCACAGGCATCCGTCTGGTCGACGACCTGGATGCGATCCTCGCCGAGTCGGACATCGTGTCGATCCACGTGCCCGGTGGCGAGCGGACCGTGAACCTGGTGGATGCCGGCTTCCTGGCGAAGATGAAGCCGGATTCGATCCTCCTGAACACCAGCCGTGGAGAGATTGTGGACGAGGAGGCCCTCCTGGGCGCGATCCAGTCGAAGGGCATCAGGGCGGGCCTGGACGTGTTCAGGAACGAACCCGGCAGCAGCACCGGCGAGTTCGCCTCCAGGCTTGCGGCACACCCCTCTGTCGTAGGTACCCACCACATCGGTGCCTCCACCCAGCAGGCCCAGGACGCCACCTCGGCGGCCACCATCGACGTCATCGAGGCCTACCGGGCCGGCGATCCGACGAACTGCGTGAACGTGGTCCGGACACGGGTGGGAGCGGCGACCATCACGATCCGCCACTTCGACCGGGTGGGCGTGCTGGCGGCTGCCCTGGCGGTGCTCAGGAAGGCCGATATAAACGTCCAGACAATGGCCAACCAGGTCTTCGAGGGCTCGAACGCGGCGATGGCCATCATCGACGTATCCGGGGAGGTGACCTCCGACGTCACCCGGGATCTGGCAGCCCTGGACAACGTGATCCAGGTTCAGACCCGGGGCCGCGACCAGTGAACGTCCTGCGGGGCTTTCCGGGCCTGGTCATCGACACCGAGTGGGCTGACCGCGTCACCACCGGCCCTTACGACGCCTACACACCGAAACAGCGGGCTGCACTCGCCGAAGCCAACCCGTACAGCTTCCTGCACGTGACGCGCTCCCAGGAGGACGTAGCAGCCGACCAGCGCGACGACATCGACGGCCTCCTCACCGGCTGCGCCGCCGCCATGCAGCGCATCTACGACGCCGGCGCCTACGTGGAACACGAAGAGCCGTCGCTGTTCCTGTACCGGATGGAGGTGGGAGACCACTCCCAGACCGGGATCCTGGGCGTGGTTCCGGTGACGAACTCCGACGACCGGCGGATCCTTCGCCATGAGTCGGTCCGGCCGGGTCGGGCCGACCTGCTGACCCGCCACCTCCTGGAGGTCGGCATGTCCTCCAGCCCGATCTCGCTCACCTACCGGACCGACGAGGCGCTGGATTCCGTGATCGCCTCGTGCACCGCCGACCAGCCGATCCTGAAGTCCACCAGCGAGGGCGTCCACCAGACGGTCTGGGCCGCGGCCGGCGAAGACGCCGATGCCCTGATCAACGCGATGGGCGACAGGACCCTCTACGTAACCGACGGCCACCACCGGTTGGCCGCGGCCGAGGAGGCCCGGAATCGGGTGGCTCCCACGCATCCCGACCATCCACTCCAGTGGACCGAAGCCGTGCTCTTCCCGGATGCGGAGATGCTGGTCCTGCCGTTCCACCGTCGGGTGGGCGATCGGGCCGGACGCAGCAGCGAGGCGATCATCGAGGCACTGTCGGAATGCGGGCCCCTGCAGCCCAGGGCGGACGCCGAGGATGCCCGACCCATTGGACCCGGCATGGTCGGCGTCTACGTGGGCGGCCGATGGTTCTCCCTGGAACTGCCGGCGGCGATCGGTTCCCGGGCGGTGGACCGCCTTGACGTCTCCCGCCTCCAGGACGGCATCCTGGCGCCGGCGTTCGGCATCACCGACCCGGGCAGAGATCCGATGATCGACTACATACCCGAGCCGGTCGGCCTGGCCGCCCTGGTCCGGAGGTGTGACGCCGACGACCGGGTCGGCTTCGTCGTGCATGCCACGTCGGTCGCCGAGTTGATGGCCGTAGCCGACGGCAACGACCTGATGCCGCCCAAGTCCTCCTACTTCGAGCCCAAACCCCGTTCCGGTGTGTTCGTCCGCCGCCTCGACCGGGAGGGCCCCACCGGTGCTGCCCCGACATGACCGGCACACCGTGACCGGCCCAGCGTGACGGGCTCCCCGTGATCGGGAACCCATGACCGGGCCTGAGGTGCAGCGGGCGGTACTGCAGTTCCCACTGGACGGCAACCGGGTCTGGCTCTCGTTCGACTCGCCGCGCAGGACCATCGTGGCCGACGACCTGGGCGAGGTTCCGGCTGCGATGGAGGCCGCTGAGCGGGCCGCTGCCGACGGCAGCTGGGTGGTCGGGATGGTGTCCTACGACGCCGGTCCAGCCTTTGATGGTGCCATCCGGGCAGCCCGCCTGCCGCGTTGCCCGCTCGTCTCCTTCGGGGTATTCGACGCTCCGAGGCCCGCCACCGGCGGTCCGGACGGCCGACCGTCGGCCACAGGCGGCTACCACGTCGGCCCCTGGACGCCCAATCGCTCCAGGCCCGCCTACCTGACGTCGGTACGAACCGTGCGGGAGCTCATCGCCGCCGGCGAGACCTACCAGGTGAACTACACGATCCGACTCCGGTCGCCCTTCAGGGGCGACCCCCTGGGGATGTTCGGAGACCTCATCCGGGCCCAGCGGGCCGACCATGGCGCCTACCTGGACCTGGATGACCGGGCGGTCTGCTCGGCATCACCCGAGCTGTTCTTCAGGAAGGAGGGGCGCCGCCTCACCTCCCGCCCGATGAAGGGCACGATCGGCCGCCACCAGGATCCCGAGTTCGACCGGCTGGCAGCGGCCCACCTGGCGCGATCCGAGAAGGACCTGGCCGAGAACACGATGATCGTGGACATGGTCCGCAACGACCTCGGCCGGATCGCCGAGTGCGGCACGGTCCGGGTCCCCGCCCTGCACACGGTGGAGACCTATCCCACGCTCCACACGATGACCTCGACCGTCGTGGCCGACTCCGACGCCGGGCTGGCCGAGGTGTTCGGGGCGCTGTTTCCCGCGGCCTCCATCACCGGTGCGCCGAAGGTGCGCACCAGCGAGATCATCGAGGCGTTGGAAGGTGACGGCCGCGGCATCTACACCGGCGCCATCGGCGCCCTGGCTCCGGACGGGACGATGGAGTTCAACATCGCCATCCGGACGGTCTGGATCGACCGGGAACTGGGAACCGCCGAGTACGGAGTTGGCGGCGGCATCGTCTGGGACTCGAATCCGGAGGAGGAGTGGACCGAGGTGGAGCACAAGAGTCGGGTGCTGGGACGGGCCCGCTCCGACTTCCGGCTCCTCGAGACGATGGCCTGGACCCCGGAAGGAGGAGTCGCCCTCCGGAGACGGCACCTGGACCGCATGGCCGCCTCGGCCGATCACTTCGGCTTCGAGTTCGACGCCGAGGCCGTGGACGCGCTACTCGACGGCGTGGCTGCCGACGAACCCCGTCGTCTCCGACTCCTGGGTGCCCCCGACGGTGGGGTGGAACTCCAGGTCACCGATGCCCCGGAGCCCACGACCGGGGCGTGGGACCTTCCGATCGACGAGGAACCGGTGCCCAGCGGCCACGAGTTCCTATTCCACAAGACGACCGTGCGCGAGGTCTACGACGATGCCCGGGCCCGCTTCCCCGGGGCGCCGGACGTCCTGCTCTGGAACGAGGTCGGCGAGCTCACCGAGACCACCATCGGGAACCTGGTCGTGCGCCTGGACGGCCGGCTGGTCACCCCACCCGTCACCTGCGGTCTGCTCCCGGGCACCTTCCGTGCCCAGCTCCTGGCCGACGGCGAGGTGGTCGAGCAGGTAGTCCGGCGTTCCGACCTGGACCGGGTCGACGGAATCTGGATGGTCAACTCCGTCCGGGGCTGGGTCCCGATCAGCCCCGTCTACGCCGGATCTCCTCGATGATCGCCGGTATGACCTGGTGCAGGTCGCCGATCACTGCGTGACCTGCACGGGCGACCATGTTGGCCTCGCTGTCGGTGTTGATGGCCAGGATGTTCTTGGCCGCCATGGCCCCCACCCAGTGCTGGATGGCGCCGGAGATGCCGCTGGCTATGTAGATGTCCGGGGCGATCCTGGTGCCGGTCTGGCCGACCTGGTCGCTGTGGGGACGCCAACCGTTGTTCGTCACCGCACGCGAACAACCGACGACGCCGCCGAGTAGCCCGGCCAGTTCCTCCAGCGGTCCGAAGGCCTCGGCGGAACCCACGCCACGGCCCCCTCCCACCACCACCGGGGCGGTCGACAGGGTGACGCCCCTGGTGAGCACCACCCGGTCGGCAACGACGGTGTGGGCAAGGGAAGCGTCCAGGTCCGGCCTGAAGGCGGCGACCACGCCGGCCGCCGGGGCAGCGGCCACAGAAGGCTCCACCGCATGGTGGGCCACGGTCACCAGGACCACCTCGGCGGTCAGGCTGACATCCTCGAGCAAAGAACCACCCCACTGGACACGGGTGATTGTCCAGTCGCCGGCATCGGGCTCCACCGACCTGCAGTTGGCGACGAAGGGTTGGTCCAGGCGGGCCGCCACATGGGCCACGACCTCGTTGCCCCGGTCGGTGCCGCAGGCCAGGACCACCTCGGCGCCGCTGGACCTGACGAGTTGTGTGACCGTCTCACCCCAGGCCTCGGGGCCGAAGTCGGTGAGCAGCTCGTGGGAGGCCACGTGGACCGTCGATGCCCCATGGGCTGCGAGGTCGACGGCAGCGGACTCGGCGCCCTCACCGACGACCACGGCCTCCATATCCAGTCCGGCCGATGTGGCGAGGGAGCGCCCGAAGGCGAGGGCCTCCAGGGATGCCTCGGCCAGCTTCCCGCGGTCGTGGTCGCAGATGACGAGCAGGCTCATGTGAGCAGCCCCAGTTCCTCCAGCAGGTCGACGACCGCCGGAGCGGCCTCCGGACCCGTCCCAAGGATCACCGTCTCGCTCACGGTCTCGACCGGGCGGTGCAGGCGGACGCGGGCCTGGCCACCGACCTCCACCGACCTCTCGTCCACGACCACCTCGGCCTTCTTGGACGCCAACCGGCCCTTCATCGTCGGGTAGCGGGGCAGGTTGATCCCTTCCTTGACACCCAGTACCGCCGGCATGGGCAGGTTGTAGACCTCGAAACCGCCGTCCACCTCCCGACGGGCCGAAGCCACACCGTCAGCGATGTCCACTCCCTTGATGCCGTTGACCACGGGTCGGCCGAGGGCGTACGCCACCCGTACCCCGACCTGGAAGCCACCGGCATCCGCCGACTCGTTTCCGAAGAGGATCAGGTCGAACGCACCATCAGCCGACTCGACATCACCAATGGCGCCCGCCAGGGCAGCGGCCGTGCGCTGTGGGTCCCAGTCCACCTCTTGAATCGGAACCAGCACGAAGCGGTGGGCGCCGACGCTGGCGGCGTAGCGAAGCTGCTCCTCTGCCGCGGCCGGCCCGAGCGTCATGACGGTGACCTCGCCGCCGTGCTCACCGACGAGCCGGACCGCCTCCTCCACGGCGCACTCCTCGTGCGGGCTGGTGGTGAAGCCCAGGTGGGCCGAGTCGACCGCCATGCCGTCGGCGGTCACGTTGATGCGGGCACCCGGGGCGGGCACCCGCTTCACGCAGACCAGGATTCTCATGCCTTGAGCCGTGTGTCGTCCGGATCGAACACGGCGCCGCTGCCAGCCACCTTCACCGGGAACAGCTCGTTCATGTACATGACCTGGAGGTCGGTTCCGGGCGTGCACAGCTCGAGGGGTAGGTAGGACATGAGCAGGTGCCTGTCCACCGAAGGGCCGTAGCCGGCCGAGGTGACCCGGCTGACACGGCCGTGGCTGTCGGTGATCCGACCTCCGTCCATGGTCAGGATCGGCTCGTTGCCACCCATCATGTGGCGCTTCCGGCCCTGGGCGTCGGTCTGGTCCTCGACGGTCAGGGTGCACATCAGCACCTCCGGGTCTCCGACGGCACGGGCGGCGAGGTAGGCCTCCCTGCCGATGAAGTCGGCTGCCTTGACCCTCGGGCGGGCCAGCCCCGCCTCCAGCGGGTTGTACTCGCTCTCCAGCTCGGCGCCCATCAGGCGGTAGCCCTTCTCGAGGCGTCCGGACGAGCCGTACACGCCACCGCCGGTCGGTCGGATGCCCAGGTCGGCACCGGCCTCCATGAGGGCGTCCCACAACTTCGGGCCATCCTCCCAGCGGGCGTACACCTCCCAACCGGTGTCGCCCACATACGAGATCCTGAACAGCTGGCAGGGCAGCCCGGCCACCTCTGCGTCGATGATGGAACCGTATGGCGAGCCCTCCTGGCCGAGGTCCTGGTCGGTCAGCTGGGACAGCACCGCCGGCGCCCTGGGGCCCCAGAGTCCGAGCGTGGTGAGCTGCTTCGTGATGTTCGTGAACGTCACCGAGCCATCGGTCGGCATGTGGCGACGAGTCCAGAACTCGTCCCGCCCACCATCGAATACACCGGTCACGATGCGCACGCGGTCCTCGCCCAGGCGCATCATCGTGAGGTCCGAGTGGAAGCCGCCGTCCGGGGTCAGCCAAGGGGTGTAGATCGATCGGCCCACCGGCACGTCCACCTTGTTGACGGCCAGGCGGTCGGCGTACTCCACGGCTCCCGGACCCTCCAGCTCGTAGATCTGGAAGGAACTCAGGTCGACCACGCCACAGTTCTCACGCAGGTTGAGGTGCTCACCGACGGTGATCGGACTCCACCACCTGTTGTCCCACTCGACCTCACGCTCCGAGAGGCCGTAACGCTCCACCAGGTCGGCGTTGCAGCCGTACCACTGCGGCCGCTCCCAGGTGCGGGCCTGGAAGAACTCTGCTCCCAGGTCCTCCTGGCGGGAGAAGTAGGGGCCGACCTGGAGGTTGCGGCGCCCCTCCCACTGCTCGGCGGGGTGGACGATGCCGTAGGTCTTGATGAAGTGCTCGTCGGCGCGCGACCAGATGTGCTCCTCGGTGCGTTCCTCGTCGTAGAAGCGGGCTATGTCGGCACCGTGCACGTCGATCACCCGGGGGTAGCCGTAGGTCATCCACTCGGCGACGACCTGGGCCATTCCCGGACCCTCCTTTACCCATACGGCGGCCGCCGACCAGAGGTTCCGTACCTCCGTGGTCTCGCCCAGGCACGGCATGGTGTCAGGGGTGAGGGAGAGGAGGCCGTTGATGGCGTACCTGATCTCAGCCTCGCCCAGCATGTCCATCAGCTCGATGGCCGTCTCCATCTGCGGATCGAAGTCGTCATCGGTGAACGGCAGCTCGGTCGGCGAGAGGGCCGCATCCTGGTTCGACGGGATCTCGTCCGGGTGGTGGAGGATCGCCCGGTGGCCGTACGAGCCGACCTCCATGGAGCCGGCCGACTGCCGCTCGTAGCAGAAGGTGTCCATGTCCCGGACGATCGGGTAGCCGATCTCGTTGTTGGTCTCGGCCAGGATGTCCATCGGGCCGACGTCGGCCATCTGGTGGACGGCGGGGACCAGCGGGATGGTGGCACCGGCCATGTTTGCGATCCGGTTCGACCACACACCGCAGGCGATCACGACGTGTTCGGTCGCAATGGTGCCCTTGTCCGTGACGACGGACGACACGGTGGTCACACCGCCCTCACCCTCGATGGTCTCGACATCCAGGACCTCGGTGTTGGCGAACACCTGGCAGCCGGCGGTCTCGACGGCCTCCCGACGCATGGTGGTGCCGGTCTCCAACGAGTCGACCACCGAGACGGTCGGGCAGTAGAAGCCACCCAGGATGACTTCCTCGTTGATGAAGGGCACCAGGTCCTTCACCTCTGCCGGCGTGAGCAGGCTGGCCTCGATGCCCCAGGCCCTGGCCGACGTCATCCGGCGGTCCAGCTCCAGCATCCGATCCTGGGTGCGGGCCACCTCTATGCCCCCGCAGTCCACGGAGAGGTTCGCGTCCCGGTACTGGTTGGCGCTCTGCTCGCCGAGCAGTGCCATCTCCTTGTTGTGGTCCACCGGAAAGATGAAGTTGGAGGCGTGACCGGTGGAACCACCGGGATTGGGAAGGGGGCCCTTGTCCAACAGGACCATGTCGGTCCAGCCGAGACGGGCGAGGTGGCCGACAAGGCAATTGCCGACGATGCCTGCTCCGATCACGACGACATTGGCGCGAGTCGGGAAGTCACTCATTCGATTGTTCTCCTGGAACGCAACCGGGACGGCTCGTGGAGGCGTCCCCGGGGCGGTTGGGGCTGGCCCGTCGGCAATCGCCGCAGAGCGGCGTGATCCTACAGACGGCCCCTACCAGATACTGACGAATCCGGTGGACGAATTCGCGGGCAGCGACCCCGGGCCTGGACCGACCCTCCCTACGGGTCGTGGCGGCGGCGCTAGTTTCGCCACGGACGGTAGACGGATCCCTCCCGGCGACCGATGGCCGTCCCTGCTCTGAGGAAAGGTGGACACCGGGTGGCAGACCAGCAGCGGGTGCTGATCACCGGAGGTGCCTCCGGGATCGGGCGCGCCATGGCTGAGGCCTTCGTGGCCGACG
>DUAC01000004.1 GCA_012961035.1 Acidimicrobiia bacterium
ACCCGCCTCCAGACCTTCGGGGTGGACTTCTCACCCATCCTCCTTTCGATGCTGCCGTACCTGCTGACCGTGGGCGTGCTGGTGGCTATCTCGATCCGGGCCCGGAACCGGCCGTCGCCGGCGCCGGCGGCGTTGGGCATCGCCTACCGGCGCGAGGAACGCTGAGCGGGCGGGCGGATCCCCGGGAGCGTCCACCCCGGCGGTTGCTCCCGTAGGAGTAGCTCCGGTAGGAGAGGCTCGAAGTCTGCGGGTCAGGACCGATCCACACCGGTGAGGAGGACCACGACCTCCTCGGCGGGGTCGATGCAGCCGTCCCGTCGGGCGGCCAGCAGCCCCGCCAGGCCGGCCGTTCCGGTCGGGTCGGCGGGCACTTCGGTGTGGGCCAGCACCAGGGCGTGGGCCTCGACCACGTCTGCCTCGGTGGCCACCACGGGGCCGCCCGGGGCCGGCCCCAGCAGCATGTCGTGAACCAGTGCCCGCCAGTCGTAGACGACGTCGTCCAGTAGCCCGGTGGCCACGGAGGTCGGGTCCGTCCATGGCCACATGGCGCTGCCATCGTCCGAGGTGGCATCCGGCAGGACCAGCGTCGCCATCGGATCGTCGGCTGACGCCACACGGTTGAACGCCCTGGCGAGGGGTGCGCAGCCCTCGTGCTGGACGGTGACCAGGCGTGGCCGCGTCGTGGGGCCGCCACGGGCCACCACATCGTCCAGGGCCTGAACGGTGCTGCTGGCCAGCGCACCGCCGCCGACCTGCACGAGAAGGCGGGTGGGTGAGCGGCCGTGGGTAGCCCACTGGGCGGCCAGCTCGAAGCCCAGTGTCCGGCCACCGTCCAGCGTGAGGAGGTTCTCCGTGCCCTGGCAGCAGAACGGGACGGCTCCGTCGGCCACCATCTCCCGGAACCGGTGGAGGCAGGGATCGCCCACCTCGCCGGAGCGTCGTTCGCAGACCCTCACGTCGGCCCCCAGGTCGTCCAGTCGTCCCAGCACGCCTTCGTCGGCCCACGTCGGGACCTGTACGGCCAGCGGTCGCCCGGCGGCACGTGCGACGGTCGCAGCGGCCAGGGCGGCGTTGCCACACGATGCGATGGCCAATGGCGTGGTCGACGGGACCCCGTCGACCTCCAGGTGGAGGGCCAGGCCGAACAGGTGCCGGGCCTTGTGGCTGCCCGACACGTTGCCGGTCTCGTCCTTCGCCCAGATGCCGCCCGTCTGGCCAATGGCATCACCCAGGGCGGCCAGGTGTCGGTAGGGGGTGGTCTGGAAGCCGCGGCCGTCCACGTCGGCGACGGCGTCGTCCAGCCGGCGGACCAGGTCCACGTACCGGGCGTCCGACCAGCCGGCGGCCATCGCTGCGTGGTGCGACCAGAGCAGGGTCCGGAAGGTGATGAACGGGTTGGCGTCGTCGGCCAGTGGATCCGCCGACCCCGGCCAGGTGGCACCCGGCGGGCTGCCCAGCCAGCCGATCCCGGGGTCGGGTCCGTCGGGCGGGGCGCCGTCCATCGTCCCGCTGGTGGCCGTTGCGCTCAGCCGGCG
>DUAC01000005.1:0-23720 GCA_012961035.1 Acidimicrobiia bacterium
GCCTTCCGAGCGGCTCAGGAGCTGGAATGCCTCCACCACCTCCGCATCGGTGACCGACTCGTAACGGGCCCTTCCGGTGGCCGCCAGGTAGCTGTGCTCGGGCCCTACGCCCGGATAGTCCAGACCGGCACTGATCGACTCGGCCTCCACCACCTGACCGAACTCGTCCTGCATGAGGTACGACTCCATCCCGTGGACCACGCCGGGCACGCCCCGGCCGATCGCCGCCCCGCCGGCGGGCTCCACGCCGACCAGCTCTGTCGGGGCGTCGGCGAAGCCGGAGAAGATCCCGATCGCATTGGAACCACCTCCCACGCATGCGACGACCACGTCTGGCGGACCCCCCAGCAGGGCCTCGCTCTGCTCCCTGGCCTCGTGGCCGAGCACCTCGTGGAAGGTGCGGACCATCCAGGGGTACGGGTGCGGGCCCATCACCGATCCCAGGCAGTAGTGCGAGTCCTGGACGGTGGCCACCCAGTCCCGCATCGCCTCGTTCACAGCGTCCTTCAGGGTCCGGCTACCCGACATCGCCGTCCGGACCTCCGCTCCAAGCAGCCTCATACGGAACACGTTGAGTTCCTGGCGACGGACGTCCACCTCGCCCATGTAGACGCAGCACTCCATGCCCAGCAGGGCGGCGGCAGTGGCTGAAGCCACCCCGTGCTGGCCGGCGCCCGTCTCCGCCAGGAGACGGGTCTTGCCCATCCTCCTGGCCAGCAGTGCCTGCCCCAGCACATTGTTGATCTTGTGGGAGCCCGTGTGGTTCAGGTCCTCACGCTTCAGGAGCAGCCGGCAACCGAGATGCTCGGAGAGGTTGTGGCATTCGGTCATCGGAGACGGCCGGCCGGCGTAGTCGGCGAGTAGCCCGTCCAGCTCGGCCCGGTACGACGGGTCGGCCCAGGCCTCGCGGAACGCCACCTCGAGTTCCAGTACAGCGGGTATCAGCGTCTCGGGGACGAAGCGTCCACCGAAGTCCCCGAACCTGCCATCCGGCGTCGGATCAGAAAGGCTCACGTGTGGTCACCGTCGTACAGAATCGTCATCTACCGCTCCTCCTCCTCCTGCCAGTCGAAGGGCCGCCGACCGGCGTCGCCCTCGTATCGAACGGGTTGTGCCGCCCGGGCGTTCTGCATGAACGCCCGGAGCAACCGGGGGTCCTTGCGGCCCGGACCGGACTCCACCCCGGTCGAGACGTCGACACCGTAAGGGTCCACCTGCTCGATGGCCGAACCGACATTGTCCGGGGTCAACCCGCCGGCCAGGAGCGTCCGACGGTTCGCCGGTGCCCCTTCGGCCAGCGCCCAGTCGAACACCGCACCTGACCCGGGGGCGGATGAATCCAGGAGGAGGAGATCAGCGCCGTACTCGTCGAACCGCCGCAGGTCCGGAGATCCCGCCGGCAGGGCACGGATGAGCAGCGGAACCCTCTCGGCCACCCACTGGCATGTGGCCGGCGACTCCCCGCCGTGCAGCTGTGCGGCCTTCAGGCCGATCCTGTTCACGATCTCGACCAGGCGGGCCTTTCCCATGTCCCGGAACACGCCCACGGTCATCACGTCGTGTGGGAGCTGGCCGACGATGTCGCGTACCACCGTCTCGGATACCTGACGGCGGGAGGGGGCGAAGACGAAGCCGAGGGCGTCGGCGCCCAGGGCGGTGGCCAGCAGGGCATCCTCGGCACACGTGATGCCACAGATCTTCACGAACACGGCAGCGACGCTACTCCCCCGCCCCGGCGCCCCGGAGGGCCTTTATGGCGTCAGCCCGGTCTCCGGCGGTGACCACGGATTCGCCGACCAGGAGGGCGTGGTAGCCGGCGAGGACCAGCGCGGCGGCATCCCGTGGACCGCTGATCCCCGACTCGGCCACCCTGGTGGCGGGTTCGGGGATCAGCGACGCCATCCGAACGGCACGTTCGGGGTCCACCTCGAAGGTGGTCAGGTCCCGTTGGTTCACCCCGACCAGTCGTGCTCCGACCGCCATGGCCCGGTCCAGCTCGGCCTCGTCGTGCACCTCCACCAGGGCGTCCAACCCGATTTCCAGGGCCAGGGTGTGGAAGTCGGCCAACTCGGCATCGTCCAGGGCGGCCACTATGAGCAGCACGGCGTCAGCACCCATGATCCGGGCGTCGCAGACGTCGCGTGAGTCCACGGTGAAGTCCTTGCGGAGCACCGGAATGGAGACGGCTCCGCGTGCCGCCACCAGGTCATCCACCGATCCGCCGAAGTACGCCACGTCGGTGAGGACCGAGAGGCACGCCGCACCGCCGAGGGCGTACTGCGCTGCGGTCTCCGCAGGATCCAGGTCCGCGGCCATGTCCCCCCTGGAGGGCGAGCGGCGCTTCACCTCGGCGATGACCGCAGGCTCGCCCGCTGGGCGGTCCCGCAGGGCCAGGTCGAACCCACGGGTGGGTGGGGCACATCGAGCCTGATCGATGAGGCCCTCGAGGCCCCGATCGTCCGATGACGCCAAGGCCCTGTGATCGGAGAGGATCCGGTCCAGATAGGTCGCCACAGCGCGAGGCTACCGACGACCCCGGACCTCACAGGATCATCATCCCGTCATCATGGGGAGAGTCCAGACTGGAGCCGAACCCGACGGCCGGCGTGGGACGATGGAGGCGATGGGCGAACTCGACGGAACGACCCCCGCAGTGGTCCTTGTGGTGGAGGACGACCCCAACATCGCCGACCTTCTGGACATGTACCTCCGCCAGGCGGGCCACCGCCCCTACCTGGCATCGGACGGCGACCGCGGCCTGGAGATCTTCGCCGAACGGACACCCGACCTCGTGATCCTGGACATCGGCCTGCCCGGCCGGGTGGACGGCCTCGAGGTATGCCGACGCCTGCGATCCGACTCCGACGTTCCCATAATCATGCTCACGGCCCGCGACGACGAGGTCGACAGGGTGGTCGGCTTCGAGTTGGGCGTGGACGACTACGTGACCAAGCCCTTCAGCCCCCGTGAGCTGATGGGCAGGGTGAAGGCGGTCCTGCGCCGCTCCGGTAACGCTCCAGCCGACCCCGGTCGGGTGGTCGCATTCGGCCAGATCCGGATCGACGGCACGCGCCGGGAGGTCACGGTGGGCGCCGAGGTGGTCGCCCTGGCGGCGAGGGAGTTCGCCCTCATCTGGTTCCTGGTGGACCACGCCGGCCAGGCGCTCACCCGTCGACAGATCCTGGACGGAGCCTGGGGCGATGACTGGATCGGGGACGAGCGCACGGTCGACGTCCACGTACGCCAACTGCGGCGCAAGCTGGGCGGGGACCTGCCCCTTGAGACCGTACGCGGCACCGGTTACAGGTTGGGCTGAGCGAGGTGCGTCGCCGACTCCTGGTTGCCTTCATCGGTCTCGTTCTCTGCAGCCTCGCCATCACCTGGACCGGCATCCGTCTCATGTCTGGAATCCAGGCCAACGACCTTGCCCAGCGCCAGACCGCCGGTCAGGCCACGGCCGTCGCCGCCGCCTTCAACGAGGGACCTTCCGCCGTCGGCCAACAGGTGGGTCGCCCTGAACGCCTGGATCGGATCCGGCGCTCCCTCGGGCTCCGCCGCATCGGGATCGTGCTGGTTCCCGAGGACGCCGGGATCCCGATAAGGATCCTCGCCCCCGTTCCATCCGCCATCGACCTGGACCGGCTCCGCAGCCCTGCCCTGGCCTCCGGCACCACCCTCAGCGGGGTGGACGAGGGCAGCGCCTGGGCAATCGCAGCCATGAACCCCGGCCAGGATGCCCCCCTCCTGGTCGTGCTCGTGAGCCGTCAGGTCACCGACCCGCTCGGGCCGGCTGTGGACTGGGTGCTGGCGGCCGGACTGGTGGCGATCGCCGTTGCGGTGGTCGCCGCCCTCCGGCTCTCGACGGTCCTCGCACGCCCCCTCGTGGAGGCGACCGGCGCCGCCCTCAGGATCGCCGGTGGTGACCTTGACACCCGACTGCCCGAGCCGCCTGCCTCGCGCACCGATGAGGTGGCCGACCTGGCGCGGGCACTCAACTCGATGGTCGAGGGCCTGGACAGATCCCGCGGGCTGGAACGGCAATTCCTGCTCTCGGTGTCACACGACCTCCGGACACCGCTCACGTCGATCCGGGGATACGCGGAGGCCATGGCCGACGGAACCATGCATGATCCCAGGCGGGCCGGAGCCATCATCCTCTCCGAGTCACAGCGCCTGGACCGGCTGGTGAGCGATCTCCTGAACCTGGCCCGTCTGGATGCGAGGCGCTTCACCCTGGACCTGAGGCCCTCGGACATCGCAGTCGTCACGACCGACGTGGTGGACGGCTTCATTCCGGCGGCCCTGGAATCCGGCATCTCCCTCGGATCATCGACTCCCGATCACCGGGTGACGGCCATCGTGGACGTCGACCGGTGGGCACAGGTGATCGCCAACCTCGTCGAGAACGGGCTGCGCTACGCCAACTCCAGGCTGGACGTGGATCTGACCGACACTGCCACCGGCATCCAGCTCCGCGTGGTCGACGACGGTCCGGGCATTCCCGCTGATGACCTGCCGCACGTCTTCGAACGGCTCTACGCATCCAAGCGGCGGCCCGATGTGAGGGAGTCGGGCTCGGGCCTGGGGTTGGCCATTGTCAGGGAGCTGGTGCAGGCGATGGGCGGCTCGGTGTGGGCCGAATCCGAACCCGGTGGAGGGGCCAGCCTCGTCGTCCAGCTGCCGGGCGTGGAGTCCTCAGACGCCGAGGAGTGAGACGGGACTGGCGCCCGCCATGGCCTCGGCCGGGGTGGCCACCGCCCTGCGAACCGACACGAGGGCGACGAAGCCGTCATCCACCGTCGCCACGCTCGTGACGTGGCCGGCCGGGTCGGAGTCGACCGTGACCTCCGATCCAACCGGTGGAGCCGGACCGCTCCCCGATGCGCGCACGATGCGGGTCGGGGTGCCGGCTGGTCGGCTGTTCACGCGGGCCACGAGTTCCTGACCCGTGTAGCAGCCCTTGGTGAAACTGGCCGACCTGTCCACCACCCCGGTGGCACCGGGGATGGTGGTCGAGTCCATCTCGGAACCCATGGCTGGGATCCCTGCGGCGATCCGCCTGGCCTCCCAGTCCTGTGGTGAGCCCTCCGCCAACCCGTCGGGCAGCTCCACGGAGGGTCCCAGGAGGTCGATGGCGACGAGGCCGGGCCACTCCACCGGCAGGGCCAGCCCCCCGACCGGTGGGCTGAACCCGGAGGCCTCTGCATCGATCACGGTCACGAGGTCCCATTCGACCTCTTCGACGCTGCAGTCGGTCCGAAGTAGGAATCGGGTCAGTCGCGCCACCACCTGGGCGCCGAATCCGGCCTCCACGTCCAGCAGGTAGTGGTCCTCAGCAAGACGGGAGACCCTCATCCAGGCCTCCACCTTGCCGGCTGGCTGGAGCAGGAACGTCTCTGCTGAGCCGCCTACCTCCAGGACCTCCACGTCCTGGCTGAGCTGGCCCTGCAGGTAGGTCAGAGCATCCGGGCCGACCACGGCGACCACGTCGCGTTTCCGCCTCACAGCCAGGCTGGTATCAGTCACGGGACTCCCCCTCTGCTTCGCTGGCGGCACGTCGGGCCGCCGTCATGCGCCGAGCAGCCGGAATCGCCGACAGCAGGGCACGGGCCTTGTTCTGGCACTCGAGGTGTTCCAGTTCCGGAACGCTGTCGGCCACGATGCCGGCTCCGGCCTGGACGGACGCCACCCCGTCGGAGACGAGCATCGTGCGGATGGCGATCGCAGTGTCGATGTTGCCCGAGAAGTCGAAGTAGCCGACGACCCCTGCGTAGGGGCCCCGCTTCACCGGTTCGAGTGCGTCGATTATCTCCATGGCCCTGACCTTCGGGGCGCCCGAGACCGTCCCTGCCGGCAGCGTGGCACGTAGCACGTCGATCGGGGTGCAGCCGGCCGCCAGGTCACCGGCGACCTGGCTGGTCAGGTGCATGACGTGGCTGTAGCGCTCCAGCGTCATCATCTCCTCCACCACCTCGGTTCCGTACTCCACGACCCGCCCGACGTCGTTACGCGCCAGGTCCACGAGCATCACGTGCTCGGCGAGTTCCTTGGGGTCCTCGGCCAGCTCCGCCGCCATCCTGCGGTCATCGGCCTCTGTCCGGCCCCGCCGTCGCGTTCCGGCTATCGGACGCGAGACCACACGACCGTCCAGGAGGCGCACCATGGGCTCGGGCGAGGCACCCACGACCGACAGGTCGGCGTAGCGGAGGAAGTACATGTACGGGCTGGGATTCAGCTGCCGGAGTACCCGGTAGACGTCGAACGGCTCGGCGTCCAGCTCCACGTCGAATCGCTGCGAGAGGACGACCTGGAATATGTCGCCCGCGAAGATGTGTTCCCTGGCGGCCTCCACGGCGGCGGCATACAGCTCCGGCCCCATGCTGGATGTGACCTCGGGAGGTTCGTCGTCCAGCGACGGTGGTTCCATGAGGGGCTCGTCGAGGGGACGGGCGCCATCCATGGCCAGGTCCTCGAGCCTCGAGACCGCCTCGTCGTAGGCGGCGTCCAGCGCCGCATCATCGGCTTCGGACGGCACCACCACGTTCACGATCAGGATGGCCCGCTGGCGCCAGTGGTCGATCGCCACCAGCTCGCCGATGATCGACATCATCCCGTCGGGGAAGCCCTTGTCGTCGGGAGGGGTGTCCGGGAGTTCCTCCACCTCCCTCACCACGTCGTAGCCCAGGTAGCCCATGAGGCCGCCGTGGAGGGGCGGCATCCCCTCGATGCTGGGCGATTTGAAGTGGGCCAGCAGGTCCTCGAGGGCTGCCAGCATGCCCTCGCCGGTACGGATGCCGTCCGGCAGGTCGCCATCCACCAGCAGCTCGCCACCGATCGAGGTGAGCGTTGCGCTGGGGTGACGCCCGATGAACGACCAACGGCCCCAGGTCTCAGCCCTGTCCACGCTCTCGAGCAGGAAGCCCTCCCCGTCACCCACACAGCGGGCGAAGAGGGAGACCGGAGTGGTCAGGTCGGCGAGGAGCTCCCTCCACACGGGGACCACGGCATGACCGTGGGCCAACTCACGGAACCCAGCGCGGTCGGGCGAAACCACGTGATCAGCCGGCGTCGGGGCCGAAGGCGCGGAAGAAGCAGCTGTATTCACCGGTATGGCACGCCCCCCGGCCCTCCTGCTGGACTACGAACAAAAGGGTGTCGCCGTCGCAGTCGTAGTAGGCCTCGCGGACGTACTGACGATCGCCCGACGTCTCGCCCTTGCACCAGTACTCCTGGCGGCTTCGGCTCCAGAACCAGGTTCGACCGGTGGCCATCGTCTGGCGTAGGGAGTCGGCGTTCATCCAGGCCATCATCAGGATCCGGCCCGTGTTCTCCTCCTGGACGATTGCCGGTACGAGGCCCGCATCGTTGAAGGTGACCTGCCCGAGCTGCTCCTCCGTGACGGGGATCGGCGTGGATGCAGGTACGTCAGGGTCGGACATGGCCCCAGCCTAGGGTCGGCCACGGACCCGCTGACGGTGGTTTGAGCACCTCCACGGCGCCACCTACAGGTAGAGGCCGGTGCTGCCCTCTTCCAGGCGCTGGGCGGCCACGGCGTGGACGTCGCGCTCCCGGAGGATTATGTAGTCGTGGCCCCGGACCTCGACCTCGTACCTGTCCTCAGGATTGAACAGGACCTGGTCGCCGACCTCCATGGATCGCACGTTGGGGCCGGCCGCCACCACCTGGGCCCATGAGAGGCGCTTGCCCACCTGAGCCGTGGCCGGGATGAGGATCCCCCCGGTGGACCGCCTCTCCCCGTCCTCGGTGCCGATGCGGACGAGGATCCGGTCGTTGAGCATCTTGATGGGGAGGCCCTCGTGGTTGGACGGACCCGGCATGACCTTCGCGTCCCCTGCTGCCCCGGTCGTCTTTCCAGCCACAGCCGAAACGGTATCGGCGGTCATGCGCCGGGGGGACGTACCGCCACGCCGGCCGCTGCCAGGTGGCGCTTGGCGTCGGCAATGGTGTGCTCGCCGAAGTGGAAGATGGATGCTGCCAGGACCGCATCGGCACCACCCTCGGTCGCACCCTCCACGAGGTGGTCGAGGTCGCCCACCCCGCCGCTCGCTATGAGCGGCACGGTGGCCACGGCCCCCACCGCCTTCAGCATCTCGATGTCGAAGCCGTCGCGGGTCCCGTCGCGGTCCATCGATGTGAGGAGGATCTCGCCGGCACCCAACGCCACCACCGCGGCCACCCACGCCACGGCGTCGAGGCCGGTGGGCGTGCGGCCGCCGCGGGTGAACACCTCGAAGCCGCTGGCCACCCCTTCGCTGCGGCGGGCATCCACGGCCACGACCACGCACTGGCTGCCGAACTCCGTGGCCAGCCGGGTCACGAGAGCCGGATCGTCCACGGCTGCGGTGTTCACCGACACCTTGTCGGCCCCGGCCCTGAGGATCCCCCGGGCGTCCTCGACCGATCGGATCCCCCCTCCGACCGTGAACGGTATGAACACCTCCTCGGCGGCCCGGCGGACCATCCCGATCGTGGTCTCCCTGGAGTCCACCGAAGCGGTGATGTCCAGGAACACCAGCTCGTCAGCGCCCTCACTGTCGTAGCGGGCAGCCAGCTCAACGGGGTCGCCGGCATCTCGCAGGCCGACGAAGTTGACCCCCTTCACGACCCGTCCACCGTCCACGTCGAGGCAGGGGATCACCCTCACAGTGCGCATCAGCGGCCGCCCATGGCTTCGACAGCGGCCGCCAGGTCGACCGTCCCCTCGTACAGGGCACGTCCGATGATGATCCCCGCCAGGCGACGTCCGTCCACCTCCAGGTCGGCCAGGTCCGTGAGGTCGCCGGGGCGACCGACGCCGCCCGAGGCCACGACGTCGATACCGGTCGCCGCCAGGGCGTCTCCCAGGCCCTCCAGGTCCGGCCCCTCAAGGGTGCCGTCGCGTTCTATGCGGGTGATCACGAAGGCATCGGTGCCGAGGCTGGAGAACCGCTCCAGGGCGTCCTGGAGTCCCAGGCCGCTGCCGGCTGTCCAACCGCGTACCGCCACCTCGTCACCACGGAGGTCCAGGCCCACGGCAACACGGCCGATGGCGGCCACGGTGGCCACCAGGTCCGGGGACTCGATCGCTGCGGTACCCATGACGACGCGCACGACGCCGGCGTCGAACAGGGCACGGGCATCCTCGACCGTCCGGACGCCACCACCGGTCTGGACCGGGATGTCGAGGGCCGCCGCCACCTCTGCGACCACCGGTCGGTTCACCGGCTCACCTGTACGGGCGGCGTCCAGGTCCACGATGTGGAGCCAGGCGGCACCCGCCTCCTGGAAGGCGAGGGCCTGGGCCACCGGGTCGTCTCCGTAGACGGTCTCACGCCCGTAGTCGCCCTGCATGAGCCTCACGCATTGCCCACCCCGGAGGTCGATCGCCGGGAAGAGGGGTGTCCCAGCGCTCATACGGCCACCGATGCGAGGCCTGCCACGAAGTTGGACAGGATCCGGAGCCCCGTGTCACCGGACTTCTCGGGGTGGAATTGGCAGGCCCAGAGGTTGCCCCTGGCAATGGCTGCGCAGACCTCGTCGCCGTACAGGCACGTCGCCACGGTGTCGGGCCCGATCGGAGGTGCGTAGCTGTGGACGAAGTAGGTCCACGGTTCACCATCCAGGCCCTCGAACATCGCATGGTCGGCCCTGTGCTCCAACCGGTTCCACTGCATCTGGGGCCTCTTCACGTCGCCCGGGAGAAGTTCCACACGGCCGTCCATCACGCCCAGGCCCCGAACGTCCGGGCACTCCCCGCTCCCCTCGTAGAGCAGTTGGAGGCCCACGCAGATCCCCAGGAACGGTCGACCGCCGTCGGCTGCCCGGAGGGCGGCATCGGTGGCCACACCGGTCAGGCCCGAGGAATCCAGCGCCTCCACGCACCGCCCGAAGGCCCCCACGCCGGGCAGCACCACCCCGTCGGCCCGGGCGACCAGCTCGGGGTCAGCGGTCAGGCGGGCATCGGCGCCGACACGTTGGAGGGCCTTCTGGGCTGAGCGGAGGTTCCCGATGCCGTAGTCCAGGACGGCGACGAGGGGTCCTGTCACAGGCTTCCCTTGGTGGATGGCACGCCGACGCCCTCCACCCGTACCGCGTCCCGCAGTGCCCGGGCGATCCCCTTGAAGGAGGCCTCCACGATGTGGTGGGTGTTCTTCCCACGCACCAGCGTCAGGTGCAGCGTGATGCGGGCCGCCACGGTGAAGGCCCGCCAGAACTCCTCCATCAACTGGGGATCGAACGGCGGGTCGCCGAGGATCGTCTCGCCGGGGAACTCGACGTCGTGGTGCAGGTAGGGGCGACCGGAGAGGTCCAGGGCGACGTCCACCAGGGCTTCGTCCAACGGCACGCGGATCGAAGCGAAGCGACGTACGCCGGCCTTGTCCCCGAGGGCCTCCGAGAATGCCTCGCCGAGCGCTATGCCGACGTCCTCGACCGTGTGGTGGGCGTCGATCTGGAGGTCTCCGTCGCACCGCACCTCCAGGCCGAAGCCACCGTGGCGCCCCAACTGGTCGAGCATGTGGTCGAAGAAGGGGATGCCGGTATCAGCCGACACCGCTCCCCCGTCCAGGTGGATCGAGACCGCTATGGCTGTCTCGGCGGTGGTCCGCTGCCTGCTGCCTGTTCGGTTGCTCATCTCAGTGCCTCCCGTAGGGCATCCAGGAACGTTTCGTTCTCGACTCTGCTTCCAATGGTGACGCGTAGGCACCCATCCATGCCCGGCATCGCGGTGAAGTCCCGTACCAGCACAGATCGGTCCACGAGGTCCTGCCAGACCTCGACACCGGGCCTGGATTCGGGACGCAGGAGGATGAAGTTCGCCGCTGACGGCCATGTGGTCACCGGCAGTCGGGCCAACTCGTGAGCCACGCGGTCCCGTTCGGCGACGAGGCTCTCCACCCGGTCGAGCATCTCGTCGGCGTAGTCCAGTGCGAGCACCCCGACCTCCAGCTTGAGGGCATCGAGGTGGTAAGGCAGGGCCACCTTCTCGAGTTCGGCCACGCACCACGTCGGGGCGATGAGGTACCCAAGGCGGGCACCGGCCATGGCCCACGTCTTGGAGAATGTCCGGCTCACGACCAGGGAGCGGTCCTCGGAGACCAGGTCCGCTGCACTCCCATGGGCGAACTCCCCGTAGGCCTCGTCCACGAGGAGGAGACCCCCGTAGGTGCCCACAGCCTCCTCCAGGTCGGCAACCAGGCCATCGGCCGCCGGCGTTCCCGTGGGGTTGTTGGGCGAGCAGAGGATGACCATGTCGGGTTGTTCACCCAGCACGAGTCGGCGGGCGGTTCCGGAATCGAGGCTGAAGTCCGTCGCCCGACGACCCTTCAGGAGGCGTGTTCCGGTGGTTCGGGCGATCTGCGAGTACATGGCGTAGGTGGGCTCGAAGACGGCCACGGACCGACCGGCGCCGCCGTAGGCCAGGAGGAGGCTCTGGAGCACCTCATTGGATCCGTTGGCGGCGAAGACCTGTCCGGGAGTCACGCCGTAGCGCTGGGCCAGAGCGGCACGCAGGCGCGTCGCCGAACGGTCCGGATAGCGGTTCCAGTCGACGCCCCGGACAGCTTCGGCCACCGCCTCGACGAAGCCCGGTGGGGGCGGGAATGGCGACTCGTTGGTGTTCAACCGGACGGCGACGTCCAGCTGCGGTGAGTGGTATCCGGATTCCGACGCAACCGGGATGCGGGCGGTCGGTCGCTCACCCATCCTCAGACCCTTCCGCTTCGACCACGCGTAGGCGTACCGACTCTGCGTGGGCGTCCAGGCCCTCGGCTCCGGCCAGGGCGACCACGTGGGGCGCCAGCCTCAGCAGGGCCGATCGATCGGCTGTGATCAGGTGGATGTCGCGGGTGAAGTCGGCCAATGTGAGTGCTCCTGCGAAGCGTGCGGTGCCGGCGGTCGGCAGGACGTGGCTGGGACCGGCCACATAGTCGCCGAGGGAGGCGGGCGTCCACGGGCCGCAGAAGACGGCTCCGGCATTGCGGACCCGCTCGGAGAGGTCTCCGGCGTCGGCCACCATCAGCTGCAGGTGTTCGGGGGCGATGGCATCCGCGACCGCGAGCGCCTCGTCGGGGCCGTCCACCAGCACGCTCCACCCCGCATCGTCAAGGGTGGCGGTGATGTCGTCGCGGCGCGGCGCAGCAGCGACGATCCGGTCCACCTCCGCCTCGATGGCATCCGACACCTCCTCATCCCAGGTGATGAGCCACGCCAGGCCACCGGGGCCGTGTTCGGCCTGGACGACGATGTCGATGGCGGCGAAGGCCGTCGGGACGGTGGAATCGGCCACCACCACGACCTCGGAGGGCCCGGCGAACGCCGAGGGCACGCCGACGTGACCGGCCACCTCGCGCTTGGCCAGGGCCACGTAGACGTTTCCCGGGCCGGCGATCACATCCACGGCGGGGATGCTGGCCGTCCCGTACGCCATCGCCGCCACCGCCTGGGCGCCACCGACCGCGTAGACGGCATCGACGCCCGCCACGGCCGCTGCAGCGAGGGTCACGTCGGCCACCCGACCGTCGGGACCCGGGGGGACGCACAGGAACACCTCCGCCACGCCGGCCACACGGGCCGGTACGGCGGTCATCAGGACGGTGGAGGGGTAGGCGGCCCGACCGCCGGGTGCGTAGCAACCGGCACGCTGGACCGGTCGGCTGATCGAACGCACGCACAACCCGTCCTCTTCGGTGCGGTGCTCCGCACGCCGCTGGCCCTCGTGGTGGCGACGGATGGCGGTCGCTGCGACCTCCAGGGCCTCCAGCACGACCGGGTCGATCCGGCTGGGTGCCGAGGCGACGTCCTCCGGATCCACGACCACGCTCTCCAGGTCCACCCCGTCGTACCGGGCGGTGAGCTCTCGCAGGGCCGTGTCGCCGCGTTCCCTGACATCAGCGATGATCGCCCTCACGACATCCAGCGGGCCGTCATCGGCGGTCGAGGGTCTCGGCAGGACCGCTCCCAGGTCTCCGAGGGGGCCGCGGAGGTCCAGGCGCCGGAGCATCCCGCCACGCTACCGGCCGACGGCTGGGGCATCGGAGGCCATTTCGTGCGCCGTTGGACCGGACACGACAACCGATGCAGACTCCCCCCATGGATACCGGTCAATCCGCCGAACTCTCCTCGGTCGCAACTCAGCTGGAGGACCTCGTTCGACGCGTGCTGGCCCTCTCCGAGGAGGACCATCCGACCCTTGCCGGGGACCGTCCGGCGCTACTGGAGGTGGAACGACACCTGAGGGGGGCTATCCGGGAGCTGGAGCGCTTCCGCCGACACCCACCAGGTAGCTGAGCGGTGGCCTTCCGGTCGTACGGGTCCAGCAACGTCGACCCGGCCTGAAAACGTCGGAATCAACCAGAGGGAACCTGACAGGGACAAAACATCGTTAGGCGCCCCTTGAGGCGCCTAACGGGCGAGGGGGGGTTCGCGGGAACCCGATCCTCGCAGCCAGGTGGCGGGACCCGGCGGAGTGAAAGTACTACACCACGGCGGGTTATCTCCTCGGTCTTGGCACATTGAAGAGTGACATTCGTCACATCATTTCTCCACTCGGACCTCTGGTTCAGACATCGGCCGAAGGACAGAAGTCGTTCAGGACGCATTCTCCGCAAAGCGGCTTGCGGCTGGGACAGACACGCCGTCCGTGGAGGATCAGGTACAGGCTGAAGAGACCGCGCTCGGCCATCGGGACCATCGGATTCAACTCGTACTCCACCTTCACCGGATCGGTCTCCGTGGTCATGCCCAGGCGACGCGACAGCCTCCCCACGTGGGTGTCCACGGGCAGGCCCGGCAGGCCCAGGGCCACGCTGCGCACCACGTTGGCCGTCTTGCGGCCGACGCCCGGCAGGGAGGTCAGGTCCGGCATGCTCCCGGGCACCTCGCTGTCGAACACCTCAACGAGGCGCTGGGCCATGCCCAACAGGCTCTTCGCCTTGTTGGAGTAGAAGCCACTCGACCGGATGATCTCCTCCAACTCGTGGGGAACGGCACCAGCCAGGTCCTCCGGTCGCGGGTAGGCGGCGAACAGGGCCGGCGTGATCATGTTCACCCGCTTGTCCGTGCACTGCGCCGACAGGATGGTGGCGGCCAGGAGCTGGAAGGGGCCGTCGTGGTCCAGCTCGCACTCGGCTCCCGGATATTCCTCGGCCAGACGGCGGTGCGTCTCGGCGGCTCGGCCCTTCGCTGACCGCGGTCGTCCCATGGCCTCGACGGTAGCCTCACCGACCATGGACCGGTTCACCGTCACCGACGGAACCGACACCGCCACCCTTACCGGCGATCCGGAACACCCGGGCGTCGAACTGCGGAGGTGGTCGGTCGACCTCGACATCGCCGGCAACGGCACCAACGCAGGCAGCAGCGACGAGCGGACCTGTCGGATGCTCGAGGCGGCGACCCAGGCCGTGTCGATGCAGGGAGGCGGACGCCTCGAGTACTGGATCCAGCAGGCCGGAGCCCAGAGCGACAAGGTGCCCACGACAGCAGGCTTCACGCGTTTCCGCGACCTGCTGCGCCTCCGACGCCAGTTGCCGGCGTTGAAATCCGACCTGGCCACCCGGCCGTTCACCGCCGAGGACGCCACGGCGTTCCTGGCAGTGAACAATGCGGCCTTCGAATGGCACCCCGAACAGGGCGACATGACTCTCCAGGACCTGGAGTCCCGCCAGTCGGAGCCGTGGTACGAACCGGAGGGATTCCTTCTCCACGAGGTGGACGGTGAGGTGGCGGGCTTCTGCTGGACGAAGGTGCACGACGACGAATCCCCTGCGCTGGGCGAGATCTACGCCATCGCCGTCCACCCGGACCACCACGGCAAGGGGCTGGGCAGGGCACTCACGCTGGCCGGCCTCGCACACCTGTCCGGCCGGGGGCTCCGCCACGCCATCCTCTACGTTGAGTCGGACAACCGACCGGCCCGTCGCATGTACGAGGGCCTCGGGTTCGACCAGGAGTTCACCAACCGCGCCTACCAGCGAATAGTCAGGTGAACGACCCGTCCGACCACGCGCCGGTGGGTGGCCGCCCGACCAGCCGGTACGACCTGGACCGTCGGGAGTTGGCCGAACTGCTCGACGGCCAGCCCGGATACCGGCTGGACCAGCTCTGGCAGGGCCTCTACCGGGACCTCGTCGACCCGGAGCAGATAACGACACTTCCCGCCGAGCTGCGCCGGGAGCTGGCCGAGGTGCTGCCCGCCGCACTCTCCCTGGACACCCGATCCGTCGGTGACAACGGTCAGACGGTCAAGTGGCTCTGGAAGCTGGCCGGTGGCGCCCTCATAGAGACGGTCCTGATGCACTACGAGGAGCGGTCCACGGTCTGCGTCAGCACCCAGGTCGGATGCGCAATGGCCTGCGGCTTCTGCGCCACCGGCCAGATGGGCTTCGATCGCCACCTCTCCACCGGCGAGATCGTGGAACAGGTCGTCCGGGCGCAGCTGGACGCCGGCGAGCGGCGGGTCTCGAACGTCGTATTCATGGGGATGGGTGAGCCGCTGGCCAACTACGACCGGACGTGGGCCGCTGTCGAGAGGATCCACGGCGACCTCGGGCTCTCGGCACGCCACCTGACCATCTCGACGGTCGGCCTGGTCCCCGGCATCCGGCGTCTGGCCGGGGAATCCCTCCCCGTGAACCTGGCCGTGTCGCTCCATGCTGCCGACGACGAACTCCGCGACGAGCTGGTTCCCATCAACCGTCGCTGGCCGCTGGCCGAGCTGGCCGAGGCATGCGGCGAGCACATCTCCAAAACGGGTCGACGCCTCTCCTTCGAGTGGGCGCTCATCCACGACACGAACGACCGCCCGATCGACGCAGAGCGACTGGCGGCCTACGCCCGACCGCTGGGCGCCCACATCAACCTCATACCCCTGAACCCCACCCCGGGATGGCCGACCCGAGGATCGTCACCTGACAGGGTCAGGGACTTCGCCGACGAGCTCCGCTCGCAGGGTGCCAACGTGACGGTGCGGCGCACCCGGGGAACCGAGATAGACGCCGCCTGCGGGCAGCTCCGTGCCGACCGCGTCGCCTCGCCGGTGGCCTCTCCCGTGCGTCGAAAGACACCTGCCTGACCTCTGGTGGCGGCGAGCCGCAATCGGCCCGCACGCTGACAGACTGTCGGCCGTGGAACCCAGACGCTGGCTGAACCGCAGCCATCCCCAGACCCTGCTGAGCGGCACGATGCTGCTGTACATCGAGGGACTCTTCAGCCTCGTACGCGGCGAGATCCCCCTGCTCATCGGCGTCGCGATGTTCCCGGCCGCCTGGGGAATCGCCAACGACCGTCGCTGGGGTTGGCGCCTGGGCATCGGTGCAGCGGCGGTGAACGTGATCATGCCGATCCAGTGGTACGGGTTCGGCAGCCCGATGACGCTCGCCTTCGCCCTGCTGTTCCCTGTGGTCCTCCTGGTGCTCCTGGTCCACCCGGTCAGCCGGGAACACCAGCGCATCTGGTTCGAGTGAGCCGGCGGTGCCCGTGAGCGCCTCCGACCCCGCCATTCCCGACCCGAACCAGCCCCTGCCCGAAGGGGCGGCCAAGGCCAGCGCCGTGCGATCCATGTTCGATGCAATTGCGCCCCGCTACGACCTCGTGAACCGGATCATGACGTTCCGCCTGGACGTAGCCTGGCGGCGGCGGACGGTCCGCCGACTGGACCTACCGGCCGGCTCCCTGGTCCTGGACCTGGCCTGCGGAACCGGCGACCTCTGCCGTGACCTGGACCGGGCCGGCATGGCACCGGTGGGAATGGACCTCTCATGGGGGATGCTCGCAGCCGCCCGGACCGAAGCTCCCCTGGTACACGCCGACGCCCTCCGCCTGCCGGTGGCCGATGGTTCCGCCGACGGCGTCACCTGCGGCTTCGCCCTACGGAACCTGACCGGCCTGGAACCCTTCTTCGCGGAACTGGCCCGGGTGCTGCGCCCCGGCGGCCGGATCGCCATCCTGGAGGTCGACCGCCCCCGCAACCGGCTCCTCCGCCTCGGGCACGGTGCCTACTTCGGCCGGGTGGTCCCGTTCATCGGTGGCCTGCTGTCCAACAGGAACGCCTACCGCTACCTGCCCCGCTCCGTCGCCTACCTGCCCCCTGAGGAGGACCTCCTGGGGATCATCGCCGCGGCGGGCTTCGTGGACGTGACCAAGGAACGCTGCAGCGGCGGAATCGCCCAGTTGCTGACCGCCACCCGCTCCTGACCGGGCAACCGGGTGGCCTGGGCCGCCGGGCCTTCAGGCCGAGAGCGCCAGCCCGAGCGCCAGGAGTGCGCCGGCCGCCAACTGGGTCCGACCGGTACGCCCCAGCACGTCCACCAGGTCACGCCCCTCGGCGCCGCCCAGCACGATCCTGACGGCCGGCCCGGCCAGGATCCCGGCACCCAGGACCAGGGCGGCCCAACGGCGATCCAGGGCACACAGCGATCCAACCACCAGAGCGCCGTCCAGGAGGGCGACGTAGAGCAGGCGCGTCCTGCGGTCGCCGAGCCGGACCGCCAGGGTGCGCTTGCCCGCCTCGGCATCGCCTGGAAGGTCCCGCAGGTTGTTCACCACCAGCAACGCACAGGCCAGGAAGCCGACCGCCGTGGCCGCCAACCAGGCCACGGCCGGTACCTGCTGCTGGTGGACGTAGGCACTTCCCACCGTTGCCACGAGGCCGAAGAAAACGAAGACGAAGACCTCCCCCAGCCCCAGGTATCCGTACGGGCGCGGCCCTCCGGTGTAGAACCAGCCGGCGGCCACCGAGGCCACCCCGACGAGGAGCAGCCACGGCGTGACGGCCGCCGCCAGCGACAGGCCGGCCATGACTGCCACGGCGAAGGCGCCGAGCATCGCCAGACGGACCTCCTGCGGGGTGGCCAGGCCGGAACCCACCAGGCGTTGCGGCCCCACACGTCCGGGCCCATCGGTTCCCCGGAGGCCGTCCGAGAGGTCGTTGGCGTAGTTCACCGCCACCTGGAGTGCGAGCGCTACCACGAGGGCAGCAGCAGCACGCCACCAGATGATGCCGGAGCCGGCGGCCACGGCGGTACCCACCAGCACCGGAACGACGGCTGCCGGCAGCGTCCGGGGCCTGGCACCGAGGATCCAGCGTCGCATCCCGGCAGTCTGCCAGCGCGCCGGGCCGGGCATCGCGATCCACGACCGGTACCCGGTCGGCTACGCACCGGGCCCTCACTAGGGTCCGGGCGGTGAACCTCCTCGGCAACGAGACCAGCCCATACCTGCGCCAGCACGCCGACAACCCGGTCCACTGGTACCCGTGGGGGCCCGGGGCTATGGCCGCCGCCGTCGAACGCGACGTACCCATCCTGCTGTCCGTCGGCTACTCGGCGTGCCACTGGTGCCACGTCATGGCCCACGAGTCGTTCGAGGACCCGGCCATCGCAGCGATCATGAACGAGGGCTTCGTGAACGTGAAGGTGGATCGGGAGGAACGGCCCGACGTGGACTCCATCTACATGGATGCCGTGACCGCCCTGACCGGGCGGGGTGGCTGGCCCATGACCGTGTTCTGCCATCCCGATGGTCGACCCTTCCACGGAGGCACCTACTGGCCGGACACCCCCCGGGGCGGCATGCCGTCATTTCCACAGATCCTGGCCGCCGTGTCGGCGGCCTGGACGACCCGGCGCGACGACCTCGACGGGCTGGGCGACCGACTGACGGCCTCCATGGCCCGCCACGGCGACCTCTCCCCCGGCGACGACCTGCCCCCGCCGGACACGCTGGCCAGGGCGGTGGCCCAACTGGGCGGACAGCACGACGACGAGTGGGGTGGGTTCGGCAGTGCGCCCAAGTTCCCCCAGGCCATGAGCCTCGAGGCCCTCCTGCGACACCTGGCCTCCGGGGACGACGGCGGCCCCTCCCGGACCAGGGCCGTCGAGGTCCTCACCACCACGCTCGACGCCATGGCCTCAGGAGGCATGTACGACCACCTGGGCGGTGGCTTCGCCCGTTACTCGGTGGACCCCTACTGGCTGGTCCCCCACTTCGAGAAGATGCTCTACGACAACGCACTCCTGGCCCGGACCTACCTCCATGGGTGGCGGGTACTCGGACACGACCGGTGGCGCCAGGTCGCCACGGAGACGATCGAGTACGTGCTGAGGGACCTCCGCCACCCCGATGGCGGGTTCTTCTCGGCGGAGGACGCCGACTCCGAGGGGGTGGAGGGCACCTTCTACGTGTGGTCCCTCGAGGAACTCCGCTCGGTGTGCGGTGACGACGCCGCAATGGCCGAGGCCTGGTACGGGGTCACCGCTGGCGGCAACTTCGAGGGATCCAACATCCTCCACCGGCCGGTCCGTGGCGACCTGGAACGCCCGGCGGCCGTGGAACGCTCCCGTCAGGCACTCTTCGCCCGACGCGAGACCCGCGTCCGTCCCGGCCTGGACGACAAGGTCCTGACCGAGTGGAACGGCCTGATGCTGGCCACCCTGGCCGATGCGTCCATGGCAATGGGTCGCCAGGACTGGATGGAGGCGGCCCGGGCCAACGCCGACTTCCTCTGCTCGACGCTGCAACGCCCCGATGGTCGGTGGTTGCGCTCCTGGCAGGCCGACGGAGGAGCCCGGACGCTCGGCTACGCCGCCGACCACGCTGCGATGGTGGACGGGTTGACCCGACTGGGTGAGGCCACCGGTGAGGTCCGCTGGATCGAGGTGGCGATCTCGACCGCCGACGTCCTCCTGGAGCTCTTCAGCGACGCCGCCAACGGTGGATTCCACACGACCGGAAGCGACGCCGAGGCCCTCGTGAAGCGCCCCAAGGACCTGATGGACAACGCCCAGCCATCCGCCAACAGCCTTGCCGCCGTGGCCCTCCTGCGCCTCGGCGCCCTCGTCGGCGACAACCGCTACATCGAGGCGGCCGAGGGGGTCCTGAGACTCCTGGGTGACAGCGTCGCAGAGCACCCCACGGCCTTCGGCCACCTCCTGGGGGCCGTTGACCTGTTCCACTCGGGCATCACCGAGGTCGTCGTCACCGGAGACCGACCGGACCTCGTTGCAGCCACCGCCGGATCCTGGCGCCCGAACGTGGTCCTCTCATGGGGCGAGTCCATACCCGGCCCCCTCTGGGAGGGCCGGGACGGCGACCGTGCCTGGGTATGCCGGGACTTCGCCTGCAGGGCCCCGGTCGACACGACCGACGACCTCCTGGCCCAACTCGGCTGAGGTCCTGACCACCCGGCCGTCGTGGGCTACAGGCGTGCTATCAATGCCACCCGTAGCCCACGACAATGCCACCCGTAGCCCACGACAATCAGGAGACCCACCAGTGCTCTTCCACATCACCCACCACCACGACGAGACCACAAGGACGCCGCAGATGCCTCGTTCGGTGCGGTCCTCGCCACGCTCGAGGCCAACGTGGAACAGGTCGTCGGTGCCTGGGTGGATCCTCCCGGGCACAACTTCTTCTTCGTCGTGGAGACCGACGACGCCGCCAAGATCTTCGCCGGCCTCTGGCCCATCATCCCGGCGGGCACGGCGCAGATCCGCCCGGTCAACTCACTACAGGCAGCGCTCGAAACCGCCGACGAGCTGAGGTCCTGACACCAGACCGACCAGCGTCCACCGACCAGGTCTGCCAGTTCGAGACGGCCGTCTACGACCATCTCACGGGTTGAACCCCGGGGCCCGTCAACGGGCCCGCGACGCTCTCCGGGGGAGAGGGGGGTCAGGCCGCCTTCTCGAGGATGTGGATTCCACAGGCGGAGCCGAGGCCGATGACATGCGTCAGGCCGACCTTGGCGCCCTCGATCTGCCGGTCGCCGGCCTCGCCCCGGAGGTGCGTGGTGACCTCGTAGACGTTGGCCACGCCGGTCGCCCCGATGGGGTGACCCTTGGAGATCAGCCCGCCTGACACGTTCACCGGGGTCCGGCCATCGCGGAAGGGGCCACCTGAGTCGATGAACTCGCCGGCGCCACCCGGCTCGCAGAGCCCCAGGTTGTCGTAGTGGATCAGCTCGGCCGTGGCGAAGCAGTCGTGCAGCTCCACCAGGTCCAGGTCCTCAGGGCCGATTCCGGCCGTCTCATATGCCTGGGCGGCGGCATTGCGGGTCAGCGTGTTCACGTCCGGCTGCACCTGGCCGCTCTCCACCCACGGGTCGCTGGTCAGCACCGAGGCCGAGATCTTCACGGCCCGCTTCTGCACCTCGGCTGGCATGGAGCGGAGGCGCTCCTCGGATATGAGCACCACGGCGGCCGCACCGTCACCGGTCGGGCAGCACATGAGCAGGGTGTTGGGATAGCTCTGCACCGGCGAGCCCATGATCTCCTCCATGGAGAACTCCTTGCGGTACTGGGCCAGCGGGTTCAGCGTGGAGTGCTGGTGGTTCTTGTATGCCACCCGGGCGAACTGCTCGAAGCCCACGCCGTCGTAGTCGCAGGCGTACTCCATGCCCGCCTGTGCGAACACCCCCGGCATCGTCTCGGTCCCGAGGATGCCGTCCACGCCGGTGACGGCGCCGTAGCGACCGGCCGCCTCGAAGACCTTCTCCTCGGCCTTGGCACCGCCGCGCAGCAGGCCCATCTTGCCCATCTGCTCGACGCCGAAGGCGAGGCCCATCTGGGCCTCACCAGCCTTGATGGAGAGGTACACGGTGCGGATGGCCGTCGCCCCCGTGGCACACGCGTTGGTCACGTTGTACACCGGTATGCCTGTCTGACCGATCTGCTTCTGGACCCGTTGGCCCATGCCCGTCTGGGACTGGAACAGGGTGCCGGCGCCCATCACGTCCATGTCGTGGATGGTCACCCCACCATCGGCCAGGGCGTCCATACATGCACGCGAGGCCAGGTCGACCGCATCCAACTCCGGGTAGCGGCCGAAGCGCGTCATCGACGTGCCCAGAACCCAAACTGCATCGCTCATCACAAGTCCTCCTTCAATCGTCCGTACAGGTCAGGCAGCCGCGTAGCCGAATGCCACGCAGTCGGTGCCGTTGTCATCCGTGCCACAGGTGAACGTGGTGAAGCGCAGGCGCATTCCCAGCTCGGCCTTCATCGGGTCGCCCAGGCCCACCACGTTGGCCCTCACAGACGTACCGTCGTCGGTCAGCACGATCGCCGACACGTACGGCACCGGAATGCCGGGTGCAGCCCGGTAGACGACGCTGAAGGAGCGCAGGGTGGCGTCGTCAGCGACGCGCACCGACCTGAACTCCTCCTTGCCGCACCTGGCGCAGGCGTTTCGGCGGTCGAAGTAGCGGGCCTGACATCCGGCACACTCGTTCGCCGCCAGGTGCGGGTCGTCTCCGATCCGCAGGTAGTCGACGATCGGCAACTGGGTCGGGATCTCGACGGCTTCCGTGGCTTCCTGGGTCATGTGGTTCCTCCGACGTCATGTCAGTGCTCAGGCCTGTCCGGACAGTACCGGTCGTCGCCGGACGGCTGCCAGCCGGGCCGCTGGCCGGCGGAGGTCGTAGGTCACCAGGCGCCGCGGTGCAGCACCTCGTCCAGCGGGCGTCGACCCCTAGTCGTGGACCGGCTGGAGCGGTCTCCTGATGGCTCCGGATGGCCAATGGCGATCGCTCCGACGGCACGGGCCTCCTCGGGGACGCCGAATCGACGACGTACCGCCGCCTCGTGCTCGAAGAGTCCGAAGAAGCAGCAACCCAGGCCTGCCTCCACGACGAGGAGCTGGAGGGCCAGGGCAGCGAACGCAGCATCAGTCAGCCAGTACGGAACCGACCAGGCGTCGGACCCGGCACCGAGACCGGTAGCCGCCTTGTCGGGCTCTCCATACCGAGCCAGGTAGCGGCTGGGGAGGCCGAACGGCACGACGATGGCCGGAGCGACCAGGAAGCCGGGCCAGGGGAACCCAGCCCGCCTCTCTGCCGACAGGGTCGTCTCCCAGTAGGACGCCACGTCGGCTCCCTCCAGGAGGAGGAACTCGACCCCCTGGCAGTTCCCTGCCGTCGGAGTCCTACGGGCGACGTCGACCAGGTCGTCCAGCAGGCCGACATCAAGGGGTTCCGGAGTGAAGGACCTACAGGACCGTCGATCTCCCAGGGCGTCGGAGACGGTCACCGTGAGCGCCGCCACCGTTGGATCAGAGGTACTTCTCGAGGTCCTCGGCCAGGGCCCAGCCAGTGGCCACCAGCACGTCGCCGTTGGCCGCATCCAGGCCATCGAAGTAGGCGACGATGTCAGCCGGGGTCTTCTCCGGCTTGAGGCTGGAGTGGTCGAACAGGCAGGCCTGGGTGCCCTTGCCCGGCGAGATGAAGCGACGCTCGTCGTAGGCCAGAGTGGAGAGCCCGAAGCGCTTCACGAAGCGCCGACCCCACGCACGCTCCTCACCCGAGGCCTTGTGGCCGGGGCGCGGGACGATGCCACTGAGGACCTTGAGGGCCTCGAACCCGGAAGGTTCGTTGAACCGGTACCCGATGACCACGTCCTCATCGGGGAATGCCAGCACGGCCCGCCTCAACTGCTCCGAGACCAGCGCCCGTAGCACCGTGTCCCGCCTGGAGGTCCTGTAGACGGATGCCAGGCCCACGACGACGCTGGGCGTCCCACCGATGCGCTCCAGGGTGCAGAAGGCGAAGCCCTTCAGACGGCCGCCCTCGCGGACCGTGGTGACCAGCACCCACTCCTCAGCCTGCTTTGAGATCAGGCCTATGCCGAACGGATTCGGCCCCACGGCGCACAGATCCGCCATCTCTTCGATCTCGGCATCGCCGAGCATCGTGCAATCCTTGGTCTCGATCTCGATCGCCATCG
>DUAC01000005.1:23759-31606 GCA_012961035.1 Acidimicrobiia bacterium
CACTCCATCCTGCCGGTCGGGACCCCTTATCCCAACCCGCGGCACCACCAGGACCCATCAGAGGCGGGTCCGCAGGGCTCCGGATCAGGTGGTTCCGCCGGCCAGGACCGAGTCGGCGCCCAGCAGGACCCTGATCTCACCCACCAGGCCACCGGCCGGGTCCACCCAGAAGTCCTCGGGGAGCCGCAGCACCTGGCTCTCCCCCAGGTGGAGGTACACCTCGGAGTCCCCGGGGTGGGCGACCAGCAGCACCTTCAGCTCGGCAATGGTCTCCTCCCGGATGCGATCCACGGGAAGACGCACCCGGATCGGCCTGGCCTGGGCCAGCTGCTCCGCGTCGAGCACCTCCACCTCGTGGCAGATCAACTTGGGGAGGTCGTCGCGACGGTCCACCCGACCCTTGATCAGGACGATCCTGTCGTCCTCCAACTTGTGGCCGTGCTCGGTCATCGTCTTGGGGAAGACCATGACCTCCATGGCGCCACCCAGGTCCTCCAGGTCGAAGACGGCCATGAGGTCCCCGCGCCTAGTCCACTTCTTGGAGAGGTTCGTGACCACACCGCCGACCACCCGGAAGGATCCGTCGTCCACCTCGGCCAGGTCGTCGATGCTCGAGTCGGCCCGACGCCTCAGGGCACCCTCGTAGCCGGTGAGCGGATGGTCTGACACGTACAGGCCCAGCATCTCCTTCTCGAAGGCCAGACGGGTCGTCTTGTCGAACTCCACATCGGCCACCTCGGCCCTCTCCTCGAACTCCGGTCCGCCGGTGCTCTCACCGAACAACGACATGACGCCCATGTCGTGCTCCTTCCGGCGGGCCACCGTGTGGTCGATGATCTGCTCGTGGGCGTGCAGGAGCCCCTGACGGGGATGGCCCATCGCATCGAAGGCCCCGGCCTTGATCAACGACTCCACGGTCCGCTTGTTCAGGACCGTGGTGTCGCAACGCTCTGCGAAGTCGTAGAAGTCCTCGAACGGACCGTTGGCGGCCCGCTCGGCCTCGATCAGCTCCACCAGCCCCCTTCCCACGTTGCGGACGGCGGAGAGCCCGAAGACGATCCGACCCGGTGACTCCCCCTTCACTGCATCCAGCGTCGGCACCGGCTCGAAGTCCGACCGTGCCACGTTGATGTCAGGCACCTCCACGGCGATACCCAGCACCCTGCACTCGTTCAGGTACACGGCGGCCTTGTCCAGGTTGGACCTCACGCTGGTCAGGAGGGCCGCCAGGTACTCGACCGGGTAGTGGGCCTTCAGGTAGGCGATCTGGTAGGCGATGAGGCCGTAGCCGTAGGAATGGCTCTTGTTGAACGCGTAGTCGGCGAACTGCTCGATGACGTCGAACAACTCCTCGCCCAGCGCCGCTCCGTAGCCGGTGGCGTCACAACCGCCCACGAAGCTGGCCCGCTCCTGCTGCATCAGCTCGCGGATCTTCTTGCCGCAGGCCTTCCTGAGGTTGTCAGCGTCGGCAAGCGAGTAGCCGGCGAACTTCTGCGCCACCCGCATGACCGACTCCTGGTAGATCATCAGCCCATAGGTGTCGGACAGGAGCTCCTCGGCATCGGCGTGGAAGTAGCTGACCTCCTGCCGGCCGTTCTTGCGATCTGCGTAGTCGTTGTGCATGTTGGCCGCCATCGGCCCGGGTCGGTACAGGGCCACCAGGGCGGCCACGTCCTCGAAGCTGGACGGAACCAGGGAGCGCATCAGGGAACGCATCGGGCTGGACTCCAGCTGGAACACCCCGATTGAGTCCCCACGGGCCAGCATCTCGAAGGTGGCCCGGTCATCCAGGTCCACGGTGTCGATCTCGACCACCTCGCCCCTGCAGCGCTCCACGTGGACCAACGTGTCGGTGATCACGTCAAGGTTCCGAAGGCCCAGGAAGTCCATCTTGAGGAGGCCCAGGTCCTCGATGCCGTGCATCTCGTACTGGGTCACGACGGGTGCGTCCTCGGGGTCCTGGCCCGACTCCGGCTTGCGCTGGATCGGCACGTACTCCGTGAGCGACTCACGGGTGATCACCACTGCTGCCGCGTGGATCCCGTCCTGACGGCGCAGTCCCTCGAGGCCCTTTGCCACGTCGATCACAGCGTGGACGTCATCGTCGCTGGTGTACATGTCGCGCAGGTCGGCGGCCATCCTGAAGCCGTCGGCGTGCTTCTCGGTCTCGGTGAGGCACGCTGCCAGCGGCGTGTCCCTCCCCAGGATCAGCGGCGGCATGGCCTTGGCGATGCGGTCGCCCATGGCGTACGGGTAGCCCAGCACCCGGGCGGCGTCACGGACCGCGGCCCGGGCCTTGATCTGGGAGAAGGTCACAATCTGGGCGACATGGTCCCGGCCGTACTTCTCAGCGGCATACCGGATCATCTCGTCCCGGAACCGGGAGTCGAAGTCCATGTCGATGTCGGGCATCGATATCCGGCTCGGGTTCAGGAACCGTTCGAAGAGCAGGTCGTAGCGGATCGGGTCCAGGTCGGTGATCCGGAGGCTGTAGGCCACGGCGCACCCGGCGGCGCTTCCACGCCCCGGGCCGACCCGGATCTCCTGCTGGCGGGCATGTCGGATCAGGTCCCAGGTGATGAGGAAGTACGACGAGAACCCCATGTCGCTGATCGTCCGCAGCTCGTAGGCCAGGCGTTCCACCACCCGGTCCTCCAGATGGTCGCCCCACCTCCTGCGTGCTCCCTCGAAGGTGAGGTGCTCCAGGTACGCGTCAGCACCGTCGAATCCCTCAGGGATGGGGAAGTCCGGCAGACGGGGCTTGCCGAACTCGATCTCCACGTTGCACCGTTCGGTGATCCACAGCGTGTTGTCGCAGGAATCCGGTAGGTGGCGGAACAGCTCCCGCATCTCATGCGAGGTCTTCAGGTAGTGCTCCTCCCCGGAGAACCTGAAGCGGTTCGGGTCGCTCATCAGCGAGCCGGTCTGCACGCAGAGAAGGGCGTCATGCGCCCGGGCGTCCTCCCTGTGGGTGTAGTGGCTGTCGTTGGTGGCCAGCAGTGGCGCTCCCAGGTCCCTGGCGATCCGTTCCAACTGGGGGTTGGTCCGATGCTGCTCGGGCATCCCCTGGTCCTGGAGTTCTATGAAGAGGTTGTCCTTCCCGAAGATCTCCTGGAGACGACCCGCCTTGGTCAGGGCATCGTCGTAGTCGTCGCGCAGCAGGGCCTGGAGGACGTGGCCACCCAGGCAGCCCGTGGTGGCGATGATTCCCTCGCTGTGCTCTGACAGGACCTCCCAGTCGACACGGGGCTTGTAGTAGTAGCCCTCCAGGAAAGCCCTGCTGGCCAATTGGATGAGGTTGCGATAGCCGGCCTGGTTCTCAGCCAGGAGCGTCAGGTGGTACATGAGCTTGCGACCACCGTCGGTCTCGCCGCCGGAGTCGTCCACTCGACCCCGCCGGGATGGCCGCTCGAACCTGGTGTCGTGGGCCATGTAGGCCTCCGTACCCAGGATCGGCTTGATCCCGCGGTCCCGGCAGGCCCGGTAGAAGTCCAGGATCCCGTACATGTTGCCGTGGTCGGTGATCCCCAGGGCCGTCTGGCCATCAGCCACGGCGGCATCCACCAGGTCGCCGACCCGCGCCGCTCCGTCCAGCATCGAGAACTCGGTGTGGACGTGCAGGTGCGTGAACCCGCTGCTCATCGGGTGATGACGATCACAGGTAGGTGCCGTGCCGGGTGTCCGGGCCGTCGCCGGCCCCACCGGGCTCCAGCTCAGGAGGCCGCAGGCCGGCAAGCTGCTGCTGTGCGGCCACCTGCTGGGCGAACAGGGTTGCCTGGATTCCCTGGATGAGTCCCTCCATCCAGCCCACCAACTGGGCCTGGGCGATCCTCAACTCGTCGGCGCTGGGTGCCGCATCCTCGGTGAAGGGAAGGGCCAGGCGTCCGAGCTCCTCACGGAGGTCTGCTGAGAGGGCCGAACCCAACTCGGTCACCGAGGTCTCGTAGATCTCCCGGAGCCGGTCCCTACTGGGTTCGTCGAGCGTCGCCGAACGCACCTCCTCGAGGAGCAGGCGCATCATCGTGCCGACCCGCATGACCTTGGCCGGATGCTCGATCGACTCGTCGATCTCGTCGTCAGGCTCCCCGTCGGAGATCCCAGCGGCGTCCGTGAGCACCTCTGGTTCGACTGGTTTCGGTAGTGGTGGGACGTCTTCGGGCATCGTCTCGGACTCTATGCCCATCTACGCCCGCCCGGAGGGCCTCCACCGGGCACGGTCCAGAGGGGCCGGAAGCCGCCCCTCAGGTGACCACGGCGAGCGCGGGAACAAGCATCTCGTCGGCCGTCAGCGAGCCGTGTCGCCCGATCAGGTCGATCGAGGCCGACTCCGCCGGGTCCACGAAGGCCACCGGATCGCGTGCCAGGACGGCCACGTCGCCCAGCCGGGCCCGGGCCGCCGTCGTCACCTCGGGTCCCAGCCATCCGTCGGATACCACCTCGTCCACCGACCGGACCCAGCCCACCGGGTCGAAGGCTTCGTGGCATGCCGCCAGGAGGTCGCCGGCGGCGCCGGGCCGGGAGTGGAGCCAACGGAAGCGGGCCTCGCCACTCTGGCCGTCCACCAGGGTGGTGACCGAGGGTGGGAGGTGGACGAGGTTCTCTCCGACATGCACCAGGCCGTGGTCGGCGGTCACGACGATCGCCGTACCCGCCGGGAGTCGCTCAGCCAGCTCCCCGACCATCGCGTCGCATGCCGCCAGCTCCTCCTCGTAGCGATCGGCCAGGCCGAACTCGTGGGCCGTCCGATCTATGTCGTCCCAGTAGGCATACACGAACGGTTCGCCGCCTGCGAAGGCCTCCACCACCCGGGCCACCAGGCCGGCGCGGTCCCGGTACCCCATGAGGCGCGTGTCGGAGAGATGGGCGGCCGTGAAGCCCGAGTCCGAGAATGCCTCCCTCGTCACGACCGGTGGCCACTGCGACCCGAACACCTCACATGGCTGGAACTCCCGCGGGTCATGTCGCCGACGGGCATCCCCGTCACCCGTCGACCAGCGGAGCGCGTTGAGCACCTCGGCCTGGGCCGGCCTCTCGGGGGCGCCCACGGCGATCCGATAGCCGACCAGCCCGTGACGGCCCGGCGGCTCGCCGGTGGCTATGGAGGTGAGGGCGGCAGCCGTGGTGGAGGGGGCGACGGTGGTGATGGCTCCACCTGCGAAGCCGGTCAGGTTCGGGGCGGCTCCCGGACGGGACCGCAACTGTTCCCAGCCCAGGCCGTCGAGCACCAGCAGGAGCGTGCGACGGGCTCCGAGTACCACGTCGGGAAGCCATGACGGCCAACCGCCCGGCGCCTGGTCGCCCTGCATGAGGGCGGGTACCAGGGCCGTGACGCAGCCGTCGTCGTATGCCGGGGCCATCGGTGCCAGATGTCCACCCACGGCCTGCATGGGCCGACCGTACTGCAGGCCCCTCCCACCCAGGGTGAGGCGTGAAGTCGCCACATCCGTGCTCCGGGAGCCACCGGGTCTAGGATCCACCGACGTGAAGGTCTCGACGCGGGGTGATTACGCAAGCCGCGCACTGCTGTCCCTGGCCCTCCATGGCGACGGCCAGACTCCACGGTCGGTTCGCGAGATCGCAGACCAGACGGGCCTTCCTCAGCCGTACCTGGAACAGATCCTGCTCGCCCTGAAGGGTGCGGGCCTGGTGCGCTCCAAGCGGGGCGTGGGTGGCGGTTACGTGCTGGCCAGGGTGCCGTCGTCGATCCTGCTGGCCCAGATCGTGTCCGCCGTGGACGGACCGATCGTGGCCGGCGACTTCAGCGACCCCCACACGGACGGGGCGTGCGACCACGAGGGCCAGTGCGTGCTGCTCTCCATCTGGGCCAGTGCCGGGGCCCACATGCGCGAGTACCTGGATTCCTTCACCCTGGAGGACATCGCAGCCATGGCCCGTGGCGACACCTCCTGGCCCAATACCTAGACGGTCAGGTAGACGGGTTCAGCCAGGCGGTCACGCGCTCTGATCAGATGGCTCCGGTTCACCCAGGCGATCCAGGATCTCCCTCAGGTCATCCGGCAGGGGCGACTCGAACTCGAGGCGCTCTCCGGTCACCGGATGGTCGAACGCGAGGTGGGCGGCGTGCAGGAACGGTCGGTCCAGGACCAGACCGCTGCGTTCGCCTCCGTAGGTGCCGTCCCCCACCAGCGGATGGCCGATGGCCGATAGGTGGACCCGGATCTGGTGGGTCCGTCCCGTCTCCAGGGTGCACGTCACCAGCGACACCTCCGGGGTTGCCCACGATGCCGAGACCTCGTAGCCGGTCCTGGCCGGCCGGCCCGAACCGACCACCGCCATGCGGGTCCGGTCCTTGGGTGATCGCCCCACCGGAGCGTCGACCACACCCTTGGGCGCCTCGAAGCATCCCCACGTCAGCGCCCGGTAGCGACGCCCGACGGACCGCTCGGCCAGCTGCGCCACGAGCGAGTCGTAGGCCTTCTGGGTGCGGGCCACGGCCAGCGCTCCGGACGTTCCCAGGTCCAACCTGTGCACGATGCCCGGTCTCGCCGCCGAGCCGACCCCGGCTATCTCCGGATGCAGGGCGAGGAGTCCGTTGACCAGCGTCCCGGTCTGGTTCCCGGCGCCGGGATGAACCACCAGGCCCGAGGGCTTGTCCACGACCAGCACGTCGTCGTCGGCGTAGAGAACCCCGAAGCGGACCGATGCCTCCGGACCCGGCACGTGCTCCGTCTCCCGCTCGAAGCCGGTGACCACCAGGTGATCACCCTCATGGACCCGCCGGGACCGCTGGTACACCACCTCGTCGCCCACCGAGACCCGGCCGGCCGCCAGAGCGGCGGCGGCCCGGTTGCGGCTCACGTCCGCCAGCAGCGAGACGACGCGGTCGATTCGCTCGCCATCCAGTGCCGGAGGAATCAACTCGCTGAAGCCCGCTCCGTCGCTCATGTGCGCCAGCTCCGCCAGGCGAGCAACCCGCCGGCCATGACGATGGTGGCATCGGCCAGGTTGAACACCGGCCACCACTGCAGGTCCACGAAGTCCACAACCGCTCCACCCAGGAACCCGTCGCCGGCCCGAAAGGCCCTGTCGGCCAGGTTGCCGATGGCGCCGCCCACGATCGCACCCACGGCGAGCAGGGCCACCCGGTCCTCCGTCCTTACGCCCTGGCGTACAAGCAGGACGAGCACAACCAGCACGAGGAGGCTGAGGAGTGGTCCGAGGCCTTCACCGCGGCTGAATGCCGCTCCGGTGTTGAAGACGAGGTGAAGGCGGAGCGTCCAGAAGAGATCGATGTTGCGCTCCTCGAGCGCACCGGAGGCCCACCACTTGGTGAGTTGGTCCAGGCACAGGATCGCAGTGCCCACCAGCAGCGGCGCCGTCCAGCGGCGTCGCTGGTCGGCCAGGACGGTCACCGCCGACCCAGTCCCCCGACCTTGAACTCGACCCGTTCGGATGCCCACGGGATGGCCACCAGTCGATCCTTGGGCACGTTCCTGCCCGAGGCGACACAGACGCCGTAGACGCCCTTGCGGATCCGCTCCAGGGCGGCGTCGATCTGGTCCACAGCGTCACGTGCCTGGGCACTCAGGGCCAGGTCCAGATCGCGTTCCACGGCCAGGGTGTCGCCCTCGCCGGACTCGTCGTCGAACTGCACGTCACCCGGATCGCGGTCCTCCAGGAGGGAGTCCGCTTCGGCCTGGAGGGTGTCAGCGCTGCGTACGTACCGTGCGCGTTCCTCGAGCAGCGCCCGCTTCTGCTGGTCCAGGAACTTCGCTCCGAACGGCGACTTCCTGGCTACGGCCTTCTTCGCAGCGGCCTTCTTCGCCGGAGCCTTCCTGGCCACGACCTTCTCGACGGGGGCTTTCTTGGCGGCGGCCTTCTTCGCC
>DUAC01000005.1:31832-41564 GCA_012961035.1 Acidimicrobiia bacterium
GACCTTCTTGGCGGGAGCCTTCCCGGCCGCAGACGGCTTCTTGGTCGGGGCCTTACCGCTCTTCGTGCTCTTCGCAGCCATCAGCATCTCCTCGAGGAGTCCGCCTCCTGGACGGTCGTCAACCGGACCAGTAGCCGGTGGGCGCAGGATCGTACCGGTGGATTATCCGATCCGGTGGGATCGTGCAGGTGGTCAGGAACCTTCGTCGGCGAAGAAGGCGTCCATGTCCCCCTCGTCGCCGTCGACACCGCCGCCCATGGGCGCAACGGGATGAAGCCTCGTCACCGCTACCGCAGCCTGGACGACGTTGGTTTCGGGTGATCTGGCGGGAGGCCTGGCGGGAATCGGCGTCGGCTCACGCACCAGGTCCGGACGTTCCTCCACGTCCCGCAGCACCGCCCGCATGTCCTCTACGGCCCTCAACAGGCGGTCCCGATGGGCCGCTACGTGTTCCGCCGTGACCTCGATGCCCTCAGCCAGGATGTCCCTCTCGGCCTCCAGCGAGGCCACCTCGTCAAGCATCAGGGTACGCCCAGCCTGTATCGCCGTACGCATCTCGACGTCCGCCGCGGCTCTCAGGTCAGATGCCTCGGCGCGGGCCTCCGAGAGGATCGCCGACGCCTCCGCTCCAGCCGTTGCGATGCCGGCCTCTGCCTCGGCCCGGGCCATCCGCGCGGCCTCCATCTCGTCGGACAACTGCTGTTCAGCCAGGTCGGCCCTCTCGCCGGCCCGGCGCAACGCCGTACGCAGGTCGTCCACTTCGTGTCGGGCACGCTCCAGGAGGGCGTCCACCTCGGCTGGGTCGTAGCCCCGCATCCTGGTCCCGAACTGAACCTGGTCCAGATCGTGCAGGAGGTGTTCGTCCATCAGCCGAGTTTACAGCCGGAAGGTGCCCCGCTGAGGGCACCTCCGGTGCGCTGCATCAGCCGCAGAGGATCCCACGCAGCACCGAGAGGCCGAAGAAGGCCACGATCGGGGAAAGGTCCAGGGCCATGGCACCCATGCGCACCGGCGGGAGGAGTCGCCGCAACGGTCCCAGCACCGGATCCGTGAGCATGTACAGGAAGCCGGCGACGGTCTCCAGGGTGCCGTTCGGGGAGACGGGGAACCAGCTCATGACGACCCGCAGCACAATCAGCAGCACGTACAGCTGGAGGAGCCCACAGACGATGAGCATGCTGGACCCTGATCAGTCGGCGAGGCGCCGGCGGTCCTCCTCCGACACCTCCACGTCTGACGGCGTCATCAGGTACACCTGATGCGTGATCCGTTCCATCTGGCCCAATCCGCCGTAGCAGACGCCGCTGGCGAAGTCGATTATCCGTCGTGAGAGGTCGGCCTCGACACCCTGGAGGTTCACGATCACCGGTTGCTTGGCCATGAAGCGGTCGGCCATCTGCTGGACATCGTCGAACGAGGTGGGTGAGACCGTCGTGGGCTTGGCCGTAACCGCCGGCTGCAGGGGCCGCACCGTGCCCGTCGGTTCGGCCGGGAGGGTACGCACCGACCTGGAGACCTTGGTCCTGGTGTGCAGTGGGCTGACCGTTCCACCGGTCTCGGCGACGGCGCGGGCCTCAGCGAACTCGGTGGAGGAAAGGGGGCCGCGTAGCACCGGCTCGTCGCCACGGGATTCGTAGCCCTCATAGGCCTCGTCCGGGCCAAGGCCCAGCCACATCATCAACTTCTTCATCTACACCCGTTCATCCGGCGCCCACGGTCGACCGGAACGTCGGAACCGATCGTACCGGGCCGACCCGCGCCGGTGAGGGCACAGTCGGCTCGGCTCCTCAGCCCACCTCGCCGGTGGCACGATCCCCGAACAGGGCCCGGCCGATGCGGACCATCGTCGAGCCGTGCTCCACGGCCGACTCCAGGTCGTCGGACATGCCCATGGAGAGCTCGTCGAGCCCAAGGTCGTCGGCCAGCCCGGCGACCGTCCGAAACACCCCCCGGGTGGCCGTCGGGTCTCCGGCCGCCCCGACGGTCATCAGGCCCGCCACGTCCAGACCGGCGGCCAACGCCACGGAGACCAGGGACTCCACCTCCCCCGGAGGGCACCCACCCCGACCGGGCATGTCCAGGCAGTCCACCTGTACGAGGATCCGCCCGCCGGGTGATCGTCGGGCCACCTCTGAGACCAGCGCCGGTCGGTCGATCGTCTGCCACACGGCCACGGGACCGACCAGACGACGGACCTTGTTCCGCTGCACGTTCCCGATCATGTGCCACTCGATGGACCGGTCCCCGAGGGCCTCGTGCTTGGCGAGGAGTTCCTGTGCGTAGTTCTCCCCCACCGCCCGGTGGCCGGCGGCCAGGACGGCCAGGACGGCCTCAGGCCCGAACGCCTTGGTGACGGGTAGGAGGCGGGTGCGGCCGCCGCTGATCTCCCGGAGTCGTTCGGCCATCGAATGGATCCGGTCCACGACCTGGTCATGGTCCAATCGGGGCGCCGTCATCGCTCCCCCGTCTGGATCCAGGCCACCATGGCCTGTCGCCGCGTGGTGCCGGTGCCGCGATGGGACCAGTAGCGCTCGTCGCAGGACGTACAGGTGCCATCCACCACGGCCATCGTCGTGCCCAGGGTGTCCAGGACGTGCTCAACCCCGGCGGCGATGTCCAGGGCCGGCTGTGAGTCCCTCGTCCGTCCCCGAACCGTCGGGCCAAGGCGTTCAGCCATCTCGTCCAGGTCCCTGTCGCCGAACGCGTAGCAGCAGGCCCCGATGTGTGGCCCCACCACCGCCTGGAAGGGGCCGTCGGTGATGGCGGAGAGTGCGTGGACCGCCTGTTCCAGGATCCCGTCACGTAGGCCACGCCACCCGGCGTGTACGACGGCGATCCCGTCGCTCCCGAGGAGGGCGATCGGTACGCAGTCGGCAACCTGGACGGCGATGGGAGCGTCGCCCGCCACGGTCACCGCTGCGTCGGCGGCGGTACCGGCACCGTCGCCCGCTTCGAGTACCTCGAGCACCGACGTGCCGTGCACCTGTTCCAGCCACGTCCAGGATCCGGGTGCGAGGGCGTGGCGCTGGCTGACCAGAAGGTTCTCCGGGCCGCCGACGGCCATGTCGCCGTCGGCGGCCTCGGACATGACGACCCGGGCGGTCCGACCCGACGGGAGACTCCGTCGGGCCAGTTCCCGGGCCATCGGCCCCTACTTCAGAAAGCTCGGAACGTCGAGGTCGTCGCCGCCCCCGGCGAACACGTCGACTATGGCGTCATCGCCCGGGATCGGGCTGACCGGTGCAGCCGAGGGACGGTCACCGTCCCAGCGGTCGAACCCGGCGGCTATGACCGTGACCCTGACGTCATTGCCCATCTCGTCGTCGACCACTGCCCCGAAGATGATGTTGGCGTCGGGGTGGGCGACGCCGTGGACCACGCCGGCCGCCTCGTTCACCTCGAAGAGACCGAGGTCTCTCGGGCCCGAGATGTTCAGGAGGATGCCTCGCGCTCCCTCGATGGACGACTCGAGGAGGGCGTTGGAGATGGCCTTGCGGGCCGCGTTCAGGGCACGGCCCTCGCCGGTCGCCTGACCCACACCCATCAGGGCGGAACCTGCGTCCTGCATCACGGACTTCACGTCGGCGAAGTCGGTGTTGATGAGCCCCGGCGTGGTGATGAGCGTGGTGATGCCCTGGACACCCTGGAGGAGGATCTCGTCGGCGGTGTCGAAGGCGCTCAGCAAGGGGGTGTTCTCGTCGGATACGTCGAGCAGCCTGTCGTTGGGTACGACGATCTGGGTGTCGACCACGTCCCTCAGCTGCACGATGCCCTGCTCGGCCTGGATCGAACGCCGCCTGCCCTCGAAGCTGAAGGGCCGTGTCACGACGCCGATGGTGAGCGCGCCGATCGCCTTGGCGACCTCGGCGATGATCGGAGCCGCACCGGTACCGGTGCCACCCCCCTCGCCAGCCGTGATGAAGACCATGTCGGCGCCCTCCAGCGCCTCCTCGAACTCGGCCCTGTGGGCCTCAGCCGACTGGCGCCCGATCTCCGGGTCCCCACCGGCCCCCAGGCCCCGGGTGAGGTCCCGGCCGATGTCCAACTTGACGTCGGCGTCGCTCATGAGGAGTGCCTGGGCGTCGGTGTTCACGGCGATGAACTCGACCCCCTTGAGGCCGGAGTCGATCATCCGGTTGACGGCGTTCACGCCGGCGCCGCCCACCCCGACGACCTTGATCACTGCCAGATAGTTCTGCGGGTTACCCACCATCGGTGCCGTCTCGATCCCTCGTTCAACCTGACCTGGGCCAATCCCATACCTTCAAGTAGAGGTTGAGGGTTATTAGCCTTCAACCTCGATCAGTGGTCATGAGACTACGGGGCGTGGTCACGGAACGTCAACCCGGCCTGCCAACCGTCAAGTTCGTCCTCGCCTGGACATCAGGAGCACCGGTACTCATCACGCAGCACGACCGGATTGGCGTGGACCGACACATCGATCGACACGATGCACGACAACTCCACCCATGCCAGCACCGTCGCCAGGGATCGGAGCTCGTCATGGAAGTCGACGCCCAGGCCCAACTCGGCATCCACCCCGCCGACCAGCTCGGCACGTACCCCCCTCCCGGTCGGAACGAGGGCGACGATCCACTCCCCCAGATCGGGGGTCACGGCACCCGCCGCTGCCAGCAGGAGGTCGATCCCCGTCATCCGCGTGCCGGGAACACCCAGCCTGTCGACCCTCACGGTCGGGAGGGCGGAATCAAACGCCGGAACCTCCAGGACCGTGCCCGCACGGTCGAGAAGCCCCCTACGACCGCCGAGGTCCACGGCGTTCACGAACGCCTCACGCTCGACGATCCAGATCCTGACCGTCCCGGGCCAGTCCCGCTCGACCTCCACGTCGGCCACCCACGCCAGGACAGCCACCCGGCGGGCCACGGCCTCCGGCGAGACCGAGGACATGGGTGAGCCGAACCTGATACCCGACACGGCCTCGACCAGGGCCGGGTCCAGGCGACCACCGTCGATCTCGACCAGCAGCTCGTCGACGTCCAGGAGTCCACTTCGCGTGGAGGCGTAGGCGCCCAGGAGAACGGCCGCTACGGCAAGGAGGGCCCATACCCACCAGAGCCGACGGGATCCGGTGGGCTCGTCCGACGCTGGACCACCGTCGTCCCGGGATTCGACCCCGACATCGTCCTGGTCGACCCTGCCCCCATCGACCCTGCCATCGTACGGATCCCCATCGGTCATCGCCCGAACCCGACCATCACCGTCTCGGCACGCAGCCGGATCCCGTGTACGTCGAGGACGCGTCGGACCACCTCGTCCATCAGGCCGTCCACGTCATCGGCCGATCCTCCGTCATCCACCTGGATGAAGTTGGCATGGCGCTCCGAGACCACGGCGGACCCGTACCTGTGCCCCCTCAGGCCTGCAGCGTCGATGAGCCTGCCGGCCGAATCTCCGGGAGGGTTGGTGAACACCGAGCCTGCGTTGCGTCCGCCCGGCTGGTTCTCCCTCCGCCACCGGACTATCCCGGCGAGCATCTCCTCACCCGCCGCACCTGCTGCCTCCTCCAGCCTCAGGACAGCCGAGGTCACCAACTCCGCCGGGCCCACATCAGACGTCCGGTAGCCGAGGGCGAGACTGTCGACCGGTCGCACCCTCCTGACTCCCGTGAGCAGGTCGATCGTGGTCGCCTCCTCCAGGACCGACGCCATGTCGGAACCGTGTCCGCCGGCGTTCATACGGACCGCCCCTCCGATCGAACCGGGCACCCCGACCGCCCACTCGAAGCCCGTCAGGCCGTCGGCCACCGTCCGCCTCGCCAGGACCGGCAGGTTGGTCGCACCGCCCGCGGTGACCATCTGGCCCGAGACCCGGATGGACTGGAACCCACCACCCAACTGGATTGCCAGCCCGGTGAAACCCCCATCCGACACCAGCAGGTTGGAACCCGACCCCACCACCAGGATCTCCACCTCGCAGGCGGTGGCGGCCCCCACGACCGCCTCCAACTCATCGGCATCGGCAGGACGAACGAAGAGGGACGCCGGCCCACCCACCCGGTAGGTGGTGAGCGGGCCGACCGGATGCTCCCTACGGATGCCCTCCGAGAGTCCCGCGGCGGCCAACGCCGTCGCCAGCGCCTCCAGGTCGTCCACCTCAGGACGCTCCCAGCCTGGACCGGAGCTGGTCGGGCACAGCCGTGAGGTCGCCGGCCCCCATGGTCAGGCAGAGGTCCCCGTCGCGGAGCTCTCCGACCAGGGCGTCCAGCAGGTCCTCCCGCCGGGACACGTATCGGACGTCGGCACCGGGCCTGTCCCGGAGCACGGCATCGGCCACGAGGCGGCCCGACACGCCGGGCCGCGGCGCTTCGCCCGATGGGTAGACGTCGGTCACGTAGAGCACGTCGGCATCGTCGAAGGCTCCGCCGAAGGAGGACCAGAGCGCCTCGGTACGGCTGAACCGGTGCGGCTGGAACACGGCCACCACCCGGGCGAAGCCACCGCTTCGGGCCGTCGCCAGAACCGCTCCGACCTCCGTGGGTAGGTGGGCGTAGTCATCCACCAGGACCACGCCGGCGGCCTGGCCGCGGTGTTCGAACCGACGGGCCACCCCGCCGAAACGCGCCAGCGCACTCGCCACGGCCTCCGGGGCGGCTCCCGCCAGAACCGCCACAGTCGCCGCTGAGGCGGCGTTCCGGGCGTTGTGGAGGCCCGGAACCGGCAGCTCCAGTCCGAAGGCCCCGGTTACGGGCCCTGTGAGGGTGAAGCGGACGCCCTCCCACGACTCCACCACCTCGGAGAGCCGCCAGTCGGAACCAGCCGACGTGCCCACGGTGGCGGTCCCGTGACGGGCGGCCAGGGCGGCACCCTCCTCATCGTCCACGCCGACCACGACCGGCCCATCCACCGCCTCCACGAACCGGTCGAACGCCTCCAGGAGTGGATCGAACCCTCCGTGGTGCTCGAGGTGGTCGGGTTCCAGGTTGGTGACCAGCCCGAACCTCGCAGACAACTCGAGGAAGGAACCGTCGCTCTCGTCGGCCTCCACCACCAGCAGGTCACCCTCGTCCCAGGCTGCTCCCGTACCGATCTCGTTCACGTCGCCGCCAATGATGAAGGACGGGCGGAGACCGGCCTCCCGGAGGACCAGGGCCAGCATGGAGGCCGTGGTGGTCTTGCCGTGTGTGCCGGCCACCGCGATCGTGTGGCGGAGGGCGCTGATGGCGCCGAGGACCTCGGGTCGGCCACAGAGACGGATGCCACGTTCGAGAGCTGCCCGGCACTCCGGGTTCGAGTCGGGCACCGCAGTGGAACGGGTCACCACCGCGGCTTCGCCGACCTGGTCCGCCGAATGTCCCACGCGGACATCCACGCCCAGGGCCGCCAGACGGTCCAGACCTGAGGAGGCCTTCAGGTCCGAGCCGCTGACGGTGTGCCCCATGGACACGAGGACCTCGGCGATGGCGCTCATGCCGGCACCGCCCACACCGATGACGTGGACGTGCGTGGGAATCGACAGGTCCAGCGGCGACTCAGGCATCCCGGACATCATCACACCGCCCGGCTGCATGTCTGAGGATCAGGTCGACCACCCGGTCGGCGGCATCCGGCCTGGCCATGGACCTCGCCGCCTCGGCCATTGCGTCGCGACGTGGGGGATCCGACAGGATCTCGCCGAGGAGATCCTCCAGGGCCGATCCGTCCAGGTCGGCGTCTGCCAGGAGCACGGCGCCACCGCTTCCGGCCAGGTGCCGGGCATTGGCCGTCTGGTGGTCGCCCGGAGCGCCAGGCAGCGGAACCAGGACCGATGGAACACCCAGGACGGCCAGCTCGGCGACCGATGTGGCCCCGGATCTACAGACGACGAGGTCTGCGGCGGCCAGCAGGGTCGGCATGTCGTGCTCGTAGGCGACGGCGGTGTAGCCGACCCCTGCAGGCACCGCCGTAGCCATCTCGCCAGCCGCCCATCCACGTGCACCCACCACGTGGCGGACCGCCAGCGGTCCACCCCTCCAGCCCTCCACGAAGTCGGCCACCGCACGGTTTATGCGCCGGGCGCCCAGGGAGCCACCGAATGCGACCAGGAGGGGGCGGTCGTCCACGCCGATGCGGGCACGTGCCTCCGACCTGGTGCCGACAGCCGACCGGATCGCGGCCCGAACCGGGTTGCCGGTCAGCTCGGGGCGGGGAAGTGCGGTGTCGACGAAGGACACTGCAGAGGCCCGCGCGAACCTTCCCAGGAGGCGGTTGGCGGCACCGGGTACCGCGTTCTGCTCGGCCACCACGAGGGGAACCCTCAACACCACCGCCGCCACCCCACAGGGGATGCTGGCGTAGCCACCGAGTGAGAGCACGACCCTCGGCCTGGCCCTCACCATGAGCAGGAACGCCCTCAGGAAGCCGGCCAGCAGGCCCACCAGCGCCACCACGTTGGCGGGAGTCAGGCGACGCTGGATGCCGCGTCCACCCAGGACGGTCAGGCCGAACCCCGCCCCGGGAACGAGCTCCACCTCGACGCCCCTACGGCTTCCCACGAGGTGTACGTCGGACCTGTCGGCGACGACGCCGCGCTCCACCAGGGCTGCCGCCACGGCCAGTCCAGGCAGGACGTGTCCGGCGGTTCCGCCACCGGCGATGAGGATCCCACCGCGACGTGGGCCGTCGCCATGTGCCCGCTCGACGTTCACCGGGCCTGCCGGGCGACGTTCAGGAGGATCCCGAAGGCCGTCAGGGTCAGCACCATCGAGCTTCCGCCGTAGGAGACGAAGGGAAGCGGAACCCCCGTTATGGGCAGCACGCCCAGCACGGCCCCGATGTTGACGAATGCCTGGATGAGTATCCACGAGGTGATTCCGGCCGCCAGGAGCTGACCGAACCGGTCAGGTGCGTGCATGGCGGTGGACAGCCCGAAGATTCCCAGCACCAGGAAGGCCAGCACCACGAGGATGGCCACCACGAAGCCCAGCTCCTCGGCCACGATGGCGAAGATGAAGTCCGTCTGGACCATTGGGAGGAAGCCCCACTTGGCCCTGCTGGCGCCGAGGCCCAGGCCCCAGAGCCCGCCGTTGGAGATCGCCACGCCGGCCTGGATCGTCTGCCAACCGGTGTTCAGCGGATCGCTCCACGGATCCAGCACCGAGAGGAGGCGATCGCGCCGATAGCCGGCGCCGAGGCTCAGCACCGCCACCAGGCCCATTCCCGCCACGCCGGTCAACGCCAGCGGCCCCAGGCCCAGTCCAGCGAAGAACAGCAGGCAGGCCACGATGCTCCCGAGGATCAGCGCCGTCCCCAGGTCCGGCTCCAGGAAGATCAATCCCCCTACGCCACCCAGCACGATCAGCATCGGCCAGAGGGTCAGGCGTACCGACTCGGGCGGTCGCGAGGAGAGGATGGCTGCGCCGTAGAGGATCACCGCCAGCTTCGCGAACTCAGAAGGCTGGAAGGAGACCACGCCGACGCCGAGCCACCGGGCCGACCCGTTGGTCCGGATCCCGACCCCGGGAATCAGCACCAGCACCAGCGGGACTATCGCCAGCACCAGACCGGGCCGTGCCAGCCTGCGGAGGCGGCGGTAGTCCACCCGGAGCGTGACCGACAGGCCCACCAGGCCCATAACCACCCAGATGACGTGCCTCCGCAGGTGGTGCCACGCGTCCCCGTAGGTCTGGAGGTCCGAGACGGACGACGACGAGACCACCATCACCAGTCCCAGTAGGCCGAGGAGCATGGCCGTGGACCAGAGCACCACGAAGCGGGCCGAGCGTCCCTTACC
>DUAC01000005.1:41649-49742 GCA_012961035.1 Acidimicrobiia bacterium
CCCCGGTGAGGGCCCGGACGATCCGCTGGAAGTCCCGCCCCCGCTCCGCATAGGAGCCGTACCAGTCGAAGGATGAACAACTCGGTGAGAGCAGGACGGTCCCGGTACCGGCCGCCGAGTCCCTTGCCGACATGACGGCCTCCTCCATGCTCGAGGCGATCACGACGGGGCAGGCACCATCGAAGGCCGCTGCCATCTCTCCGGCCGCCTCGCCGATCGCCACGACGGCCCTGGGTCGCCCATCGGCAAGGCGCTCCAGGTCGAGGCCCTTGTTGCGTCCTCCGACGATGAGGACCGCCCCCGGGAGGGCCGCCATCGCCGTCAGCGTGGCGTGGGGGGTGGTGGCCTTGCTGTCGTCCACATAGCGGATGCCATCCACCTCCGCCACGAAGGACATCCGATGCTCCAGACCGCTGAAGCTCCGCAGCGAGCCGGCGCAGGCCTCCAGGTTGGCTCCAGCCCGGACGGCGAGGATGCAGGCCGCCTGGGCGTTCTCCAGGTCGTGGGGCATCGAACGCCCCATCTCCTCGACCTCGACGACCGGGGACCCTTCAAGGGTGAGGACCCCGGCCCGGACGTGGCACGCAGCGTCCAGGGTTCCGAATCCCGTAGCGCCGGACGGTGCCCTGGCAGCCACCACCGCGTCGGCGAGGTTGGCCACCGCATCGCCAGGCGAGGCGACACCCTCCCAGATGCGCGCCTTCGCCTCCTCGTAGGCGGCGAGGTCCGCATGTACGTCTAGATGGTCGGGAGCGAAGTTCAGCCAGACGGCCGGCGACGCCGAGAAGCCGGCGGCATGGCCCAGCCGGAACGACGAGGCCTCCACGACGAACACGTCGGCGTCGACGTCATCGATGGCTGCAACCAGAGGAGTGTCCGTATTGCCGGCCGTTACGGCCACCAGGCCGGACCTCTGCAGCATGTCGGTCACCAGGGTGACCACGGTCGTCTTGCCGTTGGTTCCCGTCACGGCGCACCGGGGCCGGGTGTCCCAGCGCGTCGCGAGGTCCGACTCGTCCAGGACCTGGACGCCCGCAGTGGCGGCGGCGGCGAAGACCGGGTGCCCGTCAGGTACCCCCGGCGACACGACCACCTCCCCCGCCCTTTCCAGCAGCGCCCACCAGTCCTCCGGAAGGGGCGATTCGACAAGCTCCACCGAAAGGCGCTCCGCACAGGTCCGCGCTTCCCACCCGGGCCGATCATCAACGCCGAAAGCCTCCAGGCCACGGCTGGAAAGGGCATCCAGGACCGCCCGGCCCGTGACCCCCAGGCCCAGCACGAGGACCGGTCCGCTCACCCGCCGACCGCCCCGGAGGCGATCGAGTCTGCGTAGAAGATCCCCAGCCCGACGGCCGTGCAGAGTCCGGACATGATCCAGAAGCGGATGATCACGGTGGTCTCCGGCCAGCCCCGAAGCTCGAAGTGGTGGTGGACCGGGGCCATCGAGAACACCCTCCTACCGCCCAGCAGGCGGAAGCTTCCGACCTGGAGGATGACCGAAACCGTCTCGGCCACGAACAACCCGGCCACCACCGGTAGCAGCAGGTGGGTATTGGTCGTGAGCGCAAGGGTCGCCAAGCCGGTGCCGATCGCCAGTGAACCCGTGTCGCCCATGAAGATCCGGGCCGGGGCCGCATTCCACCAGAGGAAGCCCAGACAGCCGCCGGCCATGGCGGCGGCGACCACCGCCAGGTCCAGCGCATGGGCCACGTCATAGGTCTCCGGGTACCGGAACTGCCAGAAGGCGATGACCGTGTAGGCCCCGAAGCAGAACGTGCCGGCGCCTGCCGCCAGACCATCCAGGCCGTCGGTGAGGTTCACCGCATTGGCTGATCCGATGATGAGCAGGACCGCCCAGATGGCCCACAGGGTGGACCCCAGCTCCAGCCCGGGCTGGTCGAAGCGGGTGAAGGAGAGCTGCGTGTGGGTCGGCGCGTGCTCCAGCATCAGGATGGCGAAGGTCACCGCGACCGCCAGTAAGCCGAGCATCTTGGTCCGCTTGTTGAGGCCCAGGCTCCGCTCGCGGACGACCTTTATCCAGTCGTCCATCAGCCCGACGGCGCCGCCGCCCATGATCGCCAGCATCACGAAGATGCCGCTGCGCGTGTAGATGCCCCGGTACAGGTCGCTCAGGACGTAGCCGAGGAGCGCTCCGCCCACGATGGCCAGACCGCCCATGGTCGGGGTGCCGGCCTTGGTGGCATGCCCCTGGGGGCCGTCATCGCGTATCGGCTGGCCGATCTGCAGCTTCGTCAGCCACCAGATCAGAAGGCGGGTACCGGCCAGGGAGGAGGCCATGGCGATCGCCGCAGCGAGCAGGAGGCGGATCATCCGATGCCGCCATCCGGGAACATCCGGGCCCACTCCTGGCGCGCTACCACCCGGTCGTCAAAGGGCTCCAGGCGACCCTCCGACTCCTGGGTGTCCTCATGGCCCTTGCCGGCAATCAGCACTAGGTCATCCGGGCCGGCGATGCGAAGTGCGCCGGCGATCGCAGACCTCCGGTCGGGTTCCACGAGCAGTGGGTCGCTATCCATACCGGACAGGATGTCCGCTATGACCCCCTCGGGTGGTTCACCCCTCGGATTGTCAGACGTCACGACCACGATGTCGGCGCCGGACAGGGCGATCCTCCCCATCTCCGGTCGCTTGCCACGATCACGCCCGCCACCGCATCCGAACACGACCAGGAGCCGGCCCGCGACAAGCTCGCGGGCCGTGGCGAGGGCGGCGGACAGCGCATCGGGGGTGTGGGCGTAGTCCACGACCACCATGGGGCCGCCCTCCAGCGGTACCGGCTCGAACCGACCCGGCACCGGAGGAGCCGAGTCGAGGCCGTCGACCACCTCGAGCTCCCCGACCCCCAGGGCTGCCGCCATCTCTGCTGCCAGCAGTGCGTTGGCGATCGTGAAGCGCCCCGGGGTGGACACCTCCACCGGGTGTCGCCTCCACTCGAACCCGACGCCGTCACGGCGGACGACTCCGCCGACCGTGGCGACCTCCAACTCGGTCACGTCCATTCCGGCCCGACGGGCGCAGGCGGCCATCCGCCCGCCGGCCGGAGTGTCCACCATGACCAGTGCCCGTGTGGCGAATGACCCGTCGAACAGTCGGGCCTTGGCCGCCTCGTAGTCGGCCATCGAGGCGTGGAAGTCCAGGTGGTCCCGGCTGAGGTTCGTGAAGCCAACAAGGGCGAACTGCGTGCCGTCCACACGGTGCTGGGAGAGGGCATGGGATGACACCTCGATGGCGGCGGTTTCGACGCCGTCGGAGACCCAGCGGTCCAACATGGCCTGCAGGTCGGTCGCCTCCGGGGTGGTCCTCCCCCCTGACAGGGTGCCGTGGGCATCCGTACGCCTACCGGCCCGGCCGAGGATCCAGGTGAGCAGGTGGACGACGCTGGTCTTGCCGTTGGTGCCGGTCACGCCGACCAGGTCCAGTTGCCGCGACGGCCAACCATGCATGGCCGCTGCCAACAGGGGCATGGCGGCACGGACGGAGGGGACGACGACGGTCGGCGCCGTAAGGCCCAACGGACGCTCCCCCAGGAGCGCGGATGCCCCACTCCGCACCGCCTCGACGGCGAACTCGTGGCCGTCGTGGGATGCCCCCGGAACGCAGCAGAACAGATCACCCGGCCGAACGCTCCGGGAATCGTGGGCCACCCCGGTCACCTCGGTCGAAGCCGATGCCGATGCCGCTTCGAGGATCGGCCCGTTGATCCCGGCGGCGCGGAGCAGCGCACCGAGCCGCATCTCAGCCGCCGGTCGCTGAGGCGGCGACCAGTTCGCCGGACTGTTCGAGCCGTGACGCCTCGGCAGCCTCACGCAGGATTGCATGGCGGGCCGGCGTGAGTGCCATGACCCGGCCTTCACGGTCCGCCTCGACACGTTCATCAGCCGACGGGATCCTCAACTGCCGTACGGCGAACCTGGCGAACTCGGCGAATACGGGGGCAGCCACCCTGCCGCCCGAATAGACCTCCCCGGATGGCTCGTCCACAACCACGATGACAGCCAGTCGTGGCGCCTCGGCGGGCAGGAAGCCCGCGAAGCTGGCGACGTAGGACCGGTTGCCCTTGCTTCCGTAGCCACCGGTGGGTAGGACCTTCCAGGCGGTGCCGGTCTTGCCCGCCACGCGGTAACCGGACACCTGGGCCCGGGTACCGGTTCCGGACGCCACGACCTGCTCCATCATCCCCACCACCTCTGCGGCCACGGCGGCGGGCAGGACGGACAGTGATGGGCCGGGACGTCGGGCTTCGAACACCCCGTCATCGTCCCGCGTTCCGAGTACCAGTGTGGGCGCGGGACGCACTCCCCCGTTTGCGAGAGCCGAATACGCCACCAGCATCTGCAGGGGCGTGGTGGAGACCCCCTGTCCGATCGCGATCGTGGGCAACGACGTTCCCGACCACCTTCCCGCCGGGTGGAGGATTCCGCTGGCCTCGCCGGGGAAGTCCAGGTCCGTTACCGACCCCAGGCCGAACTCCCGGAGTTGTTCGTGGAGGGCCTCGGCCCCGAGGTCGTGTGCCCACAGGATCGTCCCCACGTTCGACGACCGGCGGATGATGTCGGCCAGGGTGAGCTCCACGGTCTCGTGGAAGGGTGAATCGCTGAAGGTGGCATCGTGCACCTTCAGGCGTGGCGGCACCTCGCGCACGGTGTCCGGCGCGGCCACCGCCCGATCCAGGATCGCCGAGACGGTCAATGGCTTGATGATGGACCCGGGCTCGTAGGTCCAGGTGACCGCCCGGTGCTCGGAGGAGATCCTCACCACTCCGTCTGCGGATCGTCGGACCGTCGCCGAGACCAGGATCTCGCCCGTGGCCGGGTGCATGGCGACCAGGACGCCGCCCTTTGCGCCGACGGCCTCCACGCGCTCGAGGAGGAGTCGCTCGGCCTCGAACTGGAGCGCGCGGTCCAGGGCGAGGACCAGGGTCCTGCCGTTGCGGGCCGGCTCCACCGAGTACTCACCGCCCGGGATCGACGCCCCCCACATTCCCATCTCCACCCTCCGCTCGCCGTCAGTACCGGAGAGAAGGCCGTCGTAGACCAGCTCGATGCCGCTGATTCCTATTGAGTCGATGTCCGTGCGACCCAGGATCGAAAGGGCCGAGTCCCCACCGGGCCGGATCCTCTCCCATTCCTCCTGTGCGTAGACGCCGGAGATCTCGAGCGCCAGGATCGCTTCGGCCACCTCCAGGTCGACCTGGCGCCCCAGGTAGACGAAGCTCTTGTCGCTGGAGATGCGACGTTCCAGGACCTCGGAGTCGGCTCCCAGGACCTGTGCGAGCGCCCGAGCCGCCCTGACCGGGTCCTCCACCCGTCGCGGGTTGGCGATCATCGACTGCCCGGGAACCGAGAGGACCAGGTCGACGCCGTTGCGATCCACTATCGCACCGCGTCCCGCCCTCAACCTGAGGGTCTTGAAGCGCTGGGCCTCACCGTGTGCCACGAACCGTTCCGGTTCCAGGAGCTGCAGGGAGGCGAGGCGCCACCCGAACATCCCGGCCACCACCGCCAGCATCAGCCCGCCGAAGACGGCCCTCCTGCGGAACCGGCGACGGGTCTTCCTGTGCTGCTCAACGGTGGCTGCACCGCGCCCGAGGGCTGCGGGCCCTACGGGCTGGCGACTCATCAGTAGGTCCGGGAGAAGGGGTCACCCACCGGTGGAAGGAGGATGGTCAACGGATCACCCGGTACGACCGAGGGCAGGTCGAACCTCGTCGGCGGGGAGACCAGGCCGAGTCGACCACCAGCCACCTCCAGGATGCGACCGGGGCTCTCCAGGCGTGCCACCTCGGCGCGGAGGAGTTGCGAGCGGTCCCGCCCATCCTCCAGTCGCCGTTGGAGTCGGTCGAACTCGAACTGGCCGCTCACCACCACGCCCTGGAAGGCAGCCAGGGCCAGAAGCGTGGCGAAGAATCCGAAGACGGCCAACGCCACTGCGCTCCGGGCGGCCGGACGCACGATGGCGCGCCCTCCCGTCCCATCATCGATCCGTTGGCCGAGGCCCAGTCGTGGGTGCCGCAGGACCGCCGTCATCGGCGTTCCAGGACCCTCAGGCGAGCGCTGGCCGCCCGGGGATTGGTTGCAGCCTCGGCATCATCCGGGACCCTGCCGGCCCGGCGTGCGAGGACCACCAGAGGCACCGCACCACATCCACAGGGCAGCCGGGGCGGACAGGTGCACCCGCCTGTGGCCGCCAGGTCGAAGCGACGCTTCACGATCCTGTCCTCTCCCGAGTGGTAGGAGAGGACGGCTCCGCGACCACCCGGCACCAGCCGCCTGATGGCTTCGTCCAACGAGTCGGCGAGCTGTTCCAACTCGCCGTTCACCTCTATGCGGATGGCCTGGAAGGTCCGCTTCGCCGGGTGCCCGCCCCTTCGCCGGGCCGGCGCCGGTATGGCGTCCCGGATGATCTCGGCCAGACGGGCCGTGTCGGAAATCGGGCGCTGGGCGACTACCGCCCGGGCGATGCGGCGGGCATGCCGCTCATCGGCGTTGTCGACCAGCAGGCGGGCGAAGGCAGCTTCGTCGTAGCCATTGACCACCTGGTCGGCCGTGAGGGCCTGGCGTCGATCCATCCGCATGTCCAGGGGCCCGGCCTCCCGGTAGCTGAAGCCCCGCTGGGCGTGGTCCAACTGGGGCGACGAGACGCCGAGGTCGAAGAGGAAGCCGGCCAGTCCGTCGATGCCCAGCCCGTCCAGGACGCTTCCCAGGTCCACGAACGCGGAGCGCTCCAGTTGGATCCGATCCCCGAACGGGGCGAGTCGAGAACCCGCAGCGGCCAGGGCATGGTCGTCGCGGTCGATGCCTACGATCCGGATGTCCCGGCGGGCCTCCAGGATCGCCTCTGCGTGGCCACCGCCGCCCAGCGTGGCGTCCAGGATGACGCCACCCGGAGCCTCGCCCAGGACCTCCAGGACCTGGGCGAGCATCACGGGTCTATGGTGGAACCCGGCTGGTTCCCCTCCGTGCTCGTCAGCTGGATCATTCGACATGGCCCCTCCCGCCGATCCGATCGCCGCGACCTCCTGCGGGCCGCCGGCTCGTCCTTCGACCGTCCCCCGACCGGCTGGCGCACGTCGGGATGTCTCCCCGAATCGGGCTGGATGGCAAGCGGGCGGAGTAGGGGCCTCCCATCCTGCCGACCGGGGGACGGTCCAGGGACGAACCGGTCGTGGACCGGCCGTCGTGGTCATCGGGTGTCGTCGTGGAGGCTTCCTCTCGTTCGGCTTTCCATGGGTCAGATCCCCCCGCCCTGGAGGAACGCGTCCACCAGCGACCGGTTCAGGTCCGGAGCCACAGAGGCCCACCTCGTGGGATTCCAGATCTCGATCCGGTCGAGGGCACCACAGACCACGACCTCGTGTTCGAGCGAGGCGTGCTGGCGTAGTCGCTCCGAGATCATCACGCGACCCTGTGCATCCGGTCGCACCAGTTCGGAGCTGGGTGCGAGGGCGCGGTAGGCCTGTGCCTCCACCTCGCGGTTCCGGACCTGCTCCTTCAGACGGGCAGCCATGGCGTCGAAGCCCTCCGGGGTCCAGAGGGCGATGCATCCGGTATATATCGTGAGGTAGGCGTCGCCCGAGAAGTGGCTGCGGAACTTGGCCGGGAGGACGAGGCGTCCCTTGACGTCCAGCGAATGCTCGTGTGTTCCGACGAAAGCCATGGCCATCTCCCTCCTTCCCGTCGTTTCCGGTCGTATTCCTGTTCCTGTCGGAGGAGCGGGAGCCCTCAGGGTCGACCATCGTCGTCCTGATTTCCCCACTTTCTGACATTGCTCGCCACTTTAACCCTTTTTGCCCCACCACAGCAAACAATTCCTCCCCACGGGCACACGGGAACGCCATAGGCCATCTATCGGGAACCCATTCCCGGACCGCCCCCTGGACTTCGGCCTACGTCAGAGGCCTGAATCCGATCAGGGCAGGTGGGCGAGGAACGCCTCCAGCAGCGGCCCGGACCGGACCGGCAGCGGCCCGGCGGCGGACTCCAGGCACCCGTCCGCCTCCTCCACCGGGACGAGTCCCAGCAGGCGGACCATCTCGTGCCCCGACCACTCCAGCAGGGCAGCGCACTGGAAGC
>DUAC01000006.1 GCA_012961035.1 Acidimicrobiia bacterium
TTCCGCCGCGCCAAGTTACGGAGTGGCTGGTGACGAGTGATCCGGTCCCCTGCGTGCTGACCCCCGAACAGGTCGAGGCCTTGCTGGAGCTCGGGGGGATGCGAAGCCTGGAGGCACTGCACCTGGCGTCAGCCCTGGAGTTGGGAGACGACCTGGAGGGGATCGTCACGTACGACGGTCGCCTCGCCGCGGCCGTGGCGATGACCGGCTACCCGGTGGTGGCGCCTGCCTGAGCCGGTGGAAGCCGTCCACCGGTCCGCTGTCGGTCAGACCACGATCAGGCCCAGGTCGGACCGGCTGAGGCGTTCGCAGCCCGTGTCGGTGACCACCACGGTGTGGCCGAGGGTCATGGCCCGCTGGGAGCCGAAGTCCAGCAGGATCATGTGCAGGAAGAACACGTGGCCCGCCTCGAACACCAGCGGATTGCCCTCGTAGATCATCGGCCAGTCGGTCCAGACGGGAGCGTAGACGGCACCCATGCCGTAGCCGCAGGCGTTCAGCCGGTGCTCCCGGTAGCCGGCGGCGTCCAGGATCCGGGCGTGGGTGGCGAACACGTCGCCGAGGGTCGCCCCGGGGCGGACCACCTCCTCGCAGGCCAGGAGGGCCTCGTGGCAGGCATCGTGCATGGCCCGGTGCTCCGGTGACGCCGCGCCGACCAGCAGGGTCCGCATCATCGCCGCGTGGTAGCGCCGCTCGACGCCGCACCACTCCAGCGTTAGCTGGTCGACGGGGTCCAGGTTCCGGCGGCCGGAGGTGTATCGCACCATGAGCGCTCCAGGTCCCGAGCCGATGATCATCTCGTTGCCGGCGTAGTCGCCACCGCCTCCCAGGACGGCGCCCTGCATGTCGGCCAGGATCCGGGCCTCGGAGGCCCCCGGGCCGGCCAGGTCCACGGCCACGTCCCAGGCATCGTCGGCCAGGGCGGCGGCCCTACGCGTGTAGGCGAGCTCCTGCGGACTCTTCACCCGGCGGAGTTCCTGGACCAGCGTCGAGGCGTCGGCCCACGTCAGGAACCCGTCCAACTCCGCTTCCAGGAGGCGCCAGTGGGCGGCTCTCAGGCCGTATGAGTCCAACTCGATGCCCACCCGGGATCCGGCCAGGCCGAGCTCGTCGAGCATGCCCCGCAGGTCCACGGCCGGATTCATTCCCTCGACGTCCATGTAGCAGCGGACGTCGGTGACGTTTGACGTGTACGCGGCCGTGCCGCGATCGGGCGCCCGGTTCAGCAGGGACACCCGGCCATCGGCCGTCACGACCATGCACTGGAAGCTGGAGAAGCCGAAGGTGTCGTATCCGGTCAGCCAGTACATCGACTCCTGCTTGAACATGAGCAGGGCGTCCAGGCCGGTGGCCGCGATGGTCCCGGCCGTCCGGTCCCTGCGGGAGAGCATCTCGGCGGGGCTGAAGTGGATGGGCATGCGGTTCCAGTCGTCGGGCGGCGGGGTCAGTAGTCACGGCGCAGGTCGGCGCCGTCGTAGAGGACGTCGGAGAGGGCGGCATTGGCGGCGGCCCGGACGGCCCGTCCGCCGGGGGTGCACAGGCCGTCGGGGGACGGGACCGTCACGAATGAGGGGTCCACCGGCCGGTCGCCGATGGGCAGCACGTGGTGCTCGCCACGGCTGGGTCGGACTGCGGCTCCGACGTAGCTCTGGAATGCCACGCCGACCCGTCGCCGGCCGGTTCGGTTGGGGCGCGACCCGTGGACCAGGTGGGGGTGGTGGAGCGACATCTGGCCGGGTTGCAACTCGATGTCCACTGCGGCGGTGACGTCCACGTCGACGTGCTGCCCGCGGGTCAGGATGTTCTCCGCTCCGTACCTGTCGACGTGGGGTCGGATGCCGTCACGATGCGAGCCCGACACCATGGCCACGCAGCCGCTGGCCGTGGTGCTCGGCGTGAGGGCCACCCAGGCGGTGACCATGTCGCTCGAGTCGAGGCCCATGTAGGTGGAGTCCTGATGCCAGCTCACGTAGGCGTCGGACCCGGGTTCCTTGATGAACAACACCGAGTTGAGCAGCGAGCGGGGGTCGTCGACCAGCGAACGCACACAGTCCAGGATCACCTGATGCAGGGCAAGGTCGGCCAGGAATGGCAGGACCAGGTGGGTGTTGTTTCGACTTGCCGCGTGAAGGTCGTCGGGAAAGGCGTGTTCGGCGTCGACGAGGGCACGATGCAGCACCGTCGCCTCGTCGGCGGTCAGGACGTCGACCGGCGCCACCCACCCGTGGTCCCGGTAGTGGGCCACCTGGTAATCGGTCAGAACCGGCATGGGCCGGGACGCTAGATCCCCGGGCGTGACCGGGGCGAGGGCGCCCGTAGCTGGCACCTGCCACCGACCCTGCTCCTGATCTAGCCTCCGCGGGCCCGGGGTGGACGTCCCGGCTGACCTTGAGGGGGGCTTGTGCCGGACGTGGAGTTGCCGTTTACCCGTCTGGAGTATGCGGATCGCCTGGCCCGGGTGCGCGCCTCGATGGACGCCCGGGGTATCGAGGTGCTCGTCGCAGCGGACCCGTCCAACATGTCGTGGCTGACCGGCTACGACGGCTGGTCGTTCTACACACCGCAGGCCGTCATCGTCACCGGCGATGGCGAGCCGTGGTGGTGGGGTCGGCGCATGGACGCCAACGGCGCCCGTCGGACCGTCCACATGGACGACTCCCGGATCCTCGACTACTCCGACGACCACGTCATGTCCACAGAGCGGCACGCCTTCGGACAGCTGGCCGGGCTGCTGAGCGACATGGGCCACGGTTCGGCCCGGGTGGGCGTGGAGCTGGACAACTACTACTACTCGGCGGCGGCCCACCAGCACCTTGTGGCTGGACTGCCCGACGCCGACGTGGTGGACGCCACGGCGCTGGTGAACTGGCAGCGGGGCGTGAAGTCCGAACAGGAATTGGTGTACATGCGCCGGGGCGCCCGAATCGTGGAGCGAATGCACGCCCGCATCCGCGAGGTGATCGAACCGGGAATGCGCAAGTGCGACCTGGTTGCCGAGATCTACGCCACCGGTATCTCCGGAACCGAGGATTTCGGGGGCGACTACCCGGCCTTCGTGCCGATACTGGCCACCGGGGCCGATGCCTCGGCACCTCATCTCACCTGGGATGACAAGCCGCTGCTGAGCGGCGAGGGAACGTTCTTCGAGATCGCCGGGGCGCATCGCCGCTACCAGCTACCGCTCTGCCGGACCGTGTTCCTGGGGGAGCCACCGTCGGACATGCGTCGGGCCGAGAAGGCGGTCCTGGAAGGCCTCGACGCCGGGCTGGATGCGGCACGGGCCGGCAACCGTGCCTGTGACGTGGCCAGAGCGTTCTTCTCCACCATGGAGCGCGCCGGCTTCCACAAGGAGGGGCGTTGCGGCTACCCGATCGGCATCAGCTACCCGCCCGACTGGGGGGAGCGCACCATCTCGTTCCGCGAGACCGACGAGACGGTGCTGGAGCCCGGGATGACCTTCCACTTCATGCCGGGCCTCTGGATGGACACGTGGGGCCTGGAGATCACCGAGAGCCTGGTCATCACCGAGGACGGGCCCGGTGAGCCACTGGCCGACGTTGAGCGCGGCATCGTCGTGAAGGCCTGAGGATGGATGCGCCACCGCCACTCGATCTGCGGGACCCGGGACTCCTGGACGAGGCGCTTGGGATTCTGGATGTCCTGATCGCCTACGACACGATCGCCCTCACCCCGAACCTGGACCTGATCCATGACTGCCGGGACCGGCTCGAGTCGCTCGGTGCCACCGTGGTCCTGACGCATGACGAGATGGGCACGAAGGCCAACCTGTTCGCCACGATCGGACCCGACGTGGCCGGAGGGGTGGTGCTGTCGGGCCATTCGGATGTGGTGCCGGTGGACGCCGCCGACTGGACGACGCCGCCGTTCAGCGCAGATCGCAGGGATGGCCGGGTCTACGGGCGGGGCACGGCTGACATGAAGGGGTTCATCTCCTGCGTACTGGCAATGGCCCCCGCCTTCGCCGAGCTGGACCTCGAGAGGCCGATCCACGTGGCGCTCACCTTCGACGAGGAGGACGGCTTCCACGGGGCGCCGATCCTGCTGGCCGACCTCGTGGCCCGCGGGGTGAGGCCTGCCGCGGCCATCATCGGCGAACCCACCGGCCTGCGGACCGTCGGCGCCCACAAGGGCTGCTACGAGTACCGGACCACCATCACCGGCATGGACGGGCACAGCTCGGAGCCCGCCAGGGCGGTCAACGCCGTGCACCATGCCAGCCGTTGGATCAGCGGTCTGATGGGCCTGGCCGAGGAGCTGGCCACACGGGCGCCCGACCCCAGTCCGTACAGCCCACCGTCGACGACCTTCAACGTGGGCACCATCGACGGGGGCCAGGGCCGTTGCGTGGTGGCCAACCGCTGCACCTTCGACTGGGAGATGCGGCCCGTCCAGCGGGCCGATTCTGATTTTGTGAAGGCCCGGATTGCAGAGGTGGAGGCCGGGCTGCTGGCCGAGATGCGTGCCGTGTACCCGGCGGCGTCGATCCAGACCGAGGTGGTTTGTGAGGTGGACGGCTTGGAGTGGCTCGAGGCCTCCCCGGCGCTGGACCTCATGCGGGTGCTGCTGGCCGACGAGGTCTCGGCCAACGGTGGCGACCTCCCCGTGGACGTCGTCTCCTACGGCACGGAGGCCGGCCTGTTCCAGGCGGCCGGGATTCCAGCCGTGCTCTGGGGGCCGGGCGACATCGGCGTGGCGCACCGTCCCGACGAGTTCGTCGAGGTCGCCGACCTCGAGACGTGCCTCGGGATGCTGGCCCGTCTCGGCGACCACATGTCCAGCTGAGGGACGGGTCGCAGGTGGTGGGGGGACCGTTGCTGGATGCCGAGGAGGTATCGGCGTTCCACACCGACGGGTTCGTCCGAGTGGAACGGTTGATCCCCGACGACGTGGTGGCCCCGCTGCACGACCGGTTCGACCGCATCTTCAGAGGCGAGTTCGAGACCGGCGTCGCCCCGGACGAGGTGAACTGGCAGGAGGGGAGCGGCGACCCGACCCTGACCCGTCAGGTCTGCAACGGGTGGCGGGCCGACCACCTGGTGGCGGCGATCGTGCTCTCGCCTCTTCTAGGCCATGCGCTGGCTGCCCTGGCCGGTTGGCCCGGTGCCCGGATCATCCAGGACAACCTCCTGTGGAAGCCGCCGGGTGCCCGGTCGGTGGGCTTCCACCGGGACAACGCCTACCTCGCCTGGTACCGACCGCAGGAGATGGCGACCTGCTGGATCGCCCTGGATGCGACCTCGGCATCCGGCGGGACGGTCGAGTTCGCCCGTGGGTCGCACCTGTGGGCCACCGGCGAAGAACCACTGATGGAATTCCATGCGCCCCCGGACCATCGGGCGCCGGTGGAGGCGGCGGCGGCCGCCGAGGGGGTGGGCCCGGACCTGGTTCCGGTCGAGGTTCCGGCCGGGGGCGGTTCCTTCCACCATGGCTGGACCTGGCACGGCTCGGGTCCCAACCTGACCGACGTGAACCGTCGTGCCCTGGTGCTCCATTGCGCCAGCAGCGGGGCCCGGTTCAACCGTGATGGATTCGGCGTCGGCAACGGACCCGTCTACAGCCGCTACGCCCATGAAGGCGACGACGTGATGGACGAGGCCCACTTCCCGATCCTCTGGCGGGACGACGGCTACCGAACCCCCGGTCTAGACAGTCTCACGGATCAGTTATAGACTCTCACTTCCAGTGGTAGGGCCCGTGTCGACGGGTCGGACCGGACGTCCCCCGCCGATCGGCCGGGCAGGAACCAGGAGTTGACCATGACCCGCATGACCCCCAGCGAGGCCTTCGTCGAGACGTTGGTGGCCAACGGCGTCGACACCATCTTCGGCATCATGGGTTCGGCCTTCATGGACGCCATGGACATCTTCGCCCCGGCCGGCATCACCCTCGTGCCGGTCGTGCACGAACAGGGCGCAGGCCACATGGCCGACGGCTACGCACGGGTGAGCGGCCGACACGGCGTGGTCATAGGCCAGAACGGCCCCGGGATCTCGAACTGCGTGACGGCCATCGCGGGTGCCTTCTGGGCCCACAGCCCGGTGGTCATGATCACCCCCGAGACCGGGACCATGGGCCAGGGCCTGGGCGGCTTCCAGGAGGCCAACCAGCTCCCGATGTTCCAGGAGTTCGTGAAGTACCAGGGCCACGTCGCCAACGAGCACCGGATGGCCGAGATCACCGCCCGCTGCTTCGACCGGGCCATGTCGGAGATCGGCCCCACCCAGCTGAACATCCCCCGGGATCGCTTCTACGGCGAGATCGACGTCGAGATCGCCGAGCCGATGGTGCTGGACCGCGGTCCCGGTGGCGACGCCAGCCTGGACGAGGCGGCCGACCTGCTGGCCGCTGCCGAGTTCCCGGTCATGGTCTCCGGCGGCGGTGTGGTCATGGGAGACGCGGTGGCCGACGCCATTGCCCTGGCCGAGCGTCTGGGCTGCCCGGTGGTGAACAGCTACCTGCACAACGACTCGTTCCCCGCCAGCCACCCGCAGTGGTGCGGCCCGCTCGGCTACCAGGGCTCGAAGGCGGCCATGAAGCTCATAGCGCGTGCCGACGTGGTCCTGGCACTCGGCACCCGACTTGGCCCGTTCGGCACCCTGCCCCAGCACGACATGGACTATTGGCCGTCTGACGCCAGGATCATCCAGGTGGATGCCGACCACAAGATGCTGGGCCTCGTCAAGAAGATCTCCGTCGGGATCTGCGGAGACGCCGGTGCGGCCGCAAGGGCGCTCAGCGACCGCCTGTCGACCCGGACTCTGGCCTGTGACGCCACCCGTGACGAGCGGGCCCGGGCCACGGCGGACGAGAAGCAGGCCTGGGAGGACGAGCTGGACGAGTGGACGCATGAGGTCGACGACTTCAGCATCGACATGATCAAGGAGGCGATCGACGAGGAGGGCAACTGGCTGCACCCCCGCCAGGTGCTCCGCGAGCTGGAGAAGGCCATGCCGGAGCGCGTGATGGTCTCCACCGATATCGGCAACATCAACTCGGTGGCCAACAGCTACCTGCGCTTCGAGGAGCCCCGCTCCTTCTTCGCTGCCATGAGCTGGGGGAACTGTGGCTACGCCCTACCGACCATCATCGGCGCCAAGGCTGCGGCCCCGGATCGACCGGCCGTCTCGTATGCGGGTGACGGGGCATGGGCCATGAGCATGGTTGAGACCATGACTGCTGTCCGCCATGGCATCCCGGTCACGGCGGTGGTGTTCCACAACCGTCAGTGGGGCGCCGAGAAGAAGAACCAGGTCGACTTCTACGGTCGCCGGTTCGTGGCCGGTGAGCTGGACGGCGGCGAGGACTACTCCGAGATCGCACGGGCCATGGGTGCCGACGGGGTCCGCGTGGACCAGTTGGACGAGGTCGGTCCGGCCCTCGAGGCGGCGATCGACGCCCAGATGAACGAAGGCCGGACCACCGTCATCGAGATCATGTGCACCAAGGAGCTGGGCGACCCGTTCCGCAAGGACGCCCTGTCCACGCCGGTGCGCCACCTGGATCAGTACTCCGAGTTCATCTGAGCGCCCGCCAGGGGCGGCCCTCAGCCGCTACCGGCTACGGCAGGATCGTGGGACACGTCGTCGGGACCCAGGCCACGGGTCCAGGCGGCGAACTCCAGGAGGATTCCGTCGGGGTCCCGGAAGTAGACCGACCGCACGAACACCCCGTCGTGGGCGTCGCGTGCCACGCCCCATTCGGAGTCGTCGTGGTTCATTACCTCCGAGCACTCCACGCCGGCATCGCGGAGTCGCCCCACGTAGCCGTCTATGGCCTCGGCCGGCACGTGGAACGCCACGTGGTTCATGGAGCCGTGAGCCGATTGGATGGCGCCCCGGTCCGGCCGGTCCGCAGGCATGGCTATGCCCGGGGCGGCCGGCGGAGCGTCGGGGAACCAGAAGAAGGCCAGCGAGTTGCCGCCCCCGCAATCGAAGAAGAAGTGCTGGCCGGCGCCACCGCCCAACTGGATGGTCTTGATGAGCGGCATGCCCAGGATGCCCTCGTAGAAGGCGACCGTCGCCGCCATGTCCCGACACACCAGCGCCAGGTGGTTCACCCCACGTATCTCGAAGCCCTCGGTCATCGGTCGCATCCTGTCATCTGGTGTTCCCCGCTTCCGGGGTGAAGCGCACGCCCAGGGACTTGGGGCTGTTCAGGAACGTGGAATGGGCTCGGCGGGCAGGCACCACCACGTCGATGTCGGGAAGCCGGGTGAGCAGCTCGCGGAGCATCACCTCGATCTGGAGTCGGCCCACCCGGGCGCCCAGGCAGAAGTGCGGTCCGAAGCCGAATGCCACGTGGTGGTTGGGCGAGCGGGTCGGGTCGAAATCGTCGGGCCTGTCGAACACATCGGCATCCCTGTTGGCCGACGGGTACCAGAGGATCACCTTGTCCCCCTCCCTGATCTGCGCTCCGTTCAACTCGACGTCGGTGGTAGCGGTCCGACGGAAGTGGATGACCGGGTTGGAGAGCCGCAGGGACTCCTCGATGAACCCTGCTAGGCGTTCGTCCAGGTCCTCGACGAGCCATCGGCGCTGGGCGGGATGGGCCGTCAACATCTCCATTGCGCCGGTCAGCGAGGACCGTGTCGTCTCGTTGCCGGCGATGAGCAGCAGGAACCACAGCAGGATCAGCTTCTCGTCGTCGAGTGGCACGCCGTCCACCTCGCTGTGGATGAAGGTGCTGATGAGGCCGCCGTCGGGCGTGGCCCGCTTCTCCGAGATCACCTGGCGCCCGTAGGCGAACAGCTCGTCCTTGGCGGTCAGGAAGTCCCGGACCGAGCCGCCGAACTCCGGGTCGTGGTTGCCGATTATCCGGTTCGACCAGTCGTAGAAGAGGTGGCGGTCCTCGGCGGCCACCC
>DUAC01000007.1 GCA_012961035.1 Acidimicrobiia bacterium
CTGGTCAACTCCTCCAGCGCCTCCTGCAGGGAGTTGGCCATGACGACCTTCTCACCCACGGCCACGATCACCCTCTCCAGCTCCGGCACGGTGTTGTCGCCATCGGCCTGCACGTACAGGGGTCGCACGTAGAGGATCGAGTTCTCGATCGGGACCATCAGCAGCTCGCCGAACAGCACGTTCGACCCCCGCTGGCTGAGAAGGGTCTGGAGGCTCGCCACCGCCTCGTCGTTGCGGATCCGCTCCTCGGCCAGTGCCGGGCCGTCGAAGTTCGACGACGGCGGTCGATAGACCACCAGCTCGCCGTAGCTGTCGCCGTCGCTCCGACCCACCATGAAGGCGGCCAGTTCCTTACGGGCGTCATCTTTGTCCAGGGGCACGAACGCCCTCAAGATCACGAACTCGGCATCCTCGCTAAACTCGGCATGCTCGCCATCAGGCAACGCGATCATGGTCCGGTAGGGCGCCATGCGCATACGCGTTGTGCCGATCCGGAACCCCGCCTCGTCGACGACAGCCAGATTCGCCGCGCCCTCGCCGGTCCGGCCCGGGTCCTGGGAGACCGACCACTCCGATGCCCGCTGGTAGAAGTTCTGGGTGTCCTCGACGTGGTAGCGGCCCCACACCTCGGTCTGGACCCGGAACAGGTCCTCCGCGTAGCGCAGGTGGGCGATCAGCGACTCCGGCATCTCGGACGCCGGCGTGAACAGGCCCGCGAAGGCCTGTCCGTACGAAGCCACCAGCGGATCACCCTCGTCCACCACGTAGAAGATGACCTCGCCCGTGAAGGCATCCACCGTGGCCTTCACCGAGTTACGCACGTAGTTGAAGCGATGGCGACTAAGGCCGCTGGCACGCGGCAACTCGCCCGAGGATGCGAACTGGGAATACGGATACCGATCGGTGGTGGTGTAGCCGTCCACCACGTAGAGGATCCGACCGTCGATCAGCACCGGGTACGGGTCGGCGTCGAAGAGCAGGAACGGGGCCAGCTTCTCGACCCGGTCCCGCACGTCGCGCACGTAGAAGACCCGCGAGTCCGACGTCACGAAGTTGGAGATGACGGGCTCCAGTTGGCCGAAGCGGAGGGCGAACGCCGCCCGACGGATCAACGTCCCCATGCCGACGCCGCCCTCGCCGCCGATATCGGCGTAGCGGACCTCCTGGGTCTCCTGGTTCTCGTCGGTGTAGTCCACCTCGGAGCGGGTGGCGCCGACCACGGCATAGCCGTTGAGTCCCTCGCCCACGTACAACTGCGGCCGATCCAGGGTCACGTTGACCGATGGGTCGATCAGGACCGGGAGGTCGCCAACCAGGAAGTCGGGGTCTCCCGAGCCCTTCACCCGACTCACCGGCGCCATGGCCACGCCGTAGCCGTGGGTGAACGCCACGTGCTGGTTCTCCCACGACCGGTTCTCGTTCACTTCCAGCTCGCGGGTGCCCAGCAGCACCTGGGTGGTCTCACCGTCGATGGTGTAGCGGTCGGTGTCCATCTCGTCGGCGAAGGTGTAGTACTCGCGCTCGCCCTGCAGCCGGTCGAAGGTGCCCTGCACGATCTGCGGGTCCAGGATCCGGATGTTGCGGACCGTCCCCCTGCTGGAGCGCAGGTCGGATGCGTCGATCCTGTTGTCGAAGTCGGAAAGCTGCACCACGGTGATCCCGTCGAGGCCGAACGCCGTCCGGGTGGCTTCGATGTTCCGGGCTATGTACAGCTCCTCCTTCTCGGACTCCGCCGGCTCCACCCGCAGGCTCTGGATGACCGCCGGGTAGATGCCGCCCATTACCAGCGCCACGAACGCCCACAGCCCGACGGCCAGCGTGGGCAGCACCCAGCCCCGCCGCCTGATGTTCACCAGCAGCAGCACGACGGCGAACAGGGAGATGAGGATCAGGAGGTTCGTCGCCGGGAGCTGCGCATTCACGTCGGTGTAGGTGGCTCCGATCACGGCGCCCCGGTCCGAGGTGGTCAGCTCGAATCGTGCCAGCCAGTAGTCCCCTGCCCGCACGAGGGCGATGAGGCCGAGTAGGACCGAGAGGTGGGCCTTGACCTGCGGCTGTACACGTTCGCCGACCGACTGGAGTCGGATGCCACCGTTTATGTAGTGGAAGATCGTGGTGAGTACCAGGACGATTATCAGGGTGGCGAACAGCCAGCCGACCACGAAGCTCATGAACGGCAGGCGGAAGACGTAGAAGCCCAGGTCCCGGCCGAACTGTGCATCGGTGATGCCGAAGTCCACGGAGTTGGTGAACAGCAGCCACTCCTGCCAGCGACCCGACACTCCCAGCCCGGCAATGAGCGCGAACAGGCCGGAGAGCACCAGGCGAACCAGGCCCCTGCGATGGCCCACCGCCAGGTGGTAGCCGCGCAGGAGGTCCTCTTCCGGGCCGGGCGAACGGACGGGGGGTGCCAGGCGATCGGCGACCGTGAGGTTTCCGTACAGGAGCCCGAAGAACAACAGGGTGAACAGCACCACCAGGACCACCTGGGCACCGAACACCGACACGAAGACGTTCTCGTGGCCGAGGGCGTCGAACCACAGGTAGTCGGTCCAGAACCCGGCAATGCCACGCAGCGACAGCATGAGGACGAACAGCGCCGAAACGACGCCGCCGGCCACCATGCGGAACTTCGTGGAGCCCGGCGAACGGCGACGCCGTTGGCGGGGGAACGGTCGCGGACCGGACGGCGGGGCGTCTTCAGGGCGCATGGGGAGAGCCTATGAGGGACTCCCGGCGAGGGGCCACCCGGTCAGCTATTCGGCAATACGAGATCGCGACTCTCACCGCCGTGCCTGGCCAGGGCCGCCAGGGCATCGTCGAGGGTCGACACACCCTCGACAGGGAGGTCGCCGGCGTGCTCACGTGCGTCGGCCAGCTCGGTGGTCGGCACGAGGAACAGATCGATTCCGGCCTCCCGGGCAACTGCCACCTTCTGGATGATCCCCCCGATCGGACCAACGTTGCCCCCGATGTCGATCGTGCCGGTCGTGGCCACCCTCAGGCCACCGGTCAGCTCCCCCGGGGTGACCAGGTCCAGGATCGACAGCGTCAGGGCCAGTCCGGCCGAGTTTCCGCCAACCCGCCCCGTGTTCACCAGCACGTCCACCGGAAGGTCGTCCACGTCCTCCCAGCGCGTCTGGGGTACGACGCCCAGGAAGCCGATGGTCGGATCGTCCTCCCGCTCACCGAGCGTCACCTGGACCACCCGCGACGTTCCGCCCCGGACCGGCTCCACCTCCAGCCGTACGACCTCGCCGGGGACCCGATCCCCGATCGCATGCACCAGGTCCATCGCCTCGCGGACCTCGACCCCATCCACCGACAGGATCACGTCGTCGATGGTCAGCAACCCGGTCGAGGGGCCGACCACCTGCGCCATGCCCACCCCGGTCGCCTCGATCGGGTCGACACCGAGGTGGCGGAGGGCCACGGCGACAGCCGTCGACTTCGACACCCGCATCAACCTCATGTTGAAGGACCGGTTCTCGTCACGGCTCCGGCCGCCCAGCACCTGGTCCTCCCCGATCAGCGTGAGGGAACCCTTCAACCTCGCCTCGAGGTACTCCCAGCCGTTCACGGTGGAGTCCTGGCGGACCGTCGTGAAGTACACCTCGCCCACCGGATCGAACCGCTCGCCACGGGTGACGATCACCCTCTCGCTGAGGGCCTGGACGGAACCCGGCCGGAACACGAAGTACGGGAGCCGGACAAACGTCAGCAGCAGCGCCGCCGCCAAGGCGACGAGCACGAGGGCGCCGATCCACCTCCGGCCGGTGGAGCCACTGCCGGAGTCTGAGCCGGAGCCGCTGCCGAAAGCAGAGCCCGAGCCTGGGCCGGAGCCGAGAGACACGCCACCATCTGGGCCACGACGCCCGGGCCAACGGGCACCGCGCCCGGAGCCGGCATCCGACACGGGTAGTTTTCCCGACGTGGAACTGCTCTCACCCATTTCAGGCGGTTGGGTCCCGGCGCCGCTGCTGGTGTCCTCGTGGTTGATGGTGCTGGTCCTGGGCGCCGTCGGCTACGGGTTGTCCCGCCGGTTACCACCGGGGGCCGTCCAGCCTGCCATGGTCGGCGCCGGGTCTGGCACCGCCACACGACCCGGCCACCCGGGCCCGACGGTCGTACCCACGGGGTTCCTCCTGCCATTGGGATTTCTCTTCCCCGCAGGACTCACCCCCGCAGGCCGCGAGCACCGTGCTGGAAGTACGCGCCTGCCACCGTCAGGGGACGTCGAGTACGCGCTCGACCGATCCTGGAGTCCCAGCGCCCGCCTCGGCGTCTGGTACCAACCTCCACGACGCGTGGTCACCGGCCACCGTGCCCACATCCGCTGGTGGCACCGGGTCCGTTCCGTGGCCCTGCTCACCGCTTTCGTGGTCATAGGCGGCGTGGCGACGGCCACGGCCATCGGCATCACCCTGTTCCTCTCAGGGTTCCTCGTGGAACAGGCCATCGGCTGACGGTGGCCGGACCCGACCAGCACGAGACCGACGGTCGGGTGGACGACGCCCCCACCAGTGGCGCCCCGCCGGTGGGTCGACACGTCCACCCCGACCCGGCGCCAGACGTCGAGGTGTCCACCCGTCGTCGACAGGCCATCCTCGCCGGCCATGGGGGCGATGCCCGGCTGGCACGCGACCTCCTGACGGATCCGGCCGCACCGGTCAGGGCAGCGGCACTCGGCGCCCTGGATCGGATCGCCCGTTCCGGTGGAGCCGACGGGCTCTCGACCGACGAGTTGGCGACCGGTCTGGCCGACCCGGAACCCGCCGTCCGTCGGCGGGCCCTGGAGGCCCTGGCGGGTCCGGACCGGTCCGGCGCAGGTCCGATCCACGACGAGGCCGATAGGCCGGACGCCGCCGGACCCGACCGGGCCGAGGCCGGCCGGAGCAACACTCCCGATTCCGACCAGGACGAGACCAACCTGGGTGAGGCCAGCGGACTCGCCTCGAGGTTGACAGAACTCCTCCTGGCCTGCCTGGAGGATGCCGACCACTCCGTCCTGGAAGTGGCCTGCTGGGCGGCCGGGGAAGTCCCGGAGGTCGCCGAGACGACCGTCGACGCCCTCACGGCCGTGGCCGGACCGGAACCCGGAGGCCACGAGGACGCCCTCTGCAGGGAGGCCGCCGTGGCCGCCCTCGGGGCGCTCGGCCACGAGCGGGGCCGGGCAGCGATACTGGGTGGCCTGAAGGACCGACCTGCGGTCCGACGCCGGGCCGTACTGGCCCTCGCGGCGTTCGAGGGTGACGACGTCGAGGCGGCCCTGGAACGCTCCCTCGAGGACCGCGACTGGCAGGTCCGACAGGCCGCCGAGGACCTGCTTGGCCCGGGTGCTACCGGCGACCATCCATGAACATCGCCCGCATCGCGTCGAACGACTCGATGCACTTGCCTGCGCCCTTCACCACACACTCCATCGGAGTGTCCACGTAGACCACGGGGACCCCCGTCTCCTCGGACAGCCGGGTATCCAGGCCACGCAGCAGGCTTCCACCTCCCACGAGGCAGATGCCCTGCGCAAGCAGGTCCTGGGCGAGTTCCGGCGGAGCCTGGGAGAGGCACGTCAACACCGACTCGACCATCGCCGCCACCGGTTCCTCGATGGCCTTGCGGATCTCCGCCGGCGTCAGGATCACCGTCTTGGGAAGGCCGCTCATGAGCTCCCGGCCCTTCACCTCGGCCCGGACCTCGTTGGGCGTGTGGGCCGCTGACCCGATGTGGCACTTGATCTCCTCGGCGGTGCGCTCACCGATGGACAGCCCGTACTCCCTACGCACGTAGGCCTGGATCGCGGCGTCTATCTCGAAGGATCCGACCCTGACCGCCTCCAGGACCACCACCCCACCCAGCGAGAGCAGCGCCGACTCCGAGGTTCCGCCCCCGATGTCCACGACCATGCTTCCGATCGGCTCGCTGATCGGAAGGTTCGCCCCGATCGCCGCTGCTATGGGCTGTCCGATGAGTTGCACGTCGGCGGCCCCCGACTTGCGTGCCGCATCGCTGACCGCCCGCCGCTCGACCGCCGTGATCGCCGACGGCACGCAGATGAGCACCTTGGGCCTGTTGAACCTGCTGACCCCGACCCTCTGCATCAGGAGGCGCACCATGCGCTGGGTCACGTCGAAGTCGGTGATGGCACCCCTTCGCAGGGGTCGCTTCGCCACCACGTGCGTCGGGGTCCGCCCGATCATCTGCCAGGCCTCCTCGCCCAGGGCCAGGACCTCGCCGGTGCGCTCGTTGATGGCGATCACCGACGGCTCGGCCAGCACCACGCCCTCCCCGCGGGCGTAGACCAGCGTGTTGGCGGTTCCCAGGTCGATCGCCAGGTCGCGTGCCATGGGGTGTCCTAACCGTCCCGCCGGCCGTCATCGGAGCCGGACCCGTGGTCCTCATGGCCGAGGATCCGCACGCCGCCCTCACCATGGGTCGGCCTGGGCCGGTCCCTGGACTCCATCCGCAGGGCCCGCAACGTGTGCCGGAGGTGGTTCGGATCCTCGACGCGGTTCTTCGGTCGGCTGAACAACCACACGACCACCGAGAGCACGACGGCCAGCGCCACCCCACCCAGCAGGAACAACACAGCCGGGTTCATCAGCCTGTCCCCGCCGAACCGGCCCGGTCGACAGGCGCGTCCACATCGGCACTCCCGTCGACATCAACCACGTGCTGTGCGTCCAGGCCCCAGCTCTCGCCGCCATCCCACGTCTCGCGCTTCCAGATCGGCACGGTCGACTTGAGGCTGTCGATGCACCACCGGCAGGCGTCGAATGCAGCGTCCCGGTGTGGCGAGGAGACGGCCACCACCACGGCCGCCTCACCGATCGACAGCGGACCCACCCGGTGCAGCATCGCCACCCTCGCCAGGACCGGCCATCGACTTCGGGCCTCGGCAGCCACACCCGCAAGACGCGGAACCACCTGGGACTCGTACGCCTCGTACTCCAGGGCGCTGACCCCGACCCGCCCCTCGGAATGGTCCCTGGCATTTCCGGCGAACACCACCACCGCTCCGCAGTCCGGACGGCCCACCCACCGGGTGACCTCATCGACGGGAAGGGCGCCGGAACCCAGCCCCAGCCAGGTGTCCGGATCCGGGGCGTCCGGGGACGGCGCAGAAGTGACGGATGACAGGCCTACAGGCAGGTCGGACTCCGGATCGGCGGATGTTCCAGCGGGCATCGGGCGCAATCGTATGGGGACACGCCGGTCGGCGGAGGTCAGCGCCGACGCTGGCGGCGCACCAGCCAGACGACCACGCCCAGCAGGGTCACCAGCAGCAACCCTGCTGCCGCCAGCGAGAGCTGCTGCCTGGACCTGGCGGTCAGGCGGTCCAGCACGCCCGGCTCGTGGCCGGCCACGTAGGCCTCCTCGTTGGAGTGCGACGGCGTCCAACCCAGGTCTCGCAACCTGTCGTTGGAGACCACCCACGGATGCACCGTGTAGGGGAACACCCCGGGAGGCGCCGGCGACAGGCCGACCCGGAAGAGCACGCGTCCCACCAATGCGGCCAGGCTGCCCGGCAGGCGCAACCGCGGCCCCGGCCCACCCAGCTCGGCCATCACGTCCACGCCTATCCAGCCGTCGGGCGCCACGTTCAGCGGACCGTCGTAGCGCACTGCCACGGCACAGACTGCTGCGTCCGCCAGGTCGTCCGAGTGCAGGAACTGGCCGAGCGGTTCGCCTTCGTCGCTCCTGATGGAGGTCGCCGCACCGACCACGCTGGCCAACCCGCCCGGACGCTCCTCGGCCACGGTCACCGCCGGCCGCAGAACGGTCAGGACACGATCCGGGTGGCCATCAGCCCAGGCTGCGGCCAGCTCCTCCAGCCGGGCACGGTGGACCGCGAACAGGAAGTCCGGACAGGGCCGCACCGGCGCATCCTCTGTCAGGGGCACCGGGTTGTCGGGCCACGCTCCGTAGACCATGGCCGAGGACCGCACGACCAGGTGGCCGACCCCCACGTCCCCGGCCGCGGCCAGCAACCTCTCCACCACCGCCAGCCGGTCGTGTCCCGTGTTCCCGCCCACGTCACCTGCCGTCACCCCCGACGCCAGGTGGACCACCGTGTCGACACCGCTGAGCAGGTCCCGCAGGTCGGCGACAGCAAGGTCGACGACCCTGATCTCGACGCCGGGCGCCGGTGGAACGCTGGAACGCCGATCCAGCCCCACCACCTCATGGCCGTCCGCGGCGAGGCGGGCACAGACCCGTCGCCCGATGGCACCGGTGGAACCGGTCACGACGACCCTCACGGCTGGGTACGGCGCAGGCAGGCGGGGCTGGTCACCGTCATAGAGTGCCTCCGTGAGCAGCGAGGATCCACCAGAGTTCCCGGGTGACGGCCCCGGAGGACCGGACGACCCCGACGATCCACCAGGTTCCGGCGCCTCAGGCGACCAGCCTGACCCGTTGGCGGGACTGTTCGGGGCGCTCGGAGAGATGTTCGGCGGCGGGTTCCCGGGCACCGGTGGCATTCCCGGCCTGCCCGGGGGATTCCCCGGCGGCCAACCGTTCGGCGGCGCTGCGGGCGGGCCGGATCCCGCTCGCCAGATCGCCATGGCAGTTGCCTCGGAGGGGAGCAGCGAGCCCAACGTGGATCCGTTGGTCCGCATCGAATACGAGTCGCTGCTACGGGTCGCCGAACTGCAGATCGCGGACCGCACCGGGCTGCAGGTGACGCACGGCGGTGCACTCCGCCTACGGCCGGTGACCCGTACGGCATGGGCCTCCGCCTCCGTCGACGCCTACCGCCCCTACCTGGCCAGGATGGCCCAGATGCCGGGCGCCACAGCCGATGGGGATCCCGACCCCACCAACCCGGGCATGGACCTGGGCATCGGCCCATCTGACCCGGATGAGGATCCCTCGACCGCCTGGCTGTCCGGCCTCCTGGCAGCCGTGGCGCCGATGATGGCCGGCATCACGACCGGAACGATGGTCGGTCGGTTGGCGCTGCGCAGCCTCGGCACGTACGACCTGCCCATCCCACGCGACGGCGACGAGCTGCTGGTGGTCGTCCCCAACGTGGAGGCGTTCGCCGCCGACTGGAGCCTGCCGGCCGCAGACCTCAGGCTCTGGATCTGCCTGCACGAGGTAGCCCACCACGCCGTGCTCGGCGTCCCCCACCTCAGGGCGGCGTTGACCGACCTCCTCACCCGGCACGCCGGGGCGTTCCGCAACGACGGCTCGGCCCTCCAGGACCAGCTCGGTGACATCGACCTGACCAGCGGCCCCGAGGCCCTCGCACGCCTACAGGAATCCCTCAACCCGGAGATGGTGCTCGGCGCCGTCCGCTCCCCGGAACAGGAGGCACTCCTCCCGCACCTGGAAGCACTGGTGGCGGTCGTGATCGGCTACGTGGACCACGTCATGGACGACATCGGAAGCACCCTGATCGGGTCATACCGGCAGGTCACCGAGGCCGCCCGCCGGCGCCGGGTGGGAACCGGCGACGCCGACCGGTTCGTGGAGCGGATCCTCGGACTGGACCTCACCGTTGAGCAGGTCGACCGTGGCTCGGCGTTCGTCGCCGGCGTGGTCGACCGCAGCGGGAGCGAGGGGCTGGGCCGCCTCTGGGCTACCGGACGGAACCTGCCCACACCGTCCGAGGTGGACGCGCCGGGCCTCTGGTTGGCCCGCATAGACCTGCCCGACCAGCCCCAGCCGTAGGCACGCCGGACCGGCTGGATGCCACCACCGGACATGTCACGGTTGGCCACCACGGCTGGACCCGGTGACCCAACTCGGCTGGCTGGCCACCATCGGGACATGCCACGATTGGCGCTCGGGATGCAGCCTCTGCTCCCCTGACCGACAGGAGGACCTGTGAGCGCGTGGGTGGTCGTTGACACGAAGATCACGAACCCGGAGGCCTACGAGGAGTACAAGGCCCTCGCCGGCCCGATGATCCAGAAATACGGGGGCAGCTACAGGGCCCGTGGCGGCGAGACCGACGTCGTGGAGGATGACCTCTGGTCACCCACCCGGATGGTGATCGTGGAGTTCCCCGACATCGAGGCGGCCCGCCTGTTCGCCTACTCCGATGACTACGCACCGATCGCCGCTATACGCCACGCCAACGCCGACTGCACCGTCGTCATAGTGGACGGCGTGGACTGAGCAGACCGACCGGACCGACCCGTACCGACCGGTCACGGCAAGCACCGGGTCCGACCATGGCGAACCGACCCCCATGGTTGCAGGCAGGCCACGAGCCCCGTCCGGGTCAGTCCCGGCGCCAGAACCCGAGTTGCCCATCGGGCCGATCCGGCTCATCGGGGGTGACGACGGGCCGCGGCGGTAGGGGCCCCAGTTGGAACCACGCCAGGGCCGCGGCCATCGCCACGGCGACGATGAGGTAGCCGTGCTCCACCGGCAACGGCAGGAAGACCGCCAGGAAGGCGCCGACGGCCCACGCCATCTGGAACCGCCCCTCGAACCTGGCGAACGACCGGCCGTGGTTGGCCCCAGGTGCGTCCCGCTGGACGAGCGAATCAAATGCCAGCTTGGCCGTACCGCTACAGAGGGCCACCATGCCGGCGATCACGACGGCGCCACGGATGCCTCCCAGCCATGTGGCCAACGCCGCACCGCTCACCCCCAGGAAGAGGACCCCGCGTATGAGGAGTTCCTCTGTGAACCTGCGCCTCAGCTTCGGAGCCAGGGTGGCACTCAGGAACGCCCCGAGGCCCACAGCCAGGACGACCAGGCCGAAGTACCACACCGGCGCGGCCGGGCTGCCCAGGACGTCCTCGCCCCGCACGATGCCCGTTGACGCACCGGCGGCACGGCCGGCCGCGTCGATGGGCACACCCTCCTCTCCGCCCCTGAACTCGAATGCCAGCAGGAACGTCGTGAAGCCGACCACCGCCCTGAAGACGCCGATGGCGGCGGCGGCCGCCCTGATCCCCTTCTGACGGAGCGCCGCCATCTCACCTGCGGTGGCCCGGGTGGCCGCCACGAGGACCGTCGGAACCCTCCAGGCCAGGACGAGGGTGAGCAGGTAGCCGGCCATCGCCACCCTCGTCGGGGCAGCCGGCCCCACCAGCAGGGCGATGCCGCCGATGCCGGCGCCCAGCATGCTCCCCACGGCACTCAGCATCGCCAGCTGTGCATTCGCCGCCAGCAGGTCCAACTCGTTGTGGACCAGGGAGGGCACCACGGCGCTCTTGGCCACGGTGTAGCCCTTCTGCAGCACCAGCAGGCCGAAGGCCAGCGGGAACAGCAGCAGGCCGTCGAGGTTGGTGGCCATCTGCCAGGCGATCAGCCCACGCCCGACGACCGTGATGAGGATCATCCCGCGGCGCCCACCCCTGACGCTGTCCACCAGCGGACCGATCAGGGGGGTGACCACGGCGAACGGGGCGATCGTCAGGACCAGGTAGACGGCGACGCGCCACCGGGCCGCATCTGGATCTATCGAGAAGAAGATCGAGCTGGCCAGGGCGACCGCGATCATGGCGTCCGACATGGACCCGAACACGTGCATCCGGGCGAATCGGGTGAACGGGCTGGCCCGGCCCTTGGCGACCGGGTCGGACCCGTCGCCGGTACCTGAACCCGCTAGATCGGCAGCCACAGGTCGGAGGCTACGGGCGGACGATCGTTCCGGCCTACGCCCCACCACCCGGCAGGGACGCGGACCACTCCGCCAGCGGGAGCTCCACGTCCACCGCACTGGTGGGTAGGAGCGGCGTGATGGTCGCCCACCCGGCCACGAGCAGGGCGCTGTCGGTGCCCTCGGGTACCGGGCGGTCGTTGGCGATCAGGTCCAGGTCGAGACCGTGGTCGTCGATGCCGGTGATGACCGTCCTCACGCCTCCCACCGGAGCCAGCCCGGCGCCGCGGAGTCCACGGACATCGGACAGCGGCGCATCAGGCACGTTCAGGTTCAGGATGGTTCGCTGCGGTGCCGCCACCAACCAGGGCAGAACCGTCCGAACGAGGTCGGCCGCCGTGCCCCAGTGCGGCTCTCGGGGACCTTCCCGGGCCGACCCGCCATCCTCGGGACCATCGTCAGACCCATCGGAGACAGCTACGTCGAGGCTGACGGCCATACCCGACCAACCGAACCGTTCGCCGGTCAGGACGGCGCCGATCGTCCCCGAGAACAGGGTGGACCTACCGGTATTGGGTCCACGGTTGATGCCGGCCACGACCATCTCCGGCGGTTCGCCGAAACCGCCCAGGTCGGCCAGCATCGAGATCAGGGCCGGCGGTGCCCCGACCGAGAATCCGGTCATCGTGGATCCGTCCGGAACCGGCAGGGCCACCCGTTCGACCGACACGCGCTTCGGGTCCTCCAGCGGCCCGAGGCAGGCCGACGCCCCACTCCAGTCGGATGACGGCGCGGCCACGACCGCCTCGTGCCCGGCGGCCACGACCGCTGCGGCCAGGGCGTGGAGGCCCGGTGAGTGGATCCCGTCGTCGTTGGTGACGAGTATGCGCATGGGGATCGAGACTACGGCGGACGGGCCGGACGCCGATGACCGGGCGGCAGCCCGTCGACGACCCGCAGGTCGGGTCGGGACCGGCTGGGGTCGCCAGCTCAGTCCTGGTCGCCCTTCCCGCCCTTGTCGCCGTAGCCGTCCTCGTCGAAGTAGTCGAGTCGATCCACCGGCATGACCACGGCGGTCACCACGTTCAGCGAATGGGCGGTTATGCGCTTCAGGAACCGGTAGAGGAGCGCCCGGGGAACCGCATGGTTCGCAACCGAGGTGGAGTGCACGAGCTCGGTCACCAGGTCATCGAACTCATGGCGCATCACATCGCCGCGGGCGATGAAGGCCCTGGCCCTCTCGGCGTCCCGCGTGGTGAGGATCTCGCCCATCAGCGCGATCCGGGACGAGATCTCGTCGCGGAAGCCGAGGATGCGCTCCAGGTCGTCCGCGTCCACGAACGAGACGCCCTCCTCGGCCAGGTCGAAGACGTTCTTGTTGTAGTCGCCGATCCGCTCGAGGTCCTTGATCATGTTCATGAACACGAGCATCTCGGTGGCGTCACCGTCGGCGTGGACCGAGAAGTGGACGACCAGCTCCCTGCGGATCTCCATCTCGGTGACGTTTATCCGACGATCGGTTCGCCTCACCTCGTCCCCGACCGAGGCCACCGAACCACCGGTGAGGGCGTTCATGGCCAGGTCGAAGGTGTGCCTGGCATCGGTCACCATTCGTTGAACCTGTGCCTCGATGAGATCGATACCGCTGTCATCGCTGCGACGGAAGAAGCTCATGACCATGGGACGTTCTCCTGGTTTCTGGAACTGCTGGAACTGTCGGGGCTACCGGTGCCTGCTTCAACAATGCCATCCACAGGTAGTCGCCGGTGGCTGGCCGGGTGCCGGTAGGTGCTCATCTGCATGCCTTCATCGGAGGACCATGACGCCGATCAACGGAATGACCACGAACATCCCCAGCGCGTAGACGATGGCGGTACTGCGTCGTTCGGCGGCCACGTCGGCCAGGCCGGCTGCCAGCCGCAGCGGTATCCGCCTGAGGGCCCGTATCGGATAGAAGAGGGCGATTCCGCTCACGTTGAACAACGTGTGCACCACGGCGACGGTGACAGCCGCCGGGTTCCCGGTCGCCAACGCAGCCAGGAGCGCCGTGACCGTCGTACCCACGTTGGCGCCGAGCGTCACCGGGTAGATGTTCTCCAGGGTGAGGACGCCGGAAGCGGCCAGCGGCACCAGCACGGAGGTCGTGATTGACGACGACTGCACCGAGACCGTGATGATCGCACCCAGCAGGATCGCCACCAACCCGGAACCGGCCCCGAGGGTCCGGTTGATGGCCGCCTCCACCCGGTCGGCCACCAGCAGCCGCATGTTGCGGGTGATGTAGGCGAGGGCCAGGAAGATGAACACCAGGCCGATGAGGATCATCAGCCCACCCATCCAGTTCCCGCCGGCCCCGACACCCGAGAGGAGGTCCTTCACCCAACCGGCGGGCATCTTCACCGCTGCCTTCAGCGGGCTGTTGAATTCGGCGCCCGAGCTGCCGATCACCTGCTCGGTGATCCAGCCCGCAGTGGAGGACAGGTAGCCGGTGGCCAGCTCGAGGGGCAGGAAGACGATCACGGCGAGGATGTTGAAGAAGTCGTGCACCGTGGCCGCGGCGAACGCACGGCGGAACTCCATGTCCCGACGCATGTGTCCCAGGGAGGCGAGCGTGTTGGTGACCGTGGTCCCGAGGTTTGCGCCCATGATCATCGGAACCGCCTCGTCGGCGCCCACGACGCCCGAAGCCACCAGGCCGACGATGACCGAGGTCGACACCGACGAGGACTGGACCAGCACGGTGGCGAGCAGGCCGACGAAGAGGCCAGCCACGGGATTCGAGACACCCTCGAAGAGGCCGTCCACGAAACCGGCACCCATGGTCTTGAAGCCACCGCTGAGCAGCTCCACCCCGGTCAGGAAGAGGTAGAGCAGTGCCACCACCAGTGCGGCTCGCGCCGCAGTGGACCACTCCCCTCCGGACGGATCCCTGGACCCGAGTGCCGAGCCTTCGTCGGTCATCGACGACCCCCGAGGACATGGGAGCGACCCGACCCGGACGGATTCCCGGGAAGTTTCCCAGGTCGGCCCCCGGCTTTACCGGGGTTTTCGGTCCGATGTGAGAGAAATACACCTGTCACGGGCGGAGCCGGCGAGAAAGTAGAGAACAAGGACCCATGGACACGATCTGGATGGCACGGGGCAGTTGCGCGAATACCGACCCCGAGGTCTTCTTTCCCCACGATGGGATCGGCGTGGCGCTCGCCAAGCTGGTCTGTGAAGCCTGCACGGTCACCGCACCCTGCCTGGAGTACGCGCTGACGAACCGGGTCGAGCACGGGGTCTGGGGCGGCTGCTCCGAGCGGCAGCGCCGCAGGATCCTGAAGGCCCGACGCGCCGCGACCCGCAACGACGAGCTGGTGGCAGTGGCCGCCTGATCCCCCCGGGGCGACCCCTCCACGCCCCGTATCGGCAGCAGCCTCGACGAACGTCGGGGTTGCTGTCGTTTTGGCGAGGAGATGCCCGTTGGCAGAGAGATGCCCGTCGGCGACAAGATTCGCACTGGGCCGACGTTGCCCCGGTGTACGGGCCCTGGAGGGCCGACACCGCGGAGGCTGAACCCCCGGACGGTGGACCATGCCGGGTTTCTAGCCCTCGGCCTCTTCGTAGCCGAGGTCCCAGGTGATCAGGACGTTCTCACGCTCGGCATCACGGTTGATGCGCTCGCGGTTGCGACGGAACTGCGGATCGTGAGGTGGGAGCAGCATCAGGCGGGCGTGCACACGATCACGGAAGGACTCGATCATCCGGGGATCGCCGAACGTGGAACGGACCTCCCAGTGGGGGGCGGCCGGGCCCAGGTAGACGACCTTCACATCGCCGATCGGAGGCTGTGGTGGTAGTTCCTGGGTGAAGTTGCTCATCGGCGTGGATCGCTCCTGGGGATGGGTCGACTCGGCGTTGGCCGCTGGTCGACCAGCGGCCCGGAAGTGTACCCAGCACCCAACCGGGTCGGTCGAGCCCCGGGTAGCCGGTACTCAGGCCCGGGTCGGACCCGGGATCATGTATCCGTGTCGCCGTCGACGTCGGCCTGACCCTCCGCCAGCCCCTTCTGGAGCTCGCGCTGGGCCCTGCCCAGGTTGCGGGCCAACTTCGGGATCTGGCTGCCGCCGAACATGACCAGGAACACGATTCCCACGATGAGGAGTTCCTGTGTGCCGAGGAATGCGATGGCGTTCATGGACACATACTACCCATCGGCTCGTCACGCGCCGTTCGGTCAGACGGCCTCTGCGGTGCGCTCCGCCGCCTGGCGGTCGAGGGCACGCTGACGCCGTATGCGACGTCGCTCGCGTTCGCTCATGCCACCCCAGATTCCGAACTTCTCGCCGTTCAGGAGTGCGTACTCGAGGCAGTCCTCCCTGACGACACAACCCCGGCAGACCTCCTTGGCCTCCCTGGTGCTGGCTCCACGCTCCGGGAAGAACAGGTCCGGGTCAACTCCCAGGCAATTGGAGTAGTCCTTCCAGTCAGTATCCAGATCGGGCTTCGCGATGATCCCCATGGTCACTGTCCGCCTTTCCGCCGGTCCGACATGCCCCCGATGTCGGGGGAGTCCCCCGAAGGGGTTCCAGCAGTGGAATTACACCACTGTAATTCCCGTAATTGCAAGGGAAATCACGAATTTCTGGAAACTCCGCCTCAGCGGGCCACCCTCCGCTGCTCCACGAAGTCGACGAGCACGTAGTCGCCGAGGTTCTCATTCGTGGTGAAGAACGCCCGTCCGCCGTTCAACCGGGTCATGTCCTCGACGAAGCGGGCCAGGTGCGGCGTGGCGTCCAGCACGAAGACGTTGATCCTGATCTTCTCGCGGGTGCAGCGCCGAACCTCGCGAAGCGTCCGCTCCACCGTCTCGCGGGTGGGCGGATAGCTGAAGACGGGAAGGCCGTCGTCGGTCAGGTGGGCGGTCGGCTCACCGTCGGTGACCATGATTATCTGCCTGTTCCCCGACTGGCGCGCCAGGATCGCCCGCGCCAGGGCGAAGCCATGCTGCATGTTGGTGCCGTACACGTAGTCCCAGGACACCTCGGGCAGGCGCTCGGGCCGGATCTCCCTGGCCACCTCACTGAACGTGACCACCCCCAGGAAGTCCCGCGGGAACTGGCTGGACATGAGCGAGTGCAGGGCCATCGCCATCTTCTTGGCCGGGAGGAAGTTCCCCCGCATCGGCATCGACAGGGAGAGGTCCAACATGAGAACCGTGGAGGACCGGACCTCCGACTCGGTGCGTTCGATGGCGAAATCCTCCGGCATGAGGGCCACCGGCACGCCGGCACCGCCCCTGGCCACCGCGTTGCGAACCGTCTGCTCGATGTCCAGGTCGAACGGGTCACCGAACTCCCACGGCCGGGTCGTGAACTCACGCTCGTGGCCCAGACCGGCCCGGGACTGGTCGTGGCGACCTGACCGGTCCCGGCTGAGCCGTCGGTAGAGGTCCGACAACGCATTCTGGCCAAGTCGTCGGATCGCCCTGGGGGTCAGCGTCAGGCCCTCCTCGGTGTTCTCGATCAGGCCGGCCTCGGTCAGGAGCCGGGTCATCTCCGCCAGCCTCTCGAGGCTCTCTGCGGACTCATCGTCCAGGAGGTCCCGTACGCGGTCGATGTCCACCTCGGCCAGGGCGCCCGGCGAGGACGCCCCGCGCAGCATCTGCTCGAGCTGGTCCAGCTCGGCCAGTTCCTCCATCGCCTCGAAGGCCCCGCCCAGGTCCAGGGGCTGGTCGCCGGTGAACTGGCGGGAGTCCTCCCACCCCATCTGCGGAAAGGCCTCGCGTAGGGACTCGCCCAGTCGGGACACCTCCCACTGGAGGTCCAGGTCCTCCATCAACTGGTCGGAGAGTTCCTGCAGCTGCGCACGCTGCTCGGGCGTCATCGAGTTGAGGACCTGCTGCATGGCCGCCATGCGACGGGCCAGGACCTCCAGGAGCTCGTCGAGCGTGGTGGGGTTCTCCGGGAAGAAATCGCCGAACCGCTCCATGAACCCGGCGAAGTCCGGTTCATGGCCCTCGGACCTCTGCTCCAGCATCCGGTTCAACTCGGCCAGCATCTCGACCATGCGGGAGCGGCCCTCGGGCGTCATGGCCTGCGTGGCGTCGGATACCTGCTCCACGAACTGCGCCATGAGCTGCTCTCGTAGTCGCTCCAGCAGGGCCTCGAACCGCTGGCGGGCCTCGGTAGAGGCGAAGTCGTGCTGCTGCAGGCCGCGGACCTTCCCGGCCAGGTTCTCGTGTTCGAGGAGGTCCAGGTGGTCCCGGCGGGCCTGGCTGGCCTGGCTGGCCGCGCTGGCTTCATCCATGGACGAGCTCTCCGGATCACGCCCACCCATGTCGTCGGTCTCCGGGGTACCCAGTGCGGCCCGCTCCTCGTCGATGACATCGCGCAGGGCCTGGTCGATCTCGGCGTAGACGCCGCCCAGGTCATCCCTCCCGAGGCGCTCCTGTCGGGCCCGGCGCAGCCTCTCGAGGATCTCCCGGATGCCCTGGAGGTGTTGGCCGTCGACGTCGAGGCCCTGGTGGAGCATCCGACGCAGGGCCGATTCCGGGTCACCGTGCTCGATTAGCTCGTCCCCCATTGCCTGGAGGAGCGCATCGGCGTCCAGATCCGGCAACTCCTGGGTGCCGTCCCACCTGGAGTAGGTGGACCGTCGCACCTCCCGGCGGTGGGAACGACGTCGCCAGCGGGTCACGGATCGACCCTAGCGCCGACCTTCCGGGCGGCTTCTCGTCGGCCCGGCGGTTCAGCCCGGCACAGGCCACGACGCCGCGGTTGGGCCCCGGTCGCGGGGCTCCCGTACTGTCGGATCGGCTCGCGACCGGCCATCGGACCGGCACGCGATGCCCACGTCAACCACCCGGAGACATTGGAGTCCACATGCCCATCAACCCCGACGCCGCCGGATCCGTGGGCGAACCCACCGAGATCTCCTGGACCTCCAAGCAGAGCCTCATCTACGCACTCGGCATCGGTGCCGGCGTATCGGACCCCACCGGCTTCGAGCTGGAGTTCACCACTGAGAATTCGGACGGCGTGGACCAACGGGCGTTCCCCACCCAGTGCGTGGTGATGGGCGGGGGCCGGACCCCCGGCTTCGGCGACTTCAACCCGATGTTCCTGCTCCATGCCGAGCAGGCGATCACCTGCCACCAGGAGATCCCGGCCGCCGGAAAGGGCATCGCCACCGGCAGGATCGGTGAGATCTACGACAAGGGGAAGGCGGCCCTCGTCTACATGCAGACCGACGTCACCGATCCGGATGGAACCCCCCTCTGGTCCACGCGATCTGGATTGTTCATCGGCGGCGAGGGCGGCTGGGGCGGCGACCGCGGACCATCCAACGACTGGGAACTCCCCGACCGCGAGGCCGATCACGTGGTCACCTACGAGACCAGGCGGGACCAGGCGCTCCTCTACCGGCTTAGCGGCGACCGCAACCCGCTGCACTCCGATCCGACATTCGCCGCGGGGGCTGGATTCGACACGCCGATCCTCCACGGGCTGTGCACCTACGGGTTCACCGGACGTGCGCTCCTGCACGCCGTGTGCGGCTCCGACCCTGCACGGTTCGCCTCCATGGGCGGCAGGTTCAAGTCGCCGGTCATGCCCGGAGAGACCCTGGAGGTCCACGCCTGGGAGGACGACGGACCCGGCGGATCCGATAGCGGACGGGTCCTGTTCCAGACCCGTGTCGGTGACCGCGTCGTCTTTGACGCCGGCGTCCTGACCCGCAGGACATGACCCGCCGGGCCTGAACATCAGGCCTCAACCAGCCCTGACGCTCCAACCACCCACCCGGGTCGCATCGGGGAACCCCGATGACCAGCCCGTCAGGCGCGGATCCGGTAGCGGGATCCCCTCCCGGTCGTCTCCTTGTTGAGGCGCTTGGAGAGGTGCAGGCCCTCCAGCACCAGCTCCACGGCGCTGGCGACAAGGGCCGGCGGGGGATCGCCTCCACCCGGTTCGTCTCCCAGCAGGACGGTCACAGCCGTGGCGAGAGCGGGGATCCCGGCGGCCACCTCGGCATAGGCGCCCGACCCGATGGCCTCGCCAACCGACACGCCGACCGACACGCCGTCGTGCTCCTCGAAGGCCTCGACCACACCCCGGTGCAGCTCACCGGGAACCACCTCCCGGAACACCCCCAGGAGGGCCGCCCGGACGATCCTGTCCAGGATCTCGCCGTCACGATCATCGTCGATGCTGTCGATCTCGACCTTGCCGGCCATGGAAGCGGCGAGGGCATCCAGGTCCGATACCCGGGGCACGGCCACCGCTTCGCCGGATCGCACGGCCCGACGCACGGCGCTGGCCGCCAGGGCCTCCTGGTTGGCGATGCTCACCCTCACCGACACCCCCGACCGCTGGTTCAGGTGGGGGCTGCGGCGGGCCTCGTGGGTGATCGCCACCACCACCCGGGACATGAAATCGGGAACGACCACGTCCAACCCGTCCACCACCGGGATGGTCGCCTCCTGGTCCACGATGTCCATCTCGACGTCGGGGTCCAGCGGATAGTGGGTCCTGATCTGGGAGCCGAAGCGGTCCTTCAGCGGGGTGATGATGCGACCCCTGTTGGTGTAGTCCTCCGGGTTGGCCGAGGCGAACATCACCACGTCCAGGGGAAGGCGGATCCGATGTCCCCTGATCTGGACGTCCCGTTCCTCCAGGACGTTCAGGAGGCCGACCTGGATGCGTTCGGAGAGGTCCGGGAGTTCGTTGATGCAGAACAGTCCACGGTTGGTGCGCGGCACGAGGCCGTAGTGGATGGTCAGCTCGTCTGACAGGTAGCGGCCCTCCGCCACCCTGATCGGGTCCACCTCACCGATCAGGTCGGCTATCGACGTGTCCGGGGTGGCCAGCTTCTCGCCGTAGCGGTCATCGCGGTGCACCCAGCCCAACTCGGTGTCGTCTCCCATCTCGGCAACCAGGTCCCTGGCGTAGCGCGACACCGGTCCGTAGGGGTCGTCGTTGATCTCCGAGCCGGCGACTATCGGCATCCATTCGTCCAGCAGACCGGTCAGGCTCCGGATGAGGCGGGTCTTGGCCTGCCCGCGCTCGCCCAGGAAGATCACGTCGTGCCCGGCCAGCAGGGCGTTCTCCAGCTGCGGGATCACCGTGTCCTCGTAGCCCAGGACCGTCGGGAACATCGGCTCCCCGGACCGGATCATGGCCACGGCGTTGCGGCGCAGCTCCTCGGCAACCGGTACGGACTCCCAGCCGGCCAATCGCAGTTCGCCCAGTGTGGTCGGTCGCGTCATGACGGGAACCATAGCGACGGGCATCCCGTCGGTAGGCACCCGATCGGCGGGCCTGCCTGCTGTCACGCCGGCTGCCTGCGGCCGATAGGCCGGCCGGGCCGCCGGTAGCGTCGCGGACATGGACCTTCCGGGGCCCTGGCGGGCCAGGGTGGCCGACAATGCCCTCCGCCGGACCTTTCCCGACGATGACCTGGACGACGGCGACTGGCCGGAGGTGGCCGTCCCCGGCCACTGGCAGGCCGAACCCGACTTCAGCACCGAGGACGGACCACTCCTCTACCGGACCCGGTTCTGCACCACAGAGCCGACCGCCGACCAGAGGCTCTGGCTGGAATTGGACGGGGTCTCCTACCAGGGCGACGTCTGGTTGAACGGCTCCTACCTGGGCCCCACCGAGGGGTACTTCTTCCGCCACGCCCTCGAGGTGACCAGTGCGGCCCGCTCCCGCTCCGAGCACCTCCTGGCCGTGGAGGTGGCCTGCCCGCCGACCGGCAACCCCGACGAGAAGCGCACCCTCACCGGCTCCACCCAGGGCGCCCCCGGCGGCCACAACCCCGGAGGCATCTGGCAGCCGGTGCGCCTGCGCCTCACAGGGCCGATCCACCTCCAGCACGTCCGCGTGGTCTGCACCCGAGCCACCCAGAACGTGGCCACCCTGGCGCTGCGTGCGGTCGTCGACTCCGATCGCCCCCGGGCGGCGGTGTTCCGGACCCGGATCCTGGGCATCGACCACCGCCACCGCCAGCCACTGGCCGGCGGCGAGAACAGGGTCGAGTGGACGGTCCGGGTGCCGCGCCCGCCGCTCTGGTGGCCTACCGAGCTGGGCGACCAGCCCCTGAACGACGTCGTCCTGGACGTAGCCACCGAAGACGGCCTGGTCAGCGACACGACGGTACGCACCATCGGATTCCGGTCGGTCCGGATGAGGGACCACGTGTGGGAGGTGAACGGCGAGAGGTTGTTCCTGAGGGGGGCCATCGTTCCGCCCCTGGACCGGCACCTGGCATCGGTCACGACCGAGTCGACCGGGAGGGACCTGGAGCTGGCCCGTGATGCCGGCCTGAACCTCCTCAGGGTTGCCGGCCACATCTCGGCTCCCGCCCTCTACGAGGCTGCCGACCGGTCCGGGATGCTGCTCTGGCAGGACATGCCCCTGACCGGCGGATACCACCGGGGGGTGCGGGGCCAGGCGGCCCGCCAGGCCCGTGAGATGGTCGACCTGCTGGGCCACCATCCGTCCGTGGTGGTGTGGTGCGGGCACGACGCCCCGGACCCGGTGGACCGCACACGTGCCGCCCCGCGGCTCATGGCACAGCAGTGGCCGACATGGAACCGGACCGTGCTGGACCGCGCCGTCCACCGGGCGCTGGACCAGGCCGACCCGTCCAGACCGATCATCAGCCACTCCGGCGTGCTCCCCAACCTGCCCTACCTGGACGACGCCGACAGCCACCTCTGGTTCGGCTGGTACAGCGGCAGGCGCGGGGACCTGGCCGACTACCTGGACCGCCTGCCGCGGGTCGGCCGATTCGTCTCCGCATTCGGGTCCCAGTCGGTTCCCGAGGACTCGCCCGCCCTGACCGACGGCACCCTGGATCCCTCCACCTGGCCCGACGTCGACCTGGAGGGGCTCGCATCCCGGTACGGCGCCGAAGCCGAGGTGCTGGTCCGTCGGTTCCCCCCAGCCGACCGACCGGACCGGGAATCCTGGGCGTCCGCCACCCGCCAGCACCAGGCCGATCTGCTCAGGATCCAGGTCGAGGCGCTGCGCCGCCGCAAGTACCGGCCCACCGGCGGCTTCGCCCTGGACCGCCTACTCGACGGTGCACCGGCCATCTCCGGCTCGCTGCTGGACCATCGTCGGGTCCCGAAGCCGGCCTACGGGGCGGTCGCCGCCGCCTGCGCAGAGACGATCGTGGTGGCGGACCCACCACCGCTGAGCATTACCCCGAGGTCCACCCTGGAATGCCGGGTACTGGTCGTACACGACGGCCGGACGCCGATCCACCACGTACGCGTGGACGCCGTGCTGACCGTCGCCGGCCGGGAGCAGGCCAGGTCCTGGGGTGGATCCATCGAAGCCGATTCCGTGACGCTGGTAGGCACGATCCGGCACCAGTTGGGCGATGCCACCGGGGAGGTGCTCCTGGACCTGCGGGTGACCCGAACCTCGCCACCGGGTGGCCCACCGGCCGACGGGCGGACCACCACCAACCACTACCGCGGCCATATAGGCGCCGGTTGAGGGCCCGCCCATCCGGCGTGTCATCCGGCACGCGATCCACGATCCGATCCGGCCTTCGGCAGGGTTCCCCACAGCGACCACGCGCTACCCTCTTGCCGGCGATCACCCCGGTCGGTCCGCCCGCCGACACGGTGAGAGCCTGAGGAGGGGCACCATGGCACAGACCACAGAGCAGCGGTATCGCGTGGCTCCGGTCCGGAGCCGCGGGCGGGAATGGCCCTTCCCGTTGAACCTCTACCAGTCGGCGGTCGGACGCAAGTGGGTCATGGCCCTGACCGGCATGGGCCTCATCGGCTTCGTCCTCATCCACATGGTCGGCAACCTCCACGTGTACGAGGGCCCTGCCCGGATGTACGAGTACGCCGAGTCGCTGCGCACCATCGGTGGTGGGCTGGTACCGGAGGGCGGGGTGCTGTGGCTCATGCGCCTCGGCCTGCTCACCATGTTCGTCGTACACCTCCACTCGGCGATCACCCTCAGCCGAATGAGCGGCAACTCCAGCGAAAAGGCCGGTCGCATCAGCGGCGCCAAGAAGTACGAAGGCGGACGGGACCACATAGCAGCCACCTTCGCCAGCCGGACGATGCGCTGGACGGGACCGATCATCGCCCTGTTCGTCCTGTTCCACCTGGCCGACCTGACCTGGGGTTGGTGGCTCGGCGGAGACTTCGTGCCTGGCGATCCGTACCACAACGTCGCCGAATCCCTCGGCTACCTACCCGTGGCCATCATCTACGTGGTGGCCAACATCGCCCTGGCGTGGCACATCTTCCACGGCGCCTGGTCCATGTTCCAGAGCCTCGGGGTGAACAACCCCCGCTACAACCACCTGCGGCGCACCCTCGCCACCACCCTTGCCGGGCTGATCCTGGTCGGGAACCTGAGCTTCCCGATCCTCGCCCAGGCCGGGCTGATCGACGAGGACGGACGCATGTGTCCGGTGGGCGAGGTTGAAGGCAACGCCTGCCTGGCCGAGCAGGGCCACGGTGCGGCGGCCACCGGACATGGGACCGATTCGACAGGGAGCGTGTCACCGTGAGCATGGACTCCGATACCGCCGCCGGAACGGGAACCAGCCCGCGCCTGGACTCGAAGGTTCCGGCCGGAGCCACGGCCGACAAGTGGGAGAACCACAAGTTCTCCATGAAGCTGGTCAACCCGAACAACAAGCGGAAGTTCGACGTGATCGTGGTCGGCACGGGTCTCGCCGGCGCCTCGGCGGCTGCCTCTCTCGGCGAGTTGGGCTACCGCGTGAAGGCCTTCACCTTCCACGACAGCCCGCGCCGGGCGCACAGCATCGCGGCCCAGGGCGGCATCAACGCTGCGAAGAACTACCCGAACGACGGCGACTCGGTCCACCGGCTCTTCTACGACACCGTCAAGGGCGGCGACTACAGGTCCCGCGAGGCCAACGTCCACCGCCTCGCCGAGGTGTCGGTCAACATCATCGACCAAGCCACCGCCCAGGGAGTGCCGTTCGCCCGCGACTACGGGGGCCTCCTGGACAACCGTTCGTTCGGCGGCGCCCAGGTCTCGCGCACCTTCTACGCCCGGGGCCAGACCGGCCAGCAGCTCCTCATAGGCGCCTACTCGGCACTCATGCGCCAGGTGGCGGCCGGCACCGTCGAGCTGCACACCCGTGCGGAGCTGCTCGACGTGGTCCTCAAGGAGGACCGGGCCTGTGGGATCGTCACCCGCGACCTGTTGTCCGGCGAGGTGACCCCCCACTCGGCCCACGCCGTCGTGCTGGCCACCGGGGGCTACGGCAACGTCTACTTCCTGTCCACCAACGCGATGATGTGCAACGTCACCGCCGCCTGGCGGGCCCACAAGAAGGGCGCCTTCTTCGCCAACCCCTGCTACACGCAGATCCACCCGACCTGCATCCCGGTCAGCGACGACTTCCAGTCGAAGCTGACGCTCATGTCCGAGTCGCTCCGCAACGACGGACGCATCTGGGTACCTAACGGCATGGACGACGCCAGGGCCGCGGCCGACATCCCCGAGTCGGACCGCGACTACTACCTGGAGCGCAAGTACCCGGCCTTCGGAAACCTGGTCCCACGGGACGTGGCCTCCCGGAACGCCAAGACGGTCTGCGACGAGGGGCGCGGCATCGGCCCGCTCAAGAACGGCGTGTTCCTGGACTTCCAGGCGGTCATCGCCCGGGACGGCGTCGAGGCCATCTCGGCCAAGTACGGGAACCTGTTCGACATGTACCACCGGATCACCGGTGAGAACCCGTACGACCAGCCGATGCGCATCTATCCGGCCATCCACTACACGATGGGCGGCCTCTGGGTGGACTACCACCTGATGACCACGGTCCCCGGCCTGTACTCCATCGGCGAGGCCAACTTCTCCGACCACGGGGCCAACCGGCTGGGAGCCAGCGCCCTCATGCAGGGCCTGGCGGACGGCTACTTCGTGCTTCCGTACACGATCGGCGACGACCTGGCGGGCCTGCTGGGCCAGACCGCCGTCCCGACCGACGACCCGGTGTTCACCGAGGCCGTGCGTGGTGTCGAGGACGAACAGAAGCGCTGGCTGTCGATCAACGGCACCAGGTCGGTCGACCAGTTCCACAAGCAGCTGGGGCGCATCGTCTGGGAGCACATCGGCATGGAACGCGACAAGGCGGGCCTGGAGCAGGCGCTGACCGACATCCCGACGCTCCGCGAGGAGTTCCACTCCGACGTACGGGTCCTGGGTAGCGCTGCGACCCTCAACCAGTCACTCGAGAAGGCGGGCAGGGTGGCCGACTTCTTCGAGTTGGCCGAGCTCATGGCCCGAGATGCCCTCGAGCGGGAGGAGTCCTGCGGCGGCCACTTCCGGAGCGAGCACCAGACCGACGAGGGCGAGGCCCAACGGGACGACGAGAACTTCGCCCACGTGGCGGCATGGGAGTGGCACAGCGAGGGCACGGCCCAGACCCGCCACCGCGAGGAGTTGAGCTTCGAGGACGTGGCGCTTTCGCAGCGCTCGTACAAGTAGGACCAGCAGGCAGCATCAGGACGTTGGAGCCGGTCACCCCGATGGCCTCAGCGCCACCGGATACCGGGACCAGAAGGGAACACCACGACATGGGCGGAGGACACGGCGAGACCATCAGCGTCACCCTCAGGGTGTGGCGCCAGGACGGCCCCGACGAACCGGGCCGTTTCGACGTCCACCACCAGACCATCAGCACCGATGCCTCGTTCCTCGAGATGCTCGACCTGCTGAACGAGGAGCTGAACGCCGCCGGTGAGGAGCCGGTGGCATTCGAGAGCGACTGCCGCGAGGGGATCTGCGGCACCTGTGGCGTGATGATCAACGGGCGGGCGCACGGACCCCAGAAGGCCACCGCCACCTGCCAGCTCCACATGCGGGAGTTCTCCGACGGCGACGAGATCGTGATCGAGCCGTTCCGTGCAGCCGGCTTCCCGGTGGTGCGCGACCTGGCGGTCGACCGGTCCCCCCTGGATCGGATCATCGAAGCCGGCGGATACATCTCGGTCGGTACGGGAGCGGCATCCGACGCCAACCTCACCCCGGTCCCGAAGGTGGCGGCGGACCAGGCGTTCGACGCCGCCGCCTGCATCGGATGCGGTGCCTGCGTGGCCGCCTGTCCGAACTCGGCGGCGCAGTTGTTCACCTCGGCCAAGATCGGCCACCTGGGCCTGCTGCCCCAGGGTCAGGCGGAGCGCTGGAGCCGGACCGAGACCATGGTCGAGACCATGGAGGAGTACTTCGGCTCGTGCACGAACCACGGCGAGTGCTCGGAGGCCTGCCCGAAGGAGATCTCGCTGGACTTCATCGCCTTCATGAACCGCGACTACATCAAGGCGAAGGTCAGGAACCGGGCCCTTACCGGCCAGCACTGACCCCGACAGCCGGGCCGCCCTCCCACCGGATGGGCAACCGACCCGGGCATCAGCCGTTCGCGGCTCGACGGTTGACAGACGTCCTCAGCGGCGCGACGGTGTCAGGGCTACCCCGTCCCTTCGGTGGGGTGGTGATCGACACGGTCCCCAACTCCGAGCGACGGGAGGACTCCAAGTGCGATCCGACCGGTTCGAAGGACGGTGTCGAGCCCCGCCCGGCGGGTGAGTCCGAGGCCCCTGCACCGAGCCGGTCCCCTCACGCTCTCGCGACCAAAGCCCTGCTGGGCCATGGAGAACGTTGACGTGCGACGACTCGCAAAGGGCCCCGACGGAACGACGTCTTCCCACCCGCCGGGAGGGCGTCGTTTCCGCGTCCGACCCGGGCCTACCCGTACAGCGGACCCGGCGGGGAGTTCGACAGGACGCCCGAGCCGATAAGGCAGGTCAGGACCCGCCGCCGAGATGCTCCCGGATGCGCTCGAGCAGTGCCGGCACCAGGCCATCGGGCACCTCGTGGCCCAGGCCCTCCACCAGCCAGAGCCCGGAATTGCCGATCCCATCGGCCAGGGCCAGAGCGTGCTCCACCGGGAACACCGGGTCGGCCGTGCCGTGGACGACCAGAGTCGGTACTGCGATCGCAGCCAACCGACCCAGCAGGGACGGCGAGGAGTTGACCGCCGGGCCGTGCCCCGACTCCGGGTACCAGCACCGCTCCACCTCGGCCACCGCCGTACGGATCCGCTCGGCGGTGGTGACCGGATAGCGCGTACCGGCGAACATCTCGTCCAGTTCCACGATCCAGGCGACCCGTTCGGCCTGGCCGGCCGGCGGGGGTGCGAAAAGCCTCTCAGCCATCCGGTCGACCAGCCAGTCGGCGGCCGACGGCAGGCTCTCGTCGCCGAGACCGGGGCTGGAGCAGAGCAACGTCAACGTGACCACCCGGTCGGCATGGTCCAGCGCCATCACCTGGCCGACCATGCCCCCCATGGACCGACCAACCACGTGGGCCCGGGCGATTCCGTGCTCGTCCATGACCGCACAGGCGTCATCGGCCAGGTCCGCCAGCGTGTAGCCGACATCGGCCGGCACCTTGGTGGAGAGCCCGCTGTCCCGGTGGTCGTATCGCACCACGCGGTGTCCCAGGTCCAGCAGCGGCTGGATGAACGCCGACGTCCAACGGGTGCAGTGGGAATCGGCTCCAGAGACGAGCAGCACGGCGTCGCCCTCGGTTGCCCCGGACGCCGGCTGGAACACCTCGGAATGGATCTGGACCCCGAACGATGAGTCCGTACCCGCCATGGGGTGGAGGGTAGCCCTGCGACATCGACCACCCGACCGGCCGACCGGCCGCCACGAACGAGGCCCGGGCGGCTCCGAACCCTGCAAGCCCGACGGCTAGCGTCACCCGCGTGCCCAACGCCCCGACCGCCCCACACCGCCATCCGGTGAAGGTCCGGTTCTACGAGCTGGACCCCTACGGGCACCTGAACCACAGCGTCTACGTCCAGTTGTTCGAGATCGGCCGGATCGAGCTGCTGGACGAGGCGGGACTGGGACTGCACGACCTGGAAGCCGAGGGCTTCCGGTTCGTCGTCTCCCGCATCACCACGAAGTTCCTGGCCTCTGCTGTCGCCGGCGACAACCTCGTGATCGAGACCGAGGTACTCGAACTGCGGCGCGCATCGTCCCGCTGGGGACAGCGTCTCCTCCGGGGCGACGCCGTGCTGGCCACACAGGAAGTCGTGGCCGCCGTCACCGGCACCAACGGGAGGCCCACCCGCTTCCCCACCGACATGGCCGCCCGCCTGACCCCCTACCTGGTCGCGGACCCGCCCCCCTCCGTGGTGGCCGCCGGGGGCGCCGGGACCTGATGACGGACACCGTGCCCCACCGGGGCCAGGACCGCCCCGGGGCGCCAACGCTGCTGGCACAGCTGGGACGCGGTGCCTGCATGGGAGCGGCCGACGTGGTCCCCGGCGTGTCCGGTGGGACCCTCGCCCTGCTGTTCGGGATCTACGACAGGCTTCTGGCTGCGATCCGCAGCGGTTCGCGCGCACTGGGCCGGTTCATACGGGGCGACCTACGCGGAGGCCTCCGACGGCTCGGCGAGGTGGACTGGTGGTTCCTCGTCCCGCTGCTGGTCGGCCTCCTGTCCACCGTCGTGCTGCTGGCCGGCGTGATCGAGGGCGCCCTCATCGACCACCCGGAACCCATGGCCGGCCTGTTCCTGGGCCTGGTCGTGGCCTCGGTGCTGGTGACCCGTCGCGAGGTGGCATGGACCCGGCGGCGCCTCGGCGGAGCCTCCCTGGTCAGCGTCGTCGTCTTCGCCGGGCTGGGCTACCAGGGGGCTCCGATCACGGATCCGTCCGCCCTGATGCTGCTGGCCTCGGGGGCAGTTGCCGTCTGCGCCATGGTCCTGCCGGGTATCTCTGGCTCGTTCCTGCTGCTCATCCTGGGCATGTACTCCGCGGTGATCGGCGTGGTGGACGAACGCCTGCTCCTCGACGCTGCCGTGTTCGGCGCCGGTGCGATCGTCGGCCTGGCGTGCTTCTCCTCGCTTCTGGCCGGCCTGCTGGAACGGCGCCGCGACGACGTCCTGGCCGTGATGGTCGGGCTCATGGCTGGTTCGCTACGGGTCCTCTGGCCCTGGCCCAACGGCGTCGGCGTGGTCAGCCGGCATGCCGACGTGGCCGTCGGTGGGGCCGACCTGGGCTGGCCGGACGCCGCTGGTGGTCTGGTCGCACCGATGGCCCTCGCCATGGCCGCCGTGGTGGTGGTCCTGGTCGTCGACTCTCTGGCCCGCTCCAGGAGCTGACCGTTCAGGCGTACGCCGGGTAGACGTCAACGCCAGGGTCGCGTTCCGGTGGCTCCATGTCGGTCGTGACCAGCGGGTACAGGTCTGCGGGGGTGTCCCGAGGGCACGTCCAGTCGATCTCGTCTGCCACGCCTGCGATCTCGGCGAACGGTCGCAGGAAGGTGAAGTAGACGTAGGCGCCACAGGCGATGCGCTCATCACGGTCCATGGCGACGATGTCCCGGTAGTGCTGCCGCTGGGCCACCTTCGCCGCCGCAGCCGTTGCCTCCAGGTCCTGGTCGGAGAGCGGCACCGGCAGCCCACCGGGTGCCACTCCATCGGTGGTGTAGAGGCCGAACCCGCTGAGGTGCTCCAGGTAGTCCTCCGGCGATGAGATGGTCGTCCCGTAGTCGGTGATGGACACCTCGACCTCCGGGTCCAGGACCAGCGCCGCCGTGAGGTTGCGGAACGGAACGCCCGCTGCCACGCCGGACCAGGAGAAGTCGCTCTCCCCGAGGCGGTAGAAGTCCCGGACGATCATGGTCCGGCCGTCCTCCAGGCGGTACGGGCCGGTATCGGCATGGCCCACCCGGGTGTCGAAGTAGAGCAGGAACAGGTGGTTGATGATCGTGGCATTGGCCCTACGGATCCGGTCACGGCGCTCGTCGTCTACCGCCCTGGCCCCGGCGGCCAGGTGGGTGACCATGTCTGGCGACAGCACCTCGATCCGGTTGCCCACCTCGGCGGCATGCAGGTACGGGCCGCCCCGGTAGGCGTGTGATGCACGCGCCCAGAAGTCCAGCACCGTGTGGGTCCGCTGAACGGAGTCCAACGTCGGATCCACCATCGCCATGACGTTGCGACCGATGAGGAAGAAGTTGGCGATCCCCCACAGGAACACCGAGTCGGCCTGGCAGCCGGGCCGCCGGGCCGCCGCACCGATCTCCTCTGGCGACATGGCGGCGGCGATCCTCGCCACCGCCTCCGGGTAACGCAGGAACGCCTCGATGCACGACACGGTCACGTACGGGGTGACGGGTATGAGCTGCGACGAATAGGAGGTGCGTTCAGCCACCAGGTGGCTGGTCACCGGGTTGATGGCGGCCAGCCAGGAGTTCACCTGCTCCCGGGCCGTTTCGTCTGCTCCCCCGGACAGCACACCCGGGTCCCCGCCGACAGGATCGCAGCTCATGGCGTTACCAGCCGGATCACGCCCTCGTCGCCTGACGCGTCCAACTCCACCTCTGTGCCGTTCACCGGTTCGTCGGTGAGCTGGGCGGCGATCACCCCGGGCACCCTGTACTCCCGACTGACGATCCCGATGTGGCTCCGGATCGTGCCACCGGTGCACACCACGCCGGCCAACTCGTCGAAGATCGGTCCCAGGAACGTGGCGCCGGCATCCCGAACCACCGCCACGATGCCGTCAGCGCCGGTGTCCATGAGGTCCAGGACGTCCTCGGGGCCCTCCAGGCGGAGCCATCGACCGCGCCGGAGCCCGTAGTCATAGGTCTTCTGGCCACGCCCGATCTCGGTCATGCGGTCACCTTCCCTCGTTCCACGCCGGCCCGCACCTCCCGGGCGCCCCAACCAGGCTGTCCCGATCAGGCTGGCGAAGCCCGGACCGTAGCCGTCGCCCCCTTGTCGAGGCGGAGCGGGGTGGGACCGGGACCTAGGCTGCGAAATCGTGGCAGAGCCCCTCACCGAAGCCTGGATCGAAGCCATGGACGCGGCTGCGTCGACCCACGCCGGACTCCTGGAGGCCACCGCTGACATGGCCCTCGTCATCGAGTACCGGGTCGTGGACGGGAACACCTGGCATGTGCGGCTGGAGGGTGGCACGGCGAGGGTGGTCAGCGGCCCGGCGGAGGAACCCGACCTCAGCTTCACGACCGGGCCGGCCACTGCGAGCGCCATCGCCGATGGGACCCTGGATCCGCTACGGGCCGTGATCGACGGGGACGTCATCCTGTCGGGCGACCCCCGGGTGCTGGTGGACCACCGGGCCGTGCTGGCCGGTCTCGGAGACGTGTTCGCCGCAGCCCGCCACCCCTAGACCAGGCCTGGATCGGGCCTAGATCAGGCCGAGGCCCCGCACCATGTCCCGCTCGGAGACCAGCTCGGCTACCGATGCATCGATACGGGCCCGTGAGAAGTCGTCGATCTCCAGGCCCTGGACGATCTCGTAGTTGCCGTCGGCACAGGTGACCGGGAAGCCGCAGAGCAGGCCCTCCGGTACGCCGTAGCTGCCATCGGATGGGACTCCCATGGATACCCAGTCGCCGTCCGGCGTTCCCGTAACCCAGTCATGGACGTGGTCGATGGCGGCGTTGGCCGCAGATGCTGCGCTGGAGGCCCCCCGGGCCTCGATGATGGCCGCCCCACGCTGCTGCACGGTCGGGATGAAGTCGCCCTCCAACCAGGCCTGGTCACCGATCACCTCGGCGGCGGTGCCACCGGGAACCTCGCAGTGGACGAGGTCCGGGTACTGGGTGGCCGAGTGGTTACCCCAGATGGTCATCCGCGATACGTCGTTGATGCTCGTGCCGAGCTTCTGGGCCACCTGGGTGAGGGCACGGTTGTGGTCGAGGCGCATCATGGCCGTGAAGCGCTCGCCGGGAACGTCCGGGGCGCTGTTCATGGCGATCAGGCAGTTGGTGTTGGCCGGGTTACCGACCACGAGGACCCGCAGGTCGTCCGCGGCGTGATCGTTCAGGGAACGACCCTGACCGGTGAAGATGGCGCCGTTGGCCTCCAGCAGGTCCTGGCGCTCCATCCCCTTGGTCCTGGGCCGCGAGCCGACGAGTAGGGCCACGTTCGCCGCTCCGAAGGCCGTGTCGGGATCATCGCTCAGCTCCAGGCCGGCCAGGAGCGGGAAGGCGCAGTCGTCGAGTTCCATCGCCACGCCGTCCAGCGCACCCATCGCCGGAGGGATCTCGAGGAGCTGCAGGATGACCGGCTGGTCCGGTCCCAGCATGGCACCGCTGGCAATCCGGAAGACGAGGCTGTAACCGATCTGGCCGGCGGCGCCGGTGACTGCGACTCTGACGGGGGTGGGGCTCACGGAATGCTCCTCAGCAGGGACGGGTCGAACGGAAGCGAGGCTACTGATCGTCCGTATCCGGTGCCGCAGCGCGGAGGCGTGACGCGCGGCTCAGCCGGCGACCGGCAGGAACACCTCCGAGGACCGGGCGAAGTGCTCCAGGAACCCTGCCGGTAGCACCGGCCTGTGGCCGTCGGCTGGCTGCACCTGGCTCGAATAGGCGGCGATGCCGGCCTGCTTCCGGCTGGCCAGGTCGTCGCCGAACGACCAGGCCACGGCCCCGTCGAACGGGATGGACGGTGACGACGGATCGTCCCAGTTCCAGGACCAGACGGGGAACCGGGCGAACCGCACCCCCAGGTCCCGGCAGGCGTCGCCGGCCACCCGGCCACAGACATCGTGGTCGGGATGCCCGTCGGACTCCCATGGGGCGAGGCACCAGGCGGCGCCGACCAGCAGGGCAGCCAGCCCTTCGGCAAGGCGTCCAGCATGGTTCGAGGCTCCACCGTCGGGAAGCCCCAGGCGGTGGCGGACGGCCACGATGCCGGCCGCCGCATAGGCCCGGTCGGTCTCGGCAAGGCGCAGGCCGACCAGCTCGTCGCGCTCACCGTCGGTCAGGTGCGGGTGGGATGCCTCGCCGTCGGTGACGGCCACGATCGTGATCTCCGTCCCTGCATCAGAAGCAGCGGCCAGGGTGGCCCCGATGGCCAGCAGCTCGTCATCCGGATGGGGAGCCACCACCACGATCGGGCCCACCGGAGGCCACGGAACAGGAACGGGGGGCAGGCCCGAGACCAGCCGGTCCCACTCCCCGGCCCTCCGACCGATCATCGGGTCGATCCGATCCTGTGGTTCCAACGACTCCCGTGGTTCCAACTCCAGCTCCTAGGACATCCCGGCGGTACGGGTGTTGCCCAGCCACGAGGCGTGGAGGCCCGCGTAGATCCCGTCGCGCTCCAGCAACTCGGCGTGCGTACCCCTCTCGGCGATCCGACCGTCGTCGAACACCAGCACCAGGTCGGACCGCTCGGCCGTCGAGAGCCGGTGGGCGACGCTGACCGTGGTCCGACCCAGGGCGAGGCGCTCCAGCGCACGCTCGAGGGCGGTCTCCGTCTCAGGGTCGACGGCCGACGTGGCCTCGTCGAGGATCAGGAGGCCCGGATCACCCAACTGCGCCCTGGCCAGGGCCACAAGCTGGCGTTCGCCCACCGAGAGGCCCTCGCCACGCTCGCCAACCATCGTCTCCAGGCCGTTGGGCAGGCGCTCCACCCACTCGCGCAGCCCGAGCAGGTCGATGGCCGCGTCCACGTCGTCATCATCGGACCCGACCCGGCCGTATCCGATGTTCGCCCTGACGGTGGTGTCGAACAGGAAGCCGTCCTGGGGGACCATCCGTACGGCCCGTCGCCGGTCCTCCGGCGATGCGTCACGCAGGTCGACGCCCCCGACCAGGACGCGACCCGCCGTGGGATCGGCCAGCCGGGCCAGCAACTTCACGAACGTGGTCTTCCCCGAGCCGGTCTCGCCCACGACCGCCACCGAGGAGCCGGCTGCCAGCACGACATCGATCCCGCGGAGCACCAACCCACCGGTCCGATACGAGAACTCCACAGCCTCGGCCCTCACCTCCAGAGCGCCACCGGGGACGGGCCGGGGCTCAGCGGGATCTGCCACCTCGACGGGGGTGTCCAGCACATCCAGGATCTTCCACCACCCCGCCAACGCCGTCTGGGTCTGGTCCAGCACCTCTCCCAGTTCGGTGATCGGGGCCACCAGGAGGTTCGAGAGGAACACGAACGCCACCAGCTCACCCGAGCTCACGCCCCAGGCGCCACCCCACCAGACGCCGGCTCCGATGACCGAGGCGATGGCCGTCACCCCGAAGACGTCGGAAATCGGCAGCACGAGCGAGAAATACCTGGCCGCCTTCAGCTGCTGCCGGTACTGGGCGTCCACGGCGGACCGGACCCGGCGGCGGGTCGGCTCCCGGTATCCGTAGGTGCGGACCACCTCCACCCCGTGCACGGACTCCGATATCACCCCAAAGGTCTCCGAGACCCTGGTGCGGAGCATGTCGTAGGCGATCAGTTGGCGTTGCTGCATCCAACGCAGGATCGGAAGGAGGGGCAGGTGCAGGCTGAGCGTCACCAGCGTCAGCTGCCACGAATAGATCGACATGATGACCAGCACGGCGACTATCTGGACCGAGTTGATGATCCACGCCACGGCGCCCCACTGGGCGAACCTGGTGAGGGTCTCCACGTCGCTGGTCACCCTGGCCGTCAGCACGCCCTTGCTGGAGGCCGTGTGCTCGGCGAGGCTGAGGCGGTGCAGGTGGGCGAAGGCGCGCACCCGCAGGCCGTAGAGCACGTTCTCCGCCGTGGTGACCAGCCGGAAGTACGTGACGCGGCCCAGTTGGATGCTGCCGACGACCAGCACGGCGGCCCCGCCGGAGAGGGCCACGACCCGACCCATGCTCACGCCCTCGGAGGTCATCGCCCCGTCAAGCACCGCCTGGATGGTGAGCGGGACGAGCAGCTTGGAGCCTGCGACGGCCAGGGCCATCAGGGCGGTGAAGACCAGCCCATTGCGCAGCTCCGGCGAGGCGGCCATCCCGCGTCGCAGGATGGCGTAGGCACCCACCGCCCTGATCTCGTCAGGGGCTTCGGCGGCCGGGCTCCGGTCCACGTCGCTCACAGGCCGGCCTCCTCGTATGCCCTGGCCAGGGCGGCGTAGGCCGGCACGTCCAGCAGCTCCTCGTGGCTGCCGGAGGCCGCGATCGAACCGCCCTCCAGGAACAGCACACGGCCCGCCATGCGGATCGTGGCCAGCCGGTGGGCAATGACCAGGAGGGTCGGTACGACAGCATCGGATCCGCCCCGGCCCATCCCCGGTGCGACCCTCAGGTTCCGGAGGATCCCGGCCTCGATCGTCGGGTCCACGGCCGACGTGGAGTCATCCAGCACCAGTACCCGGGGGCGGCGAAGCAGCGCCCTGGCTATGGCCAGGCGTTGGCGCTGGCCACCCGACAGGGTCGACCCCCGCTCCCCGACCACGGTGTCGAGCCCGTCGGGCAGCGCCTCGACGAACCCGTCTGCCGCCACGACGACAAGGGCGGCATCGATCTCCTCGTCCGTGACGTCGTTGCCCAGGGTCAGGTTGTCGCGCACCGTGTCGGCGAAGAGGAAGGTCTCCTGGAGAACCGGGGCGACGATGCCCGACGCACCGTCCGAACCCAGTTCGGAGACGTCCACCCCACCGAGGAGCACCCGACCAGCAGTGGGCTGGACGAGGCCGCAGAGCAGGGAGACCATCGTGCTCTTCCCCGACCCTGTGGCGCCGACCATGGCGACCGACTCGCCGGGCTGGATCCGGAACGAAAGGTCTGCCAGCACCGGTGCCGAGATGGGCTGCTTCGCTCCCCCCAACCTGGCGGCACCCTTGTCGACCGGCTGGTAGGCGTAGGAGACCCCGTCGAACTCGACGGCCACCCGGTCGCCGACGGGGGGAACCGGGTCCGGCCGGGCTTCGGGGCCGACCGCCAGGACGCGGTCGATGCGATCCATGGCCACCACCGAGCGCGGCATCTCCTGGAACATGTAGCCGAGGATCTCCATCGGCAGGGTCAGGATGCTGAAGAGGGACATGGCCCTGACGACGTCGCCGATGGACACCGCCCCACGGCCCACCAGCCATGCGCCCAGGACCAGCAGGATGATGATCCCCAGGTTGGGCAGCGCGTAGATGACCGGTGCGTACCCGCTCCTCAAGCGACCCACATCCATGCGGTGCCCGCGCAGTTCATCGGCTGCCTCGGTGAACCGGGCCACCTCCTCGTCCTCGCGCCCGAGGGTCTTGACGGCCATCACCCCGTCGAGGCTCTCGTGGGCGATGCCGGAGAGCACGCCGACGGCATCCTGGCCCAGGGCCGCCGGTGCCTCCACCGCGCTCGTGAACCGGCGGTTCAGCACCGTCAGCGTCGGGAACAGGAGCAGCGCCACGCACGCGAACAGTGGATGGACGACCAGCAGGCTGACCAGCGACGCGACGGCCAGCAGCACCACCGACATGGAGAACGCCAGCGGCATGAGCATGGCCGTGGCCACCTCCACGTCGGCATCGGCGTGGGCGAGCAGGAGGCCGGCAGGTCGCGAGCGGTGGAAGTCCAGCGGGGCATCCAGGAACCTGTCGGTGACGGCCAGCCGCCATGTCCGTTGGGTCCTGGCGATCGCCAGCATGTTGAACCACCGGCGGACCATGATCGACGCACCGCGCACGACGCCGATTCCCACGACCGTCGCCACCGCCACCAGGAGCGACCGACGCGACACCCCTTCGCCGTCCAGACCCGGGACGATCACGTCGTCCGTGACGCGCCCCACGATCACGGTGAAGCCCACCACGGCCAGGGCGAACACGTTGGCGCCCATGATGCCCGTGGCGTGGGCCAACGGATGGGTCCGCAGCGAACGTCGGATCAACCGCCATCCGCGCCTGAACACGCTGTCCGGGACATCCGGGGCTGTACCGGGCCTCGGCACGGCTGGCTCCGGGGAATTCAGCTCAGAGCCGGTCGGCGACGGCCGAGGCGAACTCCGAGCACCTGACCTCCGTGGCGTCATCCATGAGGCGGGCGAAGTCGTAGGTCACGATCCTGTCGGCGACTGCGGACTCGATTCCCCGGACGATGTCGTCAGCGGCGTCCTTCCAGCCGATGTGCTCGAACATGAGCGCCCCGGAGAGGATGACCGACGAGGGGTTCACCTTGTCCTGACCGGCGTACCTGGGGGCCGTGCCATGGGTCGCCTCGAAGATGCCGTGGCCGGTGACGTAGTTGGCATTGCCCCCGGGGGCTATGCCGATGCCGCCCACCTGTGCGGCCAGGGCGTCCGACAGGTAGTCGCCGTTCAGGTTCATCGTGGCGATCACGTCGAACTCCGAGGGCCTGGTCAGCACCTGCTGGAGGGCAATGTCGGCAATGGTGTCCTGTACGAGGATCCGGTCTCCGGGTTCACCACCACAGTCGTCCCATCCGACGGCCACGTCGGAGAACTCCTCGCGCACCAGCTCGTAGCCCCACTTCTGGAACGCTCCCTCGGTGAACTTCATGATGTTGCCCTTGTGCACCCAGTGGATCCGGGGGCGACCGCGCTCCACCGCGTACTGGATGGCGGCCCGTTGGAGGCGCTGCGAGCAGGTCTTGGAGATCGGCTTGATGCCGATGCCGGCGTCTTCGGCGATGCGCCAGCCGAACGCGTCCTCCAACAGCTCCCGGAGCTTCTTGGCGTCCGGCGTCATCGCCTCCACCTCGAGGCCCGCGTAGATGTCTTCGGTGTTCTCGCGGAATATCACCATGTCCACCAGCTCGGGCCGCTTCACCGGCGACGGCACACCCTCGAACCAGCGGACGGGTCGCAGGCAGACGTAGAGGTCCAGGATCTGGCGGAGGGCCACGTTGAGGCTGCGGAAGCCGCCACCGATCGGGGTGGTCAACGGTCCCTTGATGCCGATCAGGTACTCGGAGAAGGTCTCGACCGTCGCCTGGGGCAGCCACTCGCCGGTCTCGTTGTAGGCCTTCTCGCCTGCGAGTACCTCTTTCCACTCGATGGAGTGGCCGTACTTCGCCGCCGCGGTGTCCAGCACCAGCCGGGCCGCCGGCCAGATGTCCACGCCTGTGCCGTCACCCTCGATGAACGGGATGATCGGGTCGTCGGGGACGTTCAGGACACCGTCATCGCCCATGGTGATCTTCTCTGCCATGGGAACGACCCTACCGATTGGAGACCCGTCGCCATTCAGCGGAACGACCGGCGGACCGGGCCTGTATCTGGAACCCGGGGTTCAGGCGGCCCGCTCTCCGGGAAATCCCCTGAAGGCGGCAGGACCCAGACGGTCCAGCACCCCCTCGGCGGCTTCCGGCACGTTCAGGGTGTAGAGGTGGATGCCGGGCGCCCCGAGGTCGAGCAGTTCAGCCGCCAGCCCGGGCGGCCCGACTACGAGACGGAGCGCTCCGCTGCCGCCACGGTGTTGCGAAGCAGCATGGCCACGGTCGTCGGACCCACACCACCCAGACGGGGCGTGATCCACGACGCAACCTCACCGACCGACTCGTCCACATCTGCCAGCAGCCTGCGCCCCTCCCAGGAGATGCCTCCGCTCACCACGACCGCTCCCGGCTTCACCATGTGGGGCTTCACGAAGGACGGAACGCCCAGGGCGGCCACGACGATGTCGGCCTCACGCGTCAGGTCCGCCAGGTCCGGAACAGCCGAGTGCACCACGGTCACCGCTGCGTTGGCGCCGGGAGCCTTGGTGGTCAGCAGTAGCGCCAGCGGCCTGCCCAACGTCGGGCCGCGGCCGATCACGACCACGTGCCTACCGCTGATGTCAATGTCGTAGTGGACGAAGATGGCCTGGATGCCGGCCGGCGTACAGGGCACCGGACCGTCCTCCTGGAGGACCAGCCTGCCCAGGTTCATCGGGTGGAGGCCGTCCGCGTCCTTGCCCGGGTCCATGGCGGACAGGGCGGCGTTGAAGTCGAAGCCGTCGGCGACCGGGTGCTGGATGATGTACGCGTGGACCGCCGGGTCCTCGTTGAAGGCCGCGACGGCCTCGTCCAGGGCTGCCGGAGGATCCCCGGCCTGGACCTGGATGTGGCTGGAGACGAGGCCCACCGACTCACAGGTCTCGTGCTTCTTGCGGACGTAGCCGGCACTGGCGCCGTCGTCGCCGACGAGGATCGTGCCCAGGCCGGGCGTTATGCCGATGGCCCTGAGGGCGTCCACCCGGGCCCTGACATCATCCAGGACGGCATCGGCCACCGGTCCACCTTCGAGAAGTCGTGCGCTCATGGCGGCGACGCTATCGGACGTCCGGAGACTGTCGAATGGCCCGCTTCTCAGTGCCGGAAGTGGCGTTCACCGGTAAGCACCATCGCCATGCCGTGGGCATTCGCTGCGGCGATCACCTCATCGTCACGTATCGACCCTCCCGGCTGGACCACTGCCGTGGCGCCGGCCTCGGCGGCTGCCTCCAGGCCATCCCTGAACGGGAAGAAGGCGTCGCTGGCACAGGCTCCGCCGACGGCCCGACCAGCAGCCTTCTCCGCCGCGATGCGTCCGGCATCACGGCGATTCTGCTGGCCGGCACCGATCCCCACGGCACGTCGGTCCTTCACCAGCACGATCGTGTTCGAGTTCACCCGTGCCGCCACCCGCCACGCGAACTCCAGGTCCGACCACTCTGGCGCCGTGGGTTCCCGGTCGGTCACCACCTGCCACGTGGCCGGCTCGGCGATGAGGCGATCGGCGGTCTGGACCAGCAGCCCGCCGTCAATCCCCCTCACGTCCAGCTCAGGCCAGGTGGGCTCATCTGCCTCCAGTATCCGGAGGTTCTGACGGGCCTGTAGGTGGACCAGGGCGTCCGGTTCATAGGCCGGTGCCACGACCACCTCGGTGAACACCTCGGAGAGCGCCTCGGCCATTGCCATGGTGACGGGACGGTTCACGGCCACGATCCCCCCGAACGCCGACACCGGATCGCATTCGTGGGCGGCCATGTACGCCTCGGCGATGTCGGAGCCGACCGCTGCCCCACACGGGTTGGCGTGCTTGACGACCACGGCACACGGCTCCTCGCCCAGGCGGTGCACGAGGCGCCAGGCAGCCTCGGTGTCGAAGAGGTTCAGGTAGGACATGGCCTTTCCGCCGTGCACCACCGCGGTGTCCCACCACCCCGTCGTTCCCGCGGCCCGGTACCGGGCACCCACCTGGTGGGGGTTCTCGCCATACCGGAGGTCCTGCACCCGTTCCAGGGCCAGGTGAATGGAGGGCTTGAGGGGATCATCGGCGTGGTCCGAAGCCGGATCGGCATCGAACCAGCTGACGATCGCGGCGTCGTAGGTCGCGGTGTGGGCGAACGCCGCCCTGGCCAGTCGGCGGCGGGTGGCATCTCCCAGCCAGCCGTCGGCCCTCAGCTCGTCGACGACCGGGCCGTAGTCGGCCGGATCCACCAGCACGCCGACGTGGGCGTGGTTCTTGGCCGCCGCCCGGACCATGGTCGGGCCTCCGATGTCGATCAACTCGATACCCGGGTCGGACGTGAACGGGTAGAGGTTCCCCACCACCAGGTCGATCGGCGTGATGCCACGCTCGCCCAGGTCGTGCATGTGGGCCGGGTCCGACCGGTCAGCCAGGATCCCGCCGTGGACCACCGGGTGGAGGGTCTTCACCCGGCCGCCCAGCATCTCGGGAGCCTGCGTCATCTCGGCCACCTCGGTCACCGCGATGCCCTCGGCCGCCAGCAGTGAGGCCGTACCGCCACTCGAGACCAGCTCCCAGCCCAGGTCCACCAGGGAGCGGCCGAGGTCCACGATCCCCGTCTTGTCGTAGACCGACAGCAGGGCGCGGCGCGGGGTGGGGACGCTCACGTGGAGGCTCCCTCGGAGGCACCGGCCGGAACAGGTGGGGCCGCAACGGATGCCTCGCCGACCAGGACCGATCGGATGGTGTCCACGTAGAGGCGCCGCTCGACGGCCTTGATGCGCTCGTGGAGGCTGGCCTCGTCGTCATCGGGGCGGACCTCGACCGTCCCCTGGGCCAGGATCGGCCCGGCATCCACCTCGAGGGTCGCCAGGTGCACGGTGCAGCCGGTCACCGTCACGCCGTGGGCGAGGGCATCGCGGACCGCATGCCAGCCGGGGAAGGCGGGCAGCAGGGCGGGATGGGTGTTCAGGATCTGGCCGGCGAAGCGGTCGTAGACCGGTTGGCCGAGGATCGTGCCGAACCCCGCCATGGCCACCAGCGAGACCCCACGGTCGACCAGCAGGTCCGTCAGTCGGACCGTGTAGGCGTCCCTGTCGAAGTCATCGCCGAAGGAATCCCGACGCACCACGACCGCCTCGATGTCATGGTCGGCCGCCAATCCAATGGCCGGACAGGGGCGATCCGAGACGACCAGGGCGACCGGCAGACCGGCTGCCACCATCGCGTCCAGGATCGAACCCGTACCCGAGACCAGCACCGCCAACGACATGGGGGCGACCGTACCAGTGGCCCCGTGAGCTGATTCCGTCAGCCCAGGTCGGCGACGATGTCGGCCATGTGCTCGCCGGCCTCGGTCGGATTCAGACCGATCCGGACCCCTGCATCGCGCAGCGCATCCATCTTGGCGGCGGCGGTTCCCCGACCTCCCGAGACGATGGCACCGGCATGGCCCATCTTCTTTCCGGGCGGAGCGGTCACCCCCGCCACGTACGCCGAAACCGGCTTGGTCATGTGGTCGGCGATGAACTCGGCAGCCTCCTCCTCGGCGGACCCCCCGATCTCACCGATCATCATCACCGCCTTCGTCTCAGGATCGGCCTCGAAGGCCGCCAGGCAGTCGATGAACGAGGTGCCGGGCACGGGGTCGCCACCGATGCCGACACAGGTCGTGCAGCCGATGCCCTTCTCCTTCAGCTCGTACAGGGCCTGGTACGTGAGCGTGCCGGACCGGCTCACGATGCCCACGGGGCCGCCAGGTAGGGCGATGTGGCCGGCGGTGATGCCGATGTTGCACTCTCCGGGAGAGATGATCCCCGGGCAGTTGGGGCCCAGCAGCCGCACGTCGGGAAAGTCCCGGCGGAGGCGGTTGTAGAGGTCGGCCTCGTCATGGGCCGGTACGCCCTCCGTGATCGCCACGATGAACTCCACGCCACCCCTGGCAGCCTCCATCACGGCATCGTGCACGCCGGGTGCCGGGATGAAGATGCACGAGGCCGTGGCCCCGGTCTCGGCGACCGCCTCGGCCACCGTGGCGTAGACGGGGATGCCGTCCACGTCGGTGCCGGCCTTCCTGGGGTTGGTGCCGGCCACCACCTGCGTGCCGTAGTCACGGTTCAGCAGGCCGTAGTAGCGGCCCTGGCTGCCGGTCAGGCCCTGGTAGACGACCTTCGTGTCGGAGTCGACGAAGATGCTCATGGCTCAGGCCTCCCGGTTCTCGTCGGTGCCCGCTGACGCGGCCAGTTCCACGGCCCGTCGGGCCGCCTCCAGCATCGTCGGAGCCATCTGGAGGGTGTCGGACAGGTGCGGCTCCAGGATGGCCCGACCCTCCTCGGCGTTGGTGCCGTCGAGTCGGATCACGATCGGGGCGTCGATCCGGACCCTTTCAAGGGCACCGATGATGCCGTTGGCGACCTCCTCGCCCCGGGTGATGCCGCCGAAGATGTTGATGAAGATGGACCGGACCGCCGGGTCGTTGTTGATGACCTCCAGGGCTCCGGCCATGACATCAGCATTGGCACCGCCACCGATGTCCAGGAAGTTGGCGGGGCTGCCACCCACCTGGTTGACCACGTCCACCGTGGACATGGCCAGCCCGGCTCCGTTGGCGATCACACCCACGGAGCCATCCAGGCCGACGTACTGGAGGCCCCGGGCATGGGCCGCCGTCTCGCGCTCGTCGCGGGTCTGGGTCTCGTCGAACACCGCGTAGTCCTCATGGCGGAACACGGCGCTGCCATCCAGCGTGACCTTGGCGTCCAGCACGTGGACACGGCCGTCCGGGGTGAGGATGAGCGGGTTGATCTCCACCAGGTCGGCGTCGCCGTCCACGTAGGCCGTGTAGAGCTTCTGGAGGATGTCCACCGTGCCCTCCACCGCAGCCTCCGGCAGGTTCGCCGCGGCCACCCAGGCCCGGGCCGCCGCCTCGTCGAGGCCGTCGACCGGGTCGATCCAGACCTTGGCGATGGCATCCGGGTTCTCTTCCGCCACCGTCTCGATCTCCACGCCGCCCTCAGCCGAGAGCATCCCGAGGTGCTTCCGGGCCGAACGGTCGAGGGTGAACGAGGCGTAGTACTCCTCGGCGATGTCCGAGGCCAGCTCGATCCAGACCCGTCCCACCACATGCCCGCTGATGTCCAGGCCCAGGATGTTGGCGGCGTGTTCCCGCACGTCGTCGATCGTGGCGGCGAACTTCACCCCGCCGGCCTTGCCCCGGCCACCTGTGTGGACCTGGGCCTTGACCATCACAGGCATGCCGATCCGTTCGGCCGCTGCCACGGCCTCCTCCACGGTGAAGGCGATCTCGCCGGGAGACACCGGCATCCCGTACCGGGCGAAGAACTGCTTGCCCTGGTATTCGAACAGGTCCACCTGTCATCCTCCTGCCGGTCGGAACCGGCCCGCTGGCCACCGGTCGGCCCGGTTGACACCCAGATCCCGACTCTTGCGATACTAGGCAGCGCCCCCATGGGACCTACCCAGCGGGGCCGAACTGTGGCGCGGGTTTCCGACACACCCGTGGCCAACCTACGAAGGGAGCCCTGCTGGCCATGACCGTCGCCCGGGGAGTACGGATCGACCTCCGGCGGGCCATCGCCACGATGGTCGTGGGCCTGGCCGCCGCAGTGGGTGCCATGGTCCTGGTGCTCTGGCTGGCCGGCTCGACCGACGCCATAGAGGTGAAGCTGGGCGACTCCGACTTCCGTGGCATCGACGCGGCGCGCCTCTCCGCCGAGATCGCCGACAACGGACCCGTGCCGTTCCCCGACCTGGTGGGTCGGAAGCGGCCGATCTGGCTCACCCACGCCGGCAACGACCCGGGCAGCGGCTGGAACGCCTTCTTCGCCACGGTGCCGGGGACCGGAGGCGACGGAACCTGCCTGGCCCAGTGGGACGGTGCCTCGTCGGTCTTCGTGGACTCCTGCGACCCGACGGCCACCTGGCCGCCCGACGGCTATGGACTGCAGCAGTTGGAGTGGCAGGTGGTGGGCGGGGAGCTGCGTGTGGCCGTCGGCGGGACCCGCCCTGCCGACTGGGAGACCGGACCATGACAGACCGCCTGTACCTGGTGGATGCCGACCTGCGCACGTTCGACGCCACCGTCGTGTCCGTCGACGGCGACCGCGTGGAGTTGGACCGGACCGCCTTCTACGCCACGAGCGGCGGCCAGCCACACGACACCGGCCACCTGGTGTGGGCCAACGGAGCGGCGGCGGTCCTCGACGTCCGGACCGTCGACTCGACGGTGCTCCACACCCTGGCCGGTCCGGTACCCGAGGTGGATACGACGGTCACCGGCGAGGTGGACGACGCCCGACGCCGGCAGATGATGCGAACCCACACCGCCATGCACATCCTCTGCGGGGTCATGTGGAGGGACTGGAGGCGGGTGGTCACAGGCGGCAACATGGATGCCCTCTCAGGACGCATGGACTTCGAGGTGGACCAGCTACCGGAGGGCTTCGCAGCCGAGGTGGAGGCACTCTGCAACGCGGAGATCGCCGCCGACCGACCCATTGAGGTGTCGTTCATCGCCAGGGGCGACGCCGTGCTGGACCGTGACCTCATCCGGACCAAGGTGAGCCTGGTCCCGGACTCGGTGACCGAGATCCGCATCGTGGACATCGTCGGCCTGGACAAACAGGCCGACGGCGGGACCCACGTGTCGTCAACCGGCCAGGTCGGTCGCCTGGAGGTCGTCAAGACCGAGTCGAAGGGGAAGGGCTTCAAGCGGATCCGGTTCGTCCTCCACGACCGGTGAGCCCCGTCAGGGAAGGGTCACCGAGGTGAGGTCGCTCGCCACGACCACCTCGCCCGTGTAGCCGCCGGACCGCACGTCGTCCACGAACGCCTGCTCGTCCGCGTCGCAGGTCGGCGCTGGGATCAGATGGGTCAGCACCAGCAGCGGAACGCCGATCTCCTCAGCCTGCGCACCGATGAGGAGAGTGTCCGCGTGGTAGTCGAGGATGTACTGACGGTGTTCGGGAACCTTACGGATCTCAACGAATCGAATGGCCTCGTAGACCAGCACGTCGGCCCCGGCGGCCAGGACGGCGACCTCGTCGCACACCAGGGTGTCGCCGGATATCGCCACCACGCCGTCCGGTGTCTCGATCCGGTAGCCCACCGCCGGATGGACCGGCTCGTGGCGCACCTGTCCGGCCAGCACGCCCACGTCGCCCGACCGCCACACCTCGGTCGGAACCTCCGGGTATGCGAACGCCGTCGGCTGCACCGATGGTCCGCTGTGGCGCCGGGAGTGGGCGGACCGCACCTCCAGGTCATCGGCCCACCGCTCGCAGAGGCCCTCCACGAACCCGATGCATGGTCCGTCGGGTGCCACCACCGGCAGGGGCGGGAGGTTCTGTTCCCGATCCATGACCCACCTGGTGAGGAGCACGTCGTCGAGGCCGACCAGGTGGTCGGAGTGGTGGTGGGTGAGGAAGACGGCGTCCAGGTCCCCGGGACCGGATCCGGCACCCAGCAGCCGCATCACCGTCGACCGCCCGGCATCGAACAGCAGGTCCGTCCTCCGGCCATCGGACCGGTGGGTGACCAGCACCCCCGGTCCGGCACGGTCCGGCGTCGGGATCGGCGTACCCGTTCCCGTGATGGTGACCGTGGTGCTCACGACCCGGCCTTCTCCACCTGGACGAGGGTGTCGTGGAACGACGCTGAACCGATCTGCCGGCCGAGGCTCGGGTTGGTCAGGGCATTGGCTCCCCTGCCACCTGAGGTGGCGTTCGCCCACCACCCGAAGGGCATGGTCACCAGACCCGGCTGCACACGGTCCACCACGGCGGCACGCATCTCGACCGACCCCCTGTCGTTGAAGACCCGGACCGTGTCGCCGGCGATGATGCTGCGGGGGCCCGCATCATCCGGGTGGATGTCCAGGAGCGGCTCGCCCTCGGCCGGGAGGTGGTCCGCGAACCCGCCGTAGTGGCTGTTCAGGAACTTGACGTGCTGCTTGCGGGTCAGCAGTCCGAGGGGGAACCTCGCCGCCAGCCCCGCATCACCGTCAGGAGTCTCGTCACCGGGCCGGTACTCCAGGTGGCCCAGGGCCAGCCGGCCGTCCGGCGTGGTGGTGGCTCCATCCATCGGTGGGTTGAAGCCCTCCGGCACGTTCAGGCGCACCCACCCCTCCACCTCGAGGCTCTCCAGGTCGATGCCATCCAGCCAGGGATGGTCCGAGTCCAGCAGCTGGCGGACCATCGTCTCGTCGTCGTCGGCCAGGCCGGGACCATCCAGGCCCATTGCGATGGCCAGCCGTCGGAACACCTCCGTGTTCGGCAGCGCCTCACCGACCGGCGCGATGGCCGGACGGTTCAGGGACAGGTACATGTGGCCCCATGCGTTCATCAGGTCCAGGTGCTCCACCTGGGTGGTGGCCGGCAGCACCAGGTCGGCGTACCGGGCCGTGTCGGTCATCGCCTGTTCCATCACGACCGTGAACAGGTCGTCCCTGGCCAGTCCGGCCAGCACCCGGTTCTGGTCCGGGGTGATGGTCGCCGGGTTGCAGTTGTGGACGATCAGGGCGGTGATCGGCGGATCCAGGTCGGGATCGGTCAGCACCTCGCCCAATGCGGCCATGTTGAACACCCGGGGCGGCCGCCCGTGGGTCCGCCTGGGCACCGGATCCACCAGGACGCTGTCGAAGTACTGCTGCGTCGACCGGCAGAGACCGCCACCGCGTTCCCGCCACGCCCCCGTCACCGCCGGCAGCATGGCCAACGCCCTGTGGGCCTCCTGGCCGTGCTGGCGGTGCTCGAGGCCCACGAGCACCCGGACGGCGGCCGGTCGGCGCGTGGCGAAGGTGGTGGCCAGCCACTCGATGGTGGCCACGTCGATCCCGGTGATCGTCGCCGTGGCGTCCAGGTCCACCCGGCGGGCATCGGCCAGGAGCTCGTCCCAACCGGACGTGTGGTCCTCCAGGAACGCCCGGTCCACGAGGCCGTCCCGATCGATGACGTGGAGCATTCCGAGCACTAGGGCCACGTCGGAACCCGGCCGGAGCTGCACGTGGCGGTCGGCCCGTTCAGCGGTCGTGGTCCGGACGGGGTCCACCACGACGACGACGGCGCCCTCGGCCCGGGCCGCCTCGATGGTGGGCCAGAGGTGGCGGTTGGTGACCAGCGTGTTGGTACCCCAGAGCAGGATCGTCCGGGAATGTCGAAGGTCCTCCGGATCCATGCCCAACGGCACGCCGTGCACGTCGGCCGCCCCCAGCCATGCCGTCACCCCACAGAGGTGTCGGTGGACGCGCGTCGCCCCCATGGCGTCGAAGAAGCGCTGGGACATGACCCCCATCTGCACCAGCCCCTGGGTGCCGGCGAACGAGTAGGGCAGCACGGTCTCGGGCCCGTGGCGGCCGATGGCCTCTGTGAGTCGTTCGGCGATCTCAGCAATGGCCTCCTCCCAGGTGATCGGCTCGAAGCGGGCCTCGCCCTTGCGGCTGCCCGGAACCCGACGAAGGGGTCGCAGGATCCGGTCGGGGTGGTACACGCGGTCCAGGTAGCGGTTCACCTTCGGGCAGAGTTCGCCGGCGGTGAACGGGTGGTCGTCCACGCCACGGAGTCGGACGGCGCGCCCATCGATGACCGTCACCTCCCACGCACAGGTGTCCGGACAGTCGTGGTGGCAGGCGCCCCTAACGATGCCGGCCCCGTCCCGGAGCACCTCGGTACCCGTCATGGGTCGAGCCTTTCAGACCGGGCGGGCCTCGACCACGACGGCGGTGCATCAGGTCCACCGGGCCGGGTCCGTGTGGCAGGCTCAGCGCCATGATCCGCCCCGCGCCAACGCCCCTGGACAGAGACCGTCCGAAACGAGCCCTACGACCCGCATGCCCGGGCTGCAGGCCATGACGACCGACGGCACACCGGGCGGCCGCCTCGCCGGGAAGGCGGCGTTCATCACCGGCGCCGCATCGGGGATCGGCCGCGAGAGCGCCCTCCTCTTCGCTGCCCAGGGAGCCCGGGTAGCCGCAGTGGACGTGGACTTCGACGGATCGCAGCAGGTCGTTGACGAGATCACCGGTGCGGGCGGTGAAGCCATTGCCATGTCTGCCGACGTGGCGATCGAGACCGACGTGGCTACCGCCATCGCCGCCACCGAGGAGGCCTTCGGGCGACTCGACGTGCTGTTCAACAACGCCGGGATCATGCACCCCGGTGACGGCGACGCCGAAGCCACCGAGGAGGCCGTCTGGGACCTGACCATGTCCATCAACCTGAAGGGCGTCTGGTTCGGCTGCCGCCACGGCATCCCGGCCCTGCGTCGCTCCGGCGGCGGAAGCGTGATCAACACGGCCAGCTTCGTGGCCCTCGTCGGTGCGGCCACCCCGCAACTGGCCTACACCGCCTCCAAGGGCGGCGTGCTCGCCATGACACGGGAACTGGCCGTGATCCATGCCAGGGAGGGCATCCGGGTCAATGCCCTGTGCCCCGGACCGCTTCGTACCGAGCTGCTGATGTCCTTCCTGGACACAGAGGAGAAACGGCAGCGACGCCTGGTCCACGTGCCGATGGGCCGCTTCGGGGAAGCCGGGGAGATCGCCCAGGCCGCCCTCTGGCTGGCGTCGGACGAGTCCTCCTACGTGACCGGGACCGACTTCTCAGTAGATGGCGGGCTGACCGCCGCCTACGTCACCCCCGAATAGATCCGAC
>DUAC01000008.1 GCA_012961035.1 Acidimicrobiia bacterium
TCAGACGACCTTCTCCTCGGCCAGCTTCACAGTGCAGGTCCCCTGGGCAATGGCCGCCAGACGCCCCTCGTTCTCCACCCGGATGGTCACCACCGCCGACCTCTTCGTCATCGACTCGATGACGGCCGTCGCCCGACAGGTCCCCCCGCTGACGGGGCGCAGGTAGTTGACCTTGAACTCGGTCGTGGCCGCCCACGAACCGGGAGGCATCACCGGGTACAGCACCACTCCCAGGCAGTGGTCGCAGAGGGCAGCCAGGCAGCCGCCGTGCATGTTGCCGATGAAGGTGAGGTGCTCGTCGCCGACGGCGAACTCCACGACTAGGCGGCCGGCCTCCATCTCCACAACCGTGGCGCCCAGGAAGCCGTCGATACCGGAATCGGACCTGTGGCCGACCATGTGGTCGATGAACTTCGGGTTGCGGATCTCCAGGTCGGGAGCGGTCATCAGGTCTCCTCCGTGGGGTCGTCGGGCGTGCGGCCATCGGGCGGCCAGGGTTCCACGCCGTCCTCCAGCGGAACCTCCAGGCTGGGCAGCAGGCGGGCGAACAGCGTCCAGTTGCCGATGGCGACCACGAGCTCCACCAGGGCGGCCTCGTCCAGGTGCTCGGCACACGCTGCCCAGGTGCGGTCCGAGATTCGACCGTCGGCCAGCGACTCGTCGGTCGCAGCCAACACGGCCCGCTCGACGTCGCCGAAGCCCTCGTGGTCCGGCCAGTCCCGCACAGCCAGCAGGTCGGCCTCGTCGACGCCCACAGTCAGGGCCACCGACCAGTGCTGGGTCCACTCGTAGACCGATCCGGTGGACCAGGCGATGCGCATGATCAGCAACTCGCGTAGGCGGGCCTCGAGCGTGCCCTTCCAGAGCAGCTGGTGGAGCATGCCGTTCACCGCGGCGGCCACACCGGGGTTGTGGAGCAGGGTCCTGAAGATGTTCAGGTCGGCCATGTACCCGGGGATGCCAGCGTCGAGGGCGCGACGACGGGCCTCTTCGACGTCCAGGAGCGGAATCCTGTCGCCGGTGGCGTGCCGGGGATGCTCACCCATGGTCGGTCCTCTCCCCCGTGGTCAGGTCGATGCGTACGCTACGCATTCGTGGAGGAGCGGACATGACCGGACGGCCGGACACGGCCAGGGCACTCGTGTTCACCGGGCCACGCTCCCTCGAGTTCAGGCAGCTCGACGTTCCCGCTGCTGCCGCCGACTCAGCCCTGCTGCGAGTCGAGGCCTGCGGCCTCTGCGGGACCGACCACGAGATGTTCACCGGTCACCTTCCGCTGCGGACGCCGATGGTCCCGGGCCACGAGACCGTCGGCGTGCTCGTGGAAGTCGGCGACGCCGCCGCCGAATCATGGGGCGTGGCAGTAGGCGACCGTGTGGCCGTGGAGTGCTTCAGGTCATGCCGTCGGTGCGAGGCGTGCCTGGCCGGCACCTACCGGCGCTGCGAGGCCAACGGGCTCCGCACCGCCTACGGGCTTTCCCCGCTGGAGGTCCTGCCGGCACTCTCCGGCGGCTGGGCCGACCACCACTGGCTGGATGCTGACTCGATGCTGGTTCCTGTTCCCGACGGAATCGACGCAGTGGACGCCACCCTCTTCAACCCGGTGGGTGCCGGCATCCGCTGGGGTGCCGAGCTGCCGGCCACGGGACCCGGCGACATCGTGGCCGTGCTGGGACCGGGGATCCGGGGCCTGGCCGCCGCCGCTGCGGCACGCGAGGCGGGGGCCGAGTTCGTGATGATGACCGGGATGGGGGCCCGCGACCATCCCCGCCTCGAAGCGGCCGCCGGTTTCGGGGTTGACCTCACCGTCGACGTCGCCGACGCCGACCCGGTGGCGGCGCTGCGCCAGGCGACCGGCGGTCGCAGGGCGACCGTGGTCGTGGACGTGACCGCCAACGCTCCCGCCGCCCTCGGCCAGGCGGTGTCGCTGGCAGCCACCGGGGGCAGGATCGTGCTGGCCGGGACCCGCAACAGCGTCGAGACCCCCGGCTTCGCACCGGACGCCATCGTCTACAAGGAGCTGACCCTCATAGGGGCCCTCGGCGTGGACGCCCCCGCCTACCGGAAGGCCCTCGACCTGGTGGGGAGCGACCGGTACCCGTTCCGGTCGATCAGCCGGGTCGTGGCACCCCTCACCGATGCCGCCGACCTGCTGGCGGTCATGGCCGGCGAGGGGTCGGAGCCGCCGCCCGTGCACGCCGTCCTGGTGCCGTAGCGGGACTCTCGGGAAGACTGGTCGGTATGCGTACGGCAATCCAGTTGGCAGTCGGTACCGGGCCGTGGTCGGATCTCGTCTCCTACGTGACCGAGGCCGAGCGACTCGGCGTCGACCACTGCTGGGTCGCCGAAGCCTGGGGAGGAGACGCCGCAACCCCCATCGCCGCCCTCTCGCAGCACACCAACCGGATGGTCTTCGGGTCAGGCGTGTTCCAGGTCGGGGCGCGCTCGGCTGCCAACACCGCCATGACCGCCCTCACGCTGCAGCGGATCACCGGCGGCCGATTCGTACTGGGGCTCGGGGCGTCCGGCCCCCAGGTGATCGAAGGGCTCCACGGCGTTCCCTTCGCCCGACCGCTCACCCGCATGCGCGAGACCATCCAGGTGGTCCGCCTCGCCGAGGCCGGCGAGCGGCTGGTCCTGGAGGGCGAACAGGTGCGGCTGCCCCTTCCCGGGGGCGAGGGAAAGGCCCTGCGACTCTCGCTCGGGCCGGCAGACGAGCCGCTGGCCATCTACATCGCCTCGCTTTCCCCGCGCATGCTCGCCCTCACCGGAGAGGTGGCCGATGGCTGGCTGGGAACCAGCTTCGTTCCCGAGGGCGCACAGTCCTCGATGGATGCCCTTGCCAGAGGTGCCGCCAGGACGGGTCGCTCCCTGGCCGACCTGGACCTCTGCCAGGGCGCCGAGGTCGCCTTCGCCAGGGACGAGGCCGAGCTGCACGAGATGGTCCAGGGTCGAAAGGCCGGCCTCGCCTTCAGCCTCGGAGGCATGGGATCGGCGACCACCAACTTCTACAACGAGGCCTACGCCCGTCAGGGCTTCGCCGAGGTGGCTGCCGAGTCCCAGGCCCTCTGGTTGGCCGGTCGCAGGGACGCCGCCGCTGCGGCCATCCCGGACGAGATGGTGCTCGCAACCACACTGCTCGGCACCGAGTCGCAGGTGGCCGACCGCCTCAGGGCCTGGGCGTACGTGGGAATAACCCACGTACGCCTCTACCCGGCCGGTGCCACGCTCGAGGATCGACTGGACACCCTCGGTCGGGCACTGGACCTGGTGCCGACCTGATCCGGGCCCGGATCGTGGCGGGCGATGGCCCGGTCGTAGGGTCGGGGCCATGAGCGACGCAGAGTACGAACCCAGCCCCTGGGAACCCGTTGCCGACCACGTGGAGCGCTACCTGGCCACCGACGGAACCGACGGCTTCGACTTCAACGGGGCCCAGTGCATCATCCTCACCACCACCGGACGCAAGTCCGGGAGCCTCCGCCGGACCCCGCTGATCCGGGTCCACGACGGCAGCAACTACCTGGTCGTGGCATCCCTCGGCGGTGCTCCGCTGAACCCGGTCTGGTACCTGAACCTGCAGGCGAATCCCGAGATCACCATCCAGGACCGGTCAGAGGTCCACCACCTCGTGGCCCGGACCGCCACACCCGAGGAGAAGGCCGAACGCTGGCCGGCCGCAGTGGCCGCCTGGCCGGACTACGCCAACTACCAGTTGAAGACCGACCGGGACATCCCGCTGGTCATCTGCGAACCCCGCTGACCCGCCGGTCAGCGGCGCCGGGAGTCGATCACACCGGTATCGAAGCCGGCCAGGTGCAGGCCACCGTTGAACCGGGCGTGCTCCACCTTCAGGCACCGGTCCATCACCAGGTCCATCCCGGCATCCAGGACAGTGCGGGCGGCCTCAGGGCTCCAGAGCCCGAACTGCGTCCAGAACACGCCGGCTCCCACGGCCACAGCGTCGTCTGCGACCGTCGGCACGTCGGACAACTTCCGGAACACGTCCACGCAGTCGGGCACCACCGGCAGGTCGGCCAGCGTCGGCACACATGGCCGCCCCAGGACCTCATCGGCCATCGGGTTCACGAAGAACACCTCGTAGTCGGTGCCCAGCAGGTAGGTGGCCACGAAGTTGGACGGCCGCGCCGGGTTGGCCGAGACGCCGACCATGGCGATCGTGCGCATTCCGTCCAGGAGCCGTCGACGCTCGTTCAACGACGGTTCGGTCCAGCCCCCGACCGGATCATGCCCGTCGCTCATCGGGCACCTCCTGTCAGGGCCTGGTCCAGGTCCCAGAGGATGTCGTCCAGGTCCTCGAGGCCGATCGAGAGCCGAACCATGTCGGGGCTCACCCCGCCGGCTGCCATCGCCTCGGCCGAGAGCTGCTGGTGGGTCGTCGACGCCGGGTGGATCACGAGCGTGCGGGCATCGCCCACGTTGGCCAGGTGGCTGACCATCTGGAGTCGCTCGATGAACGCCGCACCTGCCTCCCGACCACCATCCACGCCGAAGGTGAACACGGCGCCCGGTCCCTTCGGTAGGTAGCGATCGGCCAGCGCCCGGTAGGGCGACGACTCCAACCCCGCGTAGGCCACCCATCCGACCGCCGGATGCCCCTCCAGGAACCCGGCCACCGCGCTGGCGTTGGCGACGTGTTCCTCCATTCGCTGGGGCAGGGTCTCGAGGCCCTGGAGCAGCAGGAAGGCGTTGAAGGGCGACATCGAGGCCCCCACGTCCCGGAGCTGTTCGGCCCGCAGCTTCGTGCAGAACGCAAGCTCTCCGAAGTTCTCCCAGAACCGCAGCCCGTTGTAACCGGCGTTCGGTTCGGTCATCTGCGGGAAGCGACCGCTCCCCCAGTCGAACCGCCCGGACTCCACGACCACGCCGCCGATGGACGTGCCGTGCCCGCCGATGAACTTGGTGGCCGAGTGCACCACGATGTCGGCCCCGTGCTCCAGCGGCCTGCACAGGTACGGCGTGGCGAAGGTGGAGTCCACCACCAGGGGCAGGTCATGGGCGTGGGCCACGTCGGCCAGGGCAGCCAGGTCGGCCACGGCCCCCGACGGGTTGCCGATGACCTCCGTATAGAGGAAACGCGTGTCGGCGTCGATGCGTGCGGCGAACGCATCCGGGTCGTCGCCATCCACGAAGCGGGCCTCGATTCCGAAGCGGCCCAGCGTGGTCTCGAACATGGTGTGGGTGCCGCCGTAGAGCGCCGAGGAGGACACGAGGTTGCAGCCCTGCTCTGCCAGTGCCACGGCGGTCAGGAACTCGGCGGCCTGGCCCGAGGCGGTGGCCACGGCCCCGATCCCGCCATCCAGGCTGGCCATGCGTTCCTCGAAGGCCGCTGTCGTGGGGTTCGAGATGCGGGTGTAGATGGTGCCGTACTTCTGGAGTGCGAACAGGTCGGCGGCATCGGCCACGTTGTCGAACACGAAGCTGGTCGACTGGTAGATGGGCACCGCCCGGGCACCGGTGGTCGGATCCGGCTGCCCACCGGCGTGGAGTGCACGGGTCCGGAATCCCCACTGGCGGTCTGTCACGATCGCGCAGTGTAGGAGACGGCCGCCTGACGGTTCGGGTCAGTCGACCGCGCCGCCGGTGGCGATCGGATGGTTCGATGCACTCCATTGCGACCACGAACCCACGAAGAGGCGTCCACGGCCCAGCCCGGCGTGCTCCATGGCCAGCAGGTCATGGCAGGCGCTCACGCCCGAACCGCAGTAGGCGACCACGTCGGCTGCGTCCTCCACGCCGAGCGCCCGGTACCGCTCGGCCAGTTCGTCGACTGGCCGGAACCAACCGTCCACAAGGTTTGCGGCGAACGGAGCGTTGACGGCACCGGGCACGTGTCCGGCCCGGGGATCCATCGGTTCCACCTCGCCCCGGTACCGCTCCGGTGCCCGGGCGTCCAGCAGCACCCTGTCAGCGGCTCCGACAGCGACCTCGCCGATGTCCACGAACGCCCGGTCCGGCCACGGGCGGACCGGAACGTCTACGGGCGCCCGTCGCGGCGTCCGGGTCTCCAGTGGGCCGCCCCAGGCACCGATTCCGCCATCCAGGAGCGCTGCATGCTGGCCCAGCACACGGAGCATCCACACCAGGCGACCGGCGCTCATGCCGCCGGCGTCGTCGTAGGCGACCACCGTGTTGTCCGGACCGATCCCCAGCTCCCCCATGGACCTGGCGAACGCCTCGGCACTGGGCAGCGGATGGCGACCCACATCCGGGCCGGGTTCGGCCGTGAGGTGCACGTCGAGGTCCACGAACACCGCGCCGGGCAGGTGGCCGGCCTCGTAGGCCTCCAGCCCGGACCGCCCATCCAGGTACCACCGCACGTCGCAGAGGACCGTGTCGCCACGGCCGGTGGAGAGGTCGGCCAGCGCTCCGGCGTCGAGGATCGGTCCGATTCCCGCGGGGTCCATGGGCGGAGCCTCTCACATGCACCTGACGGTAACTTGATCGGTAATCTTGCATGATTTTTCTTACTCCTCTAGGGTGGAGCCCATGCTCCAGCAGCTCCTCGCCCCTCCCCTGCCTTCCAACCTCGACACCGGCGCCGAGGCGTTCGCCCGGAACCGGGCCGACATGCTCGAGCACCTGGAGGTCATCGACGAGCTACTGGACGAGGCCGAGGCCGGCGGCGGCCCCGAGGCCATGGACCGCATGCGCTCCCGGGACAAAATGCCGATCCGTGAACGCATCGGCCACGTCCTGGACCCCGACAGCCCGTTCCTGGAGATCAGCCCCCTGGCCGGATACGACTCCTCGTACACGGTGGGCGGCGGCTTCGTGGTCGGCATCGGCGTGATCGCCGGCGTGGAGTGCGTGATCGTCGGCAACGACCCCACCGTGCTGGGCGGCGCCATGACCCCCTACATGTCCAAGAAGTGGATGCGGGCCCTCGAGATCGCCCGCCACAACCGGATGCCGTACGTGAGCTTCGTGGAGTCCGCCGGTGCCGACCTGAGGGTCCAGACCGGCGACGGCGAAGGAACCCGACGCCGGGCAAGGACAGACCACTTCGCCGAGACCGGTCGCTTCTTCTACGAGATGATCGAACTCTCCAAGCTGGGCATCCCCACCGTCTGCGTGGTCTTCGGCTCGTCCACGGCCGGTGGCGCCTACCAACCGGGCATGTCGGACTACAACATCTTCATCAAGGAGCAGTCCAAGGTGTTCCTGGCCGGCCCGCCGCTGGTGAAGATGGCCACCGGCGAGGACTCCGACGACGAGTCCCTGGGCGGCGGCGAGATGCACGCCGCCACGTCGGGACTGGCGGACTACCTGGCCGAGGACGAGATGGACGCCCTGCGCATGTGCCGCGAGGTGGTCTCCCACCTCGACTGGCGCAAGGCCGGTCCCGAACCGTCGTACGTGGCTGACGAGCCAGTGCATGATCCCGAGGGCCTCATGGGCATGGTCAGCCGGGACCTCAGGCAGCCGGTCGACGTGAAGGAGATCATCGGTCGGGTGGTCGACGGCTCGCGGTTCGAGGAGTTCAAGCCCCGCTACGGCCCGACGCTGATCTGCGGCTTCGCCACGATCCACGGCTACCCGGTCGGAATCCTCGGGAACAACGGCGTGATCTACCCGGAGGCCGCCGAGAAGGCCGCCCACTTCATCCAGCTCTGCAACCGCCAGGACACCCCGATGGTCTTCCTCCAGAACATCACCGGCTTCATCGTCGGCAGGGAGTTCGAGGAGGCCGGGATCATCAAGAAGGGCTCCCAGATGATCAACGCCCTGACCAACTCCACCGTGCCCCACCTGACGGTCATCATCGGTTCCTCGTACGGCGCCGGCACCTACGCCATGTCGGGACGGGGCTACGAGAACCGGTTCACCTTCCTGTGGCCGATGGCCAAGATCGCCGTGATGGGTCCCAAGCAGATCGCCGGCGTGATGTCCCTCGTGCGACGGGGCCAGGCGGCCCGGAAGGGGCTGGAATTCGACGAGGAGGAGGACGCCGAGATCGTCCGCCAGGTCGAGGCCGCCCAGGAGAAGGGCTCGCTCGCCCTGGAGGCCACCGGCACCGTCAGCGATGACGGCATCATCGACCCACGCGACACCCGGACGGTGCTCGGACTCTGCCTCTCGGTGGTGAGGACGGCGCCTATCGAAGGTGCTCAGAAGTACGGAGTGTTCCGGCTGTGAGCAGCACCACCCCACTCAGCTCGATCCTGGTCGCCAACCGGGGCGAGATCGCCCGACGGGTCTTCCGTACGGCGCGCTCCATGGGCATGCGCTGCGTCGCCGTCTTCGTGGACGCCGACGCCGACGCCCCGTTCGTGACCGAAGCCGACGAGGCCGTACGCCTTTCCGCCGGCTACCTCGACGGCGAGGCGATCATCGCCGCGGCGCTGGCCACCGGTTCGGACGCCATCCATCCCGGCTACGGCTTCCTGGCTGAGAACGCCGGCTTCGCCGCAGCCGTGGAGGCCGCCGGCATCATCTGGGTCGGCCCGTCGCCGGAGGTCATCTCGTCGATGGGCGACAAGCTGGCCGCCAAGAAGGCCGCAGTGGCTGCCGGCGTGCCCACCCTTCCCTCCTCGGACGACCCGACGGCCGACGACGAGGTCGGCTATCCGATCCTGGTCAAGGCGGCGGCAGGCGGCGGCGGCAAGGGCATGCACCTGGTGGAGCGCCCCGAGGACCTGGCAGAGGCGGTGGCCACCGCCCAGCGGGAGGCCGCCAGTTCGTTCGGCGACGACCGAGTATTCCTGGAGCGCTACGTGGCCCGCTCCCGCCACATCGAGATCCAGATCCTGGGCGACGCCCATGGGGGCCTG
>DUAC01000009.1:0-264 GCA_012961035.1 Acidimicrobiia bacterium
CGCACCGGCGCCCATCCCAGGGCACGGATCCGGCTGGTGTCCACCGAGTAGCGACGGTCGTGGCCGGGACGGTCGGCGACGTACTCAATGCTGGAGGCGTCCGCCCCGCAGAGGCCCAGCAGGCGCTGCGTGAGGTCCAGGTTCTGGATCTCGTTGCCGGCACCCACGTTGTAGATCGTGCCGTCCACGCCGTCGGCCAGCACCAGCTCCAGGGCGGCGCAGTTGTCGTCCACGTGGCACCAGTCGCGGACGTTGCCGCCGTCG
>DUAC01000009.1:503-8756 GCA_012961035.1 Acidimicrobiia bacterium
TCGGCGGACGACCCCTCGGCGATCGAGCCATACACCTCGTCGGTCGAGACGTGCAGCAACCGGTCGACGCCCACGTCCAGGGCCACCTGGCACACGGTGGCCGTGCCGACGCAGTTGGTGGCCACGAACCGGGCTGCGTCGGAGATGGACCGGTCCACATGGCTCTCGGCTGCGAAGTGGACCACCACATCGTGGCCCGCCATGGCATCTGCCAGGGCCGGGGCGTCGCAGACATCGGCATGCACGAAGCGGTAGCCGGGGCTCCCCTCCAGGCCGGCCAGGTTGGCGGGGTTTCCCGCATACGTGAGGGCGTCGTAGACGGTGACCTCGTCACCACGGCCGACGGCCCGGTGGACGAAGTTGGCGCCGATGAACCCGGCGCCACCGGTCACGAGCAGGCGCACGTCAGCGCTCCCCGAACACCGGACGAAGATCCTCGACGAGGTCCGCGCAGGCCGGGTTGGCCAGATCGCGTGCCGACAGGACCGGCTGGACCACCCCCCAGTCGGCGCCGATGGACGGATCGTCCCAGGCCACCCCCAACTCGTCGGCAGGGTCGTAGTAGCCGTCCACCAGGTAGGTGAGCGTCAGGTCGGTGACCGCAGCGAAGCCGTGGGCCACCCCGGGCGGGATGTAGACGCCCCGGTGGCGCTGCGGACCGTCGCCACCCAGGTCCAGCTCCAGGGTCGCCCCGAGTGTGGGCGAACCGACCCGCAGGTCGTGGAGCACCACCCGGGCAGACCCCGCCACCACGTACCAGTAATCGGCCTGGTGCCGGTGGTAGTGGAGGCCCACCACAGCGCCCGCGGTCCGATCCGCACGGTTGGACTGGACCATCGGGGGCACGTCGGGCAGCCACTCCTGCCGCCACGTCTCGACGAACAGGCCCCGCTGGTCGCCGTGCACCACCGGGTCGACCAGCACGACGCCATGGATCGCCTCCGAGGCGCGTACCTCAGCCACCGGTCCCGCCTCCCGGGCCACCGGAGGCCACGTCCACGACCGAGTGGTCGCCCAGCAGCAGGGAGAGCCCGACCGTCTCCCCCGGCATCCCGGAGACCTCGGCCTCGCGGCCCAGCACCGAGGCGGTCAGGCGATCCAGGTCGACAACCGAGGCCCCCTCCATCAACACCGAATGCTCCACGGTGGACCGTTGGATGCTGCAGTCCCCACCCACAGCGACATACGGACCCACCGTGCTGTCGATGATCCGCGCCCCGGCAGCCACCACCACCGGGCCGACGAGCGTGGAGTCCACCACCTCGGCCCCGTCATCCACCACCACCTGGTCCCCGTCCAGGCGGTCCAGGACCAGGCGGTTACAGGCCAGCAGGGGGTCCTTCTTGCCGGTGTCGATCCACCAGCCGTCCAGGACCCGGTGCTCGACGGTCTCGCCGGAGTCCAGCAGCCACTGGATGGCGTCGGTGATCTCCAACTCGCCCCGGGCGGACGGCTCTATGGCACGCACCGCCTCGTGGATGCGAGGTCCGAACAGGTACACGCCGACGAGGGCCAGGTCCGACGGAGGATCCTCCGGCTTCTCGAACAGGGCGGCGATCGAACCGTCGGAGGCCAGCTCCGCCACCCCGAACGACGACGGGTCGTCAACCCGGGCCAGCAGCAGGCGGGCGGCGACCGAGCCATCGAACCCGTCAACCACCTCGTCCAGGGAATCCTCGAACATGTTGTCGCCCAGGTACATGGCGAACGGCTCGTCGCCCAGGAACTCCCCGGCCACCCTCACAGCGTGGGCCAGGCCCAGCGGCGCCTCCTGGTCGATGTAGGTGACCGACGCCCCCCACCGGCTGCCGTCGCCCACCGACGCCCGGACCTCGTTGCCGGTATCGCCGACCACGATGCCGATGTCGGTGATGTCGACGCCGACGAGGTCAGCGACGACGTAGTGCAGGATCGGAACATTGGCGATCGGAACCAGCTGCTTGGCGCTGGTGTGGGTGAGCGGGCGTAGGCGCCGTCCACTCCCTCCCGACAGGATCAGACCCTTCACGTCGCCGAGGGTACCGGGCGGCCCCGGGCCGGATCCGACGCGACGACCCGCAACGTCATGTTCAACGGCCGGCGGCCGAAGCCAGGCCCACCAGAAAGACCAGCAGGGTGACCGCCACGCCCTGGGCTTCGACGCCATCCAGGGCGAACCCGGCCGCCACCTGCTCCAGGGCCTGCTGGTCGCCGTCGGCGGCGAAGTAGGCGGTGGTCACCTTCTCCGAACCCGTCACGTCAGGCGCATCAACCGGGTTGGCGGCACCATCGGAGAGGTTCATCAGGAAGGCCACCACCCATACCGCTGCCCGCTGGAACTCCGCCGTGGTCATCTCCAGGTAGTCGGCGGCGGCTTCGATGGACGCGAGGTCCTCGACGGAGTAGCCGGTAGTGACGCGGTACTCGTCCACCTGCGGGTCCGGGAAGGAGGACCCGACGTCGGGCGGCCCGTAGGCCACCCCGAACCAGTTGGAGCGCAGGCCGAACTCCCGGCGGAACCTGTCGCCGGAGACCACGAACCTGTTGCCGTCGCGGGCACGCAACTCCACCTCGACCGCACGTCCACCGTCGTCGCCGAAGCCGTCACGCTCAACCACCTGGATTTCGTAGAGCGGTCCCAGCCCGAACGCGTCGGCCACACGGGTCGCATCCACCTCGTCGGTCCAGCGATGCACCGGGTTGATGGAGACGTCGTCCCCGGCGTCCACCACACCCACGAAGTCGGCCGTGATGGTGTGGCCACCGGTGGAGGCCGAGAACTCCGTGCGGGAGACGACGCCGTCCATGAGCCGGACCATGCCGGCCGTGGCGGCCACCGCAGCATCGGTCTCGGCGGTCTCGTGGTCCCAGCCGCTACTCCCCCTGCGACTGCGACGCCCCGAGTAGACCTGACAGCGGATGGTGTCACAGGTCTTGGCGTACTCGTAGCGGACCTCGGCCAGGGCGTAGGAACGGGCGGCCACAGCCTGGACCTCGAGCGCCTGCTGACCGGCCCCGTCGCCCATGGCGGCCCAGACCGATGGCATCTCGCTGGGCACCACCGATCGCAGGTACTGCTCGACGGCCACCCAGTTCACGGTGCGCTGTCGGGCCCCGTAACGCGCTGCCCGAATCTCGCCCCGGTACCAGGTGGCCGAGGTGGCGCCCTCGCAGAGCTGAAGGGTCTGGTCCAGACCGGCCTCCGCCTGGTCCACCAGGTCGAAGGCCACCCCGTCGGCGGTGGACGCCACCCCACCGGTGGAGTACGGCGTGGATCCGATCGGCCAGGCCGGGGCGATGCGGGCAACCGGGCTGTTCACCACCACCCCCGTGTCGGTGAATCCTCCCCCGCACGAGGACCCGGAGTAGACGTGGTACCGGTCCACGTCACCGTCCAGCACGAGGCGCACCACCTTGGCATCGACCACGGTCCACGGGCCCTGCAGTCCAGCCACCAGCAGGATGCCATCCGACAGGTAGACGGTGGTCGGCTTGCTGTCATGCGAGAGGAGCCGTACGCCTATCTCCACGTCCGGGACCACCATGGGCGTGGTACCGCCGTAGTAGTGGTCCAGGATCTGGTCGCGCCCCCAACCCTCGTCGATGGCGTATCCCAGTGCCCCGTACTGGCCCATTCCCCGGCCGTGACCCCAACCCCGGCCGTCGACCACGACCGGCCCGTAGTCGATCGAGTAGATGGGCGGGGCGAACCGACCGGGTATCCGCAGCTCCTGGCCTACGGACAACAGGTTCGGGTTGGTGATCCCGTTGGCGTCCATCAGCGCCGAAACGGTCACGCCGTGGGCGGCGGCGATCGCCGAAAGGCTGTCGCCGGACACCACGGTGACGATGAGCGGAGGCAGCGTGGAGGTCGGTGGCATCGAACCGGGGATCGTGAGCTGCTGGCCGACCGAGAGCCGGTCGGGGTCCGTGATCGAGTTCTGGATCATCAGGGCCGAGACCGACACGCCGTGCTCGGCGGCGATCTTCGAGAGGCTGTCGCCTGACCGCACGGTGACGATGACGGGACCGGTGGGGGTGATCGGACGCGTCGCTCCGGGCACCAGGAGTTCCTGGCCGACGTGGACAGTGTTCGGATCGGTGATGTTGTTGGCCTCGATGAGCGCCGAGAGCGTGACCCCGTACTCGGCAGCGATGGCCGAGAGGCTGTCGCCGCGCTGGACCACCACGACCATCGTGGGCAGGGTGGTGGGCGTGGCCCCGGCCCCGGCCCCGGGGATGACCAGTCGCTGGCCCATGTAGACCCGGTCCGGATCTGTGATCTGGTTGGCCGCCATGAGGGCGTTGACCGTGGTCCCGTGCTCCACGGCGATGGCCGAGAGGCTGTCGCCCGCCTCGACGGTGACGACAGTCTGGGCACCGGCCGGCGCTGCTGTGACCAGCAGCGTCGCCACGAGGGCCATCGTCAGAACCACCGACCTGATGGCACCGGCGCGCAGCTGCAGCGGCGTCCGCCGGCGCGTTCCACTACTCGGTTGAGCGTCCAATTTGGTTCCGTCCACGGACTCGACTGACGTGCCGGAAGGCCCCGCTCCGCCCGTCGGTCAGTGTAGGAGTCCGGGCCGCCTGGCGAGGGGCACCGCCATTGCAACCATGGCGGTCACGACCGTGGCCAGCAGCGCCAGCTCCACACGCAGGAAGAGGTCGCCGCCGAAGGCCAGCACGACCGGGAAGGCGCAGAGGCCGGCAAGCCAGGCGAGGGCCATCCGACCCTGGCAACGCTGGGCGATGAGCGCCTGGGCGAGGGACAGGACGATCATCAGGACAGCGCTGGAGGCCGCCAGGAGGACCATGTCGCGACGTCCGACGGCGAACTCGGCGCCGAAGGCCATCTCGACCACCAGGTGGCCGGCCACGGCGCACGCCGCGACGGCCACCACGCCCAACGCCGCGACGAGGGCCAGGAGTCGGGCGAGGACATGGCGGAACTCCTCCAGGTGCCCATCGGCGGCCAGCGACGAGAGCTTGGGTAGCAGCGAGGCCTGGACCGCCTGGAAGAAGAACAACGGCACCCGGGCGACAAGCAGGGCGTTCAGGAACCGACCGGCCTCGTCACGCTGCGTCGGCCCGGCCAGGAGCTCCACGGTCAGCGGGCTGACGTTCAGCACGATCGCCGTGGATACCGACGCCACCAGCAGGAACCCCATGGCCGGGGCCAGTGCGGCCAGCTCGGCGCGACGGCCCGGAGCAACGATGTCCGGCTCCGGCGGGGATGCCTCCGGCCCACGGGCCGCGGTGCGTCGGCCGGTCAGGGCGGCGGCCACCCCCAGGAACGGTGCGCCACCCACGGCCAGCCCGTACACCGCCACATCGTCGGTGAGCACCAGCGAGCCGATCCCGACGAGCAGCAGGCGACCGATGCCGTCGCCGATGAAGTAGCGGCCGTAGCCGCCGAACCGGCCGAGGCCGGCAAGCACCCCGCGCACCAGGTGACCGGCCCCCAGCCCGACCAGGACAAGGAGCAGCGCGACGAACAGGATGTCCTGGCCTGCGAAGAGGCTGTCCACCATCCACGGTGCGGCCACCACCGCGACCACCGCCAGGGCCAGGGCCAGGGAACCGCCCAGGATGGCCGCCGGACGAACCACGGACCGCAGCCCGGTGGCGGACTTCCCGGCAATGACGCGCGCCGTCTCCTGCTCGAGCGGCTGGAAGAACCCGGGGCCCAGCAGGAAGCTGAGCGCCCAGAGCAGGCCGACCGGCGTGTAGGCCTCCGCTCCGAGGTCCCGGGAAGCCAGCGTGATGAAGGTGTAGGCGGCCAGGCCGTTGACCACCAGGCCGCCTCCGACCGCGACCGTGCCCTCGGGCAGCCTGTCCAGGATCCGCATGAACCAGACGCTGCCCGGATCAGCCCGACAGTTCGACTGACCGAAAATGGTCGATCATCACCAGCAGTCCGTCCCGGAGTCCGACAACGGGTTCCCACCCGAGCACGGCCCGAGCCAGGCTGATGTCAGGACAACGGCGGGACGGATCACCCTCCCTCTCAGGTGGAAGCGGCACGGTCGCCACCGTGCTCACGGAGTCTGTCAGATCAATAATAGTCTCAGCCAGACCACGCATCGTGATCTCCGTGGGGTTGCCGATGTTGACAGGGCCGGACACATCGCTGTCGAGCAGGGCCACCAGGCCCGAAACCTGGTCCGACACGTAACAGAAGCTCCGTGTCTGGTTGCCGGACCCGTAAACGCTCAACGGCTCGCCCCGAAGTGCCTGCTCGATGAAGGTGGCCACTACCCGTCCGTCGGCTGGAGCCATGCGCTCGCCGTACGTGTTGAAGATCCGGGCGATGGTCGTATCAGTGCCGAGTACGCGGCGGTGAGCAGAAACCATCGCCTCGCCGAATCGCTTCGCCTCGTCGTAGCAACTGCGCAGTCCGACCGGATCGACGTTGCCGAGGTAATCCTCGCCCTGCGGATGGCTCAATGGGTCGCCGTAGACCTCGCTGGTGGATGCCTGGAGGAATCGTGACCCCCGGTCACCAGCTAGGTCCAGCAGACGACGTGTCCCTGTACTACCGACGAGCAGGATCTCGAGTGGGAACCTTGCGAAGTCGTCCGGCGACGCCGGGCTGGCCAGATTCAAGACGGCGTCAAAGTCCCCGAGGTCAGGTATGGGATCGGTCACGTCGTGCTCTACTAGGTGGAATCCGGTCCGCCCAATGGCGCTGGACAGGTTCGATCGACGTCCGGTCACGAACGAGTCGATGGCGACGACCTCGTCTCCTCTACCCAGGAGAAGGTCGACCAGATGTGATCCGATGAAGCCGCCGCCACCCGCAACGAGTGCTCGCACCGAGTCAGCGTCCGATGCCCTGGTAGTCGAATCCGTGGCGCTGCCAACGGGCGCGGTCCAGGATGTTCCGGGCATCGACCACTGCCCGACCGTTCATATCCTCAGCAAGGGCTACCGGATCCTGCCAACGAAACTCGTCCCATTCGGTCAGGACGACCAGGACGTCAGCGCCTGCACAAGCATCCGTCGTGCTCAGGGCCACAGACGTCCCTGAAGGAAGCCCATCCGCCGAGGTGACCGTTGGATCGAAGGCCTGCACGAGCGCACCCTGCTCCAGGAGCCGGCCGATGATCTCCAGCGCAGGAGAATCCCGCAGGTCGTCGGTTCCCGCCTTGAACGTGAGACCCCAGACGGCGACCGTCCTACCTGAGAGATCACCTCCAACAGACCGCCGCACCTTGTCGACCACCCGAACGAACTGTTCCTGATTGACGGCAATCACCCCGTCCAACAGGCGAAAGTCGTAGCCAACCTGCGCGGCTATTCGCACCAGGGCCTTCGTGTCCTTCGGGAAGCAACTCCCACCCCAGCCCGGCCCCGGACGAAGAAACTCCGAGCCGATCCTGCTGTCATATCCGAGCCCCAGGATCACGTCGTTCACGTCGGCTCCCACGCCCTCGCACACCGCGGCGATGGCGTTCACGAAGCTGAGCTTCGTCGCAAGAAAGGCGTTGGCCGCATACTTGATCGTCTCAGCTGTAGCAGGGTCGGTGACCACCGTCGGAGCGCTGATTCCCAGATAGAGCGACAACACCTTGATAGCCGCCGACTGATCCTCACTTCCTATGACGATGCGATCGGGATGGAGAAAGTCCTTAACGGCCGAGCCCTCGCGAAGGAATTCCGGGTTGGACACAACGGACACGTCGGGCCGCTCCAGAACACGTTCGACGACCCGTGTGGAGCCCACGGGCACGGTGGATTTGTTCACCAGGATCGCCTCGAATGGAAGGACCGGTGCCAGCTCGCGTGATGCATCCTGGATGTACGACAGGTCGGCCGAACCGTCGGGGTTCTGAGGGGTAGGCACGCAGAGAAATGCCACCTCGCAGTCGGCGGCCGCGCTAGCGGCACCTACGACGAACTTCAGTCGACCCTCATCGAGACCCTCTCGAACCAACTGTTCAAGGCGATCCTCGACGATGGGAATACCACCGGCTGACAGCAAGTCCACCTTTTCGACATCAACGTCAGCACAGATGACATCGTGCCCAAGATGGGCAAAGCAGGCGCCTGTGGTGAGGCCGACGTAGCCGGTACCTATGATCGCGATCCGTGCCATCGCTCAGGAGTCTCGCATAATGCCGGTCAAACGTGCGCACGTGCTGGATATGAACCCGAACCAGTCGTGTACGGCTGCCAAGCGGCCGAAAGCTCAGCCTTCAGGCGGTGCGGTCACCTTCGGCATGCAGAGACCGTCCAACTCGGCGATCTCTATGCGGTCGCGGTTCTCCCACG
>DUAC01000010.1:0-414 GCA_012961035.1 Acidimicrobiia bacterium
GACGCGCGCCCCTCCGGAGGCGTCCAGCTCGCGGACCAGGGTCGGAAGCTCCTCCCAGAAGGCGGGGACCATGGTGTTCAGCTGCTCGCCACGGTTCATGGTGACCGTGGCGACGCCGTCGTCCAGTTGGATGTCGAAACAGGTGTAGCCGTCGCTCATGGCTCGGACGGTACCGCCGGAGCCGGTGGGTCACCTGATCGGAGCCGCCCTGATTCCGACGGGCCTCAGCCCAGGATGGACTTCGCCACGGCGACCAGGTCCATCCTGGGGCGGGCCCCCAGATGGCTGATGACCTCGGCGGCGGCGATGCTGCCGAGCCTGGCGGCATGGTCAGGGGCCGCCCCCCTGCTCAACCCGAAGAGGACCCCCGCGGCGTACAGGTCGCCGGCGCCGGTGGTGTCCACCACAGCATGC
>DUAC01000010.1:502-8732 GCA_012961035.1 Acidimicrobiia bacterium
GGCCAGCGCCTGTATCGCCAGGTCCAGGTCCGTCACCTCGAACAGGGAGCAGACCTCCCCGGCGTTGCCGAAGACCACGTCGACACGGCCAGCCAGCAACTCACGCCACTCGTCGCGGTGACGATCCACACAGAAGCCGTCCGAGAGGGTCAACGACACGGTCCGGCCAGCGGAGTTCGCCACGTCCATGGCGTACCGGATGGCCCCCTTGGCCTCATCGGTGTCCCACAGGTAGCCCTCGCAGTAGAGGTGTGAGGCCGACGCCACCAGGTCCGCGTCCACGTCCGAGGCCGAAAGGTGGGAGGAGGTCCCGAGGTGGGTGTTCATGGTCCTCTGGGCGTCAGGGGTGACCTGGATCAGGCAGCGGGCCGTCGGCTCATCGCCCACCACACCGGGCACGTCGAATGCGACCCCCACCTGGCGGAGGTCACGCCTGAAGACCTCGCCCAGGAAGTCGTCGGCGACCCTGCCGATGTAGGCGGCCCGACCGCCGAACGACGCCACGCCGACCATGGTGTTGGCGGCGGAGCCCCCCGACTCCTCCAGTCCGGACGGCATCGCCGCATACAGCTCGACGGCCCGGGCCCTGTCGATGAGCGTCATCGCCCCTCTGGCCAGCCCGTGCTCGCGGATGAAGTCGTCGTCCACCTCCGCCAGCACGTCGACGATGGCGTTGCCGACGCCGACGACGTCGAGGGTTGCTGGCGGCACTCTGCTCCTCCCGGGGACCGGCGACCACCGATGGGCCCGGCGGCTGACCATCATGCCCGCTTCCGGTCTGGGAGGGGTGCCCGGCGGACCGGTACGCTCGCCCGCCATGCCCGACCACCGACTCCCGCGCCACGTCCTCCCCCGCCACTACACGCTGGAACTGGCTCCCAACCTGTCCGCCCACACCTTCACCGGAACCGTGGCGATCGACGTGGAGGTGGTCGAGGCGACCGACCACATAATCCTGAACGCCGCCGACCTCGTAGTCGAGGCCGCCTCGATCCTCGTAGGGGGCGAACGCCGACACGTCTCGGTGTCTGCCGACGAGTCGGCCGAGCGGCTGGTGCTCACCGTCGAGGACCGACTCCAGCCCGGCACGGCCCGACTGGAGATGGCCTTCACGGGAGAGCTGAACGACCGGTTGCGGGGCTTCTACCGGAGCACGCTGGTCGGCGCCGACGGCGTGGACCGGACGATCGCCACCACGCAGTTCCAATCCACCGATGCCCGACGGGCCTTCCCGTGCTTCGACGAACCCGACATGAAGGCCTCCTTCGGGATCACGCTCGTGGTACCGGAGAACCTCCTGGCCGTGTCCAACGGTGCCGAGGTCTCCCGCACGTCGCTGGATGACGGAACCGACCGGGTGGTCTTCGCCGACACCATCGCCCTGTCGACCTACCTGGTCGCATTCGTGGTCGGCCCCCTGGAGGCCACCGATCCGCTCGACGTGGACGGGGTGCCGGTCCGGATCATCCACCCACCGGGGCGTGCAGACCAGACGGCCTTCGCCCTGGAGGTGGCCGCCCATTCCCTGCGTTGGCTGGCCCGCTGGTACGACATCGCCGTTCCCGGGGGCAAGGTGGACCTGGTGGCCCTCCCCGACTTCGCCTTCGGGGCCATGGAGAACCTGGGGTGCATCACCTTCCGGGAGGTGCTCCTGCTGGTGGACCCGGAGTCGGCCGACCAGCGCGAGCTGGAGAGCGTGGCTGCTGTCATCAGCCACGAGCTGGCACACCTCTGGTTCGGCGACCTGGTCACGATGCGGTGGTGGAACGGGATCTGGCTGAACGAGGCCTTCGCCACCTTCATGGAGATGAAGGCCGTGGAGGCCTGGCGCCCCGACTGGAACGTCTGGGCCGGCTTCGGATCGGCACGGGCGGCTGCGCTGGACGTCGATGCCCTCGCCTCGACACGGCCGATCGAGTACCCGGTGGTCACCCCGGCCGACGCCGAATCCATGTTCGACCTCCTCACGTACCAGAAGGGCGCTGCCGTGGTGAGGATGCTGGAGCAGTTCCTGGGCGAGGCGGCGTTCCGGGATGGGGTGCGTCGCTACCTGTCTGCGCACCTCGGTGGGAACACCGACAACGAGGACCTCTGGACCGCCCTCGAGGAGGCCTCCGGAGAGCCCGTCGGCGACCTCATGCGTGCCTGGATATTCCGGGGCGGATTCCCGATCGTGGAGGGCACGGTCGAGGGCGACAGCTGCACCCTCGTCCAGAGCCGGTTCCGCTACGACGGCGTGGAGGAGGACGACCGGTGGCAGGTGCCGGTGCGACTCAGGACCACCGTTGGCGAGCAACGGGTACTCCTGGGCGATAGCCCCGTGGTGTTGGACCTGGAGGGACCGCTCGTCACCCTGAACGCTGGTGCCGACGGCTTCTACCGCAGCGAGGTGGACGTCTCCCCCGACCCGGGGAGGCTCACCGCCGTCGAACGAGCCATGTATGTCGACGACCGGTGGGCGGGCACTCTGGGTGGCAGGCACGACCCGGGTTCCTTCACCGGGTTCGCCGAGGCATTCGTCGATGACCCGGACCTGGCCGTGTGGCAGGCCGTACTGCGCGGCTTCTACACGATGGACCTCGTGGCACCGGGCCGCCACCTGATGCTGGCTGCGGAAGTGGCCGGCCTGCTCGAGGGCATGGTGCAGCGCCTCGGCTGGGAGCCTTCCGACGACGAGGACGACCGCACCAGACAGCTCCGGGGCGTCCTGCTCGCCGCCGCCGGCACCCTGGCCGACGACCCGGACATCATCGGCCAGGCCCGCCACCGCTGGGCTTCTGGAACCTCAACCGATCCGGCCGTGGACGGCGCGGTGGTGACCATCGTGGCCAGCCACGGTGACTCCTCCGACCGGGCCGAGTGCCGTCGACGGTTCGACGCCTCCGAGACCTCCCAGGGGCAGCAGCGCCACCTTCGCGCGCTGGCCCTGTTCCCCGGACTCACCGAGGTGGAGACCCTCCTGGAGGAGGTCAACCGGGGAACGATCCGCACCCAGGACGCCCCGTTCCTGATTCGTTCGCTTCTGGCCCACCCGCACCAGAGGATCCTCGTGTGGCGCAACCTGGTCGACCACTGGGAGGACCTGAACGGTCGACTGCCGTCCAACAGCATCGCCAGGATGCTCGAGGGCATACGTGCCCTGGGAGCCGAGGTGGACCCGGACGTGGACCGGTTCCTGGACGACAACCCGGTCCCCCAGGGTGCGCTAATGGTCGCCCAGCACCGCGAACGCCGCCATGTGAACCTCCGCCTGGCCCGGAGGCTGGACCCGACCTGACGGCCCCGTACGAGCCGTCGCCTCACCCCTCCATGTCGAGGTCGAGGCGGAAGGAACCGTCACGGTCCAGCAGGGTCGCCACCAGGTGGTGGTCACGTCCAGCCGGATCGGTGGCGGTACAGGCGAATACCTGGCCCTCGCGTGCGACCCTCACCGCCGGCGTGCAGGCGAGCGCGTTGACCACCCCGATGTCGGACTCCAACCGAACCGCCACCGCTTTAGCCACGTCCACGGCCTCCACCAGGTCCACCCGGGACTCCACACGGATCCGACCGTCGATGGAGGGCCTGTGCACGAGGACCCGGACCTCCACCCCGGCCAGGATCGCGGTGCATGCCACGGGACCCAGGCCATCGGGATCCGGGTCACCACAGTCCACGTCCTCCACGGCCCCCGGATGCGCCGGCACGAGCAGGGCGGGAACCTCAGCCTCGACCGCCTCCAGGTCGAATGCCTGTGCCCCTTCACCACCGCAGCCGGCCGCCAGCACGGCAAGGACCAGGCCGACGACCAGCCCACCGCCCGCCCGCCGGGCGACCGAGCCGGTCAGTCCCACTCGGAGGCGAACGCCAGGGCCTCCTCCCAGGACGCGCCAGCCTCCAGGAGGCCCTTGGACTGCATGACCTGCCTGGGCCGGTTCATTCCCAGCGCAGCGGTGAATCGACCATCCCGCCCGTAGAAGGCGGCGAACCGGTGCTCGGCTGTAGATCCCGCCACCACCCTCACCTCGTCGTCCGGGTGCGGGCGGCCGGCCAACTGGACCTTCCGGTCGTACTGGTCGGACCAGAACCATGGCACCGGTGCGAATGGCGTCGCCTCCTCGTCGGACTGCAGCAGCCGGCGGGCGGCGTGGACCCCCTGCTGGACCGCGTTGTCCCAGTGTTCCACCCGCATCAGCCCGTCGTAGCGCGGGTTCGGCCAGCGGGCCACGTCGCCGGCGGCCACCACACCGGGTGCCGCCAGACAGGTCCCGTCACAGACCACGCCATCGTCCAGCGTCAGGCCCGAACCCTCCAGCCACTCGGTGTTGGGGACGACGCCGATGCCCACGACCAGGAGGTCCACCTCGAGGGTGGCTCCGTCGGCCAGGCGCACGCCGGTCACGCGACCCTCACCCAGCACCTCGTCGACGCCGACGCCGGTTCGCAGGTCCACGCCGTGGTGACGGTGCACATCGGCCATCACCGCACCCATCTCCACGCCCAGCACCCGTCCGAACGGTGCCTCCAACGCCTCCACCATGGTCACCTCGACGCCCCGCCCGATCGCCGTGGAAGCCACCTCCGCTCCTATGAAGCCGGCTCCCACCACCATCAACCGCCTGGCACCGTCAGCCAGGGCGTCACGTATGGCCGCAGCGTCGTCGCGGGTGCGCAGGGTATGCACACCGGCCAACCCCACGGTTCCCGGCAGGGTCCTGCATCGGGTTCCCGTGGCGATGACAAGGCCATCGAACGGTTCGACAGCGCCGTCCACCTCGAGGGTCCGGCCGGCCACGTCCAACCCGGTGGCACTGCACCCGAGGCGCAGGTCCAGCTGTAGGTCGGCAAGCTTCTCGGTCGTCGTGAGCGCCAACCGGTCGTCGTCCAGATCGCCGGCCAGGTACTTCTTGGACAACGGTGGGCGGTCGTAGGGGGCGTGGGGCTCGTCGCCGATCAGGCTGATCCTGTCCTCGAAACCATCGCGACGCAGGGTCTCGGCTGCCCAGTAGCCGGCCAGGGACGCACCGACGATGGTGACCGCGGAACGCACCACTGGTCAGTCCTCCAGCGAGATGGCCTGCTTGGGGCAGCGCTGGACGGCCTGCTCCACCACGGCCCTGCGGTCCTCGCCGGGGTTCTCCTCCAGGATGTAGAGGAAGTCGTCGTCACGAACCTCGAATACGTCCGGAGCTATCTGCATGCAGATCGCGTTGCTCTCACAAAGGTCGAAGTCGACGACTACTCGCATTGCGTCCCCTCCCGGGTCCGTTGGTGGTTCGCCCCCGGGGGGACCGTGGCTGACGGTCAGATCGTAGGCACTGGCGGGCCGTCAGGGCTTGTCCGCACCGACCACCCACATGGCGAAGTACTGGGCGCCGCCTCCGTAGGCGTGGCCGAGGGCCACCCGGGCGCCGTCCACCTGGTGCTCGCCGGCCATGCCGCGGACCTGCAGGGCGGCCTCGGCGAACCGGATCATCCCCGAGGCGCCGATCGGGTTCGACGACAGCACACCGCCCGAGCAGTTGACGGGTAGGTCGCCGCCGTCCAGGCGGGTGGCTCCCTCCTCGACCATCCTCCAGCCCCTGTCACGTTCGGCGAAACCGAGGCTCTCCAACCAGATCGGCTCGAACCAGGAGAACGGCACGTACATCTCCACGACGTCGATCTCCCTCCGGGGGTCGGTGATCCCGGCCTGCCTGAACAGGTCCACGGCGCAGTCCCGACTGGCCTGCGGGTTGACCTCGTCGCGTCCCGGGAAGTTGTTGGCCTCGGATCGCATGGCGGTCCCATGCACCCAGGCCACTTTTCCGGGCGATGCGTCGCCGGCAGCCTCGTCGCCCAGCACCATGGCGCACGCCCCGTCCGAGGACGGGCAGGTCTCCGAGAAGCGGATCGGATCCCAGAGCATCGGCGCCTCCACCACCTGGTCGAACGTCAGGTCGTGCTGGCGGAGGTGGGCATACGGGTTGGAGAGGGCGTGTTGGCGGTCCTTGAACGCCACCATGCACCCGACCAGCTCCGGGGCTCCCGAGCGGGCCATGTACTGGCGGATGATGGGCGAGAAGTAGCCGCCCGCCCCGGCGTTGATGGAGACCGAGAAGGGCTGCGGCAGCGAGAGGGCCCAGGTGGCGTTGGACTCCGACTGCTTCTCGAAGCCGAGGGTCAGGACCCGTCGATGGATCCGGCCCTGGATGAGCGACGCGGCGACCAGCGCCGTGGAGCCACCCACCGAGCCCGCCGTGTGGACGCGCAGGATCGGCTTGCCGACACAACCCAGGGCATCGGCCAGGTACAGCTCGGGCATCATGAGGCCCTCGAAGAAGTCGGGTGCCTTGCCGATCACCACGGCGTCGATGTCGGACCAGCCCAGGCCTGCGTCCTCCAACGCACGCATGGCCGCCTCCCGGACCAGGCCGGCCATGGAGACGTCGCCACGCGTCGACCGGTAGTGGGTCTGTCCCACCCCGAGGACCGCCGTGCGTTCTCCGCCCACCGCTACTCCCCCTCCATGACGCAGACCAGGTTCTGTTGAAGGCAGGGGCCGGACGTCGCATGCGCCAGGGCCCTGTCCGCCCCACCCGAGGAGATCCGCCGGGCGGCCTCGGCGATCCGGACCAGCCCGGCCGCCATGAGGGTGTCGGCAGCCAGCGCCCCACCCGACGGGTTCACCACGGTGTCGGCTCCCAGGCCCAGCTCGGTGGCCAGGATGTGTTCCTGGCTGGTGGTCGGCCCGTGCAGCTCGGCGAGGTCCAGGCGATCCTGTCCCGCCCCGGCCATCTGCGCCGCCAGCGCTGCCGACGGGGACCGGGTGAGGTCCCTGACACCCAGGCCGTGTGCGTCGATCCGATGGTCGATACCCCGGATCCACGCCGGGCGCTCGCACAGCGAGCGGGCCCGGTCTCCGGCGGCCAGGACCACCACGCAACCGCCATCGGACTCGGCTGCGATGTCGGATGCTCGCAGCGGATCGGCGACCACCGGTTCGGACAGCACTCCGGCCACCGTGGCCCCTGCCGAGGCCCGGAGGGCATTGGGGTTGCCGACGGCGTGGTGCTGGCTTCGCACGGCGATCTCGGCCAACCCCTCGGCGCTGACCGCACCCGATTCCAGGAGCAGCCGGGCCTGGAGGGCTGCCACCGCGTGGGCGTCCGGCCAGAGCGGCGCCACGGTGTAGGGATCCAACTGGACGGCCAGCACGTCACGTCGTGAGCCGGGTGAGGACTTTCCATAGGAATAGACGAGCGCCGTGTCGACCTCCCCCACCTGGAGCTTCACCCAGGCCTCGTAGAGGGCGAACGCCCCGTCCATCTCCACGTGGCTCTCGCTGATCGGCGGGAACGCGCCCACGGCGTCCAGCGTCTGGACGAAGGAGAAGCCCTGCCCCGCCAGGAAGTCACTGCTCCCAGAACAGGTGAAGCCGATGTCCGCCTGCGTCAGGCCGACGGCGCTTCGCGCCTCGTTGATGAGGGGCACCATCAACTGCACGTCGGTGGTGAAGGTGAGCGCCTCCACCTGGTAGATGGCCGACGAGACCACGGCCACCTCACGCATCCTCGCCACCTCCCGCTGCCGACTGCTTCAGCGCCCAGGCCCGGTTGCCGGCCTCGTCGATGGGTACGTCGGGTTGGCCGGTGGGTTCCCAGTGCAGGACGTTCTCTGCTGTGGCGCCCAGCTCGGCGTCAGGCTTCCAGACCGCACGGACCCTCATTCCTATCCGGACATCAGCCGCAGCACAGCCGGCAACCAGCCCCAGGAAGCCGATGTCGGCCCCGTCCAGGTGGATCCAGGCACTCACGTACGGGACCGGCAGGTCCTTTCGGCCCGGGATCGGCAGGTGGGTGATGCAGAAGCTGCCCACGTGACCTGTGTCGACCAGGTCCACCATCTCGTCGGCCACCACGCCGTTGCGCGGATCGACGCCACGTGGAGGCACGAACACGGCGCCGTCGACCGGTGAGCGGTTGCCGAGGATCCGCTTGGAGGCGTAGGCACGCAGGTACTGCTGGGCCGCTGCGCTGGGTATGAAGTCGTACTCCAGGCGGATGGGCGTGCGCACCGATAGCACCGGCTCGACGTCGCTGATCGAGGGAGGCAGCTGGATGGGAGGGCCCTCCGCGACCTGGTCGGCGGGGACCTCGTGGGGAACCGGCGTATCCGTCACGATCCCTCCGACGTGTCCCGAGGCACCGGTACGAAGCCCACCAGGTCAGTGATGTGGCCGACCCGTTCGGCCCTCCAGACCGCCTCCACC
>DUAC01000011.1 GCA_012961035.1 Acidimicrobiia bacterium
CGGCATCCAACGCCAACGTCGTCTACGAGTACGCCCCCGGCGGCTCAAGCCTCGGCGAAGGCAACCTCGTCGTACCGGCAACGGTGCCACAGCGCGGTGGCACGCTGGTGATGGCTACCTCACAGGTGGGGGCGGGCATCAACCACGGAGTGGCATCCGGAGTTGGTATTGGCAACGTGAGTTCGAAGGTCTTCGCCTCGCTGATCCACCTCGACGCCAACTGGGAGCCCCAGCCATACCTGGCTGAGTCTTGGGAGGTCTCCGACGACCAGATGACCGTCACCATTCACCTTGTGGGCGGTGCGACCTTCCACGACGGGGCGCCAATCACGTCAGCCGACGTGAAGTTCTCGATCGAAGTGGTCAAGAACAACCACCCGTTCACCGGGATGTGGGCCCCAGTCGACTCGATTGACACGCCTGACGACCTCACGGTGGTGCTCAACCTGGCCAACCCGCACCCCGCGCTGTGGATCGCCATGTCAGACGTGCTTATGCCGATCATGCCGAAGCACATCATGGATGACGGCACAGCAATCAACGAGATGAAGGGGCATCCAAACAACACAGCGGCCCTGGAGGGTGACTTGATCGCGGTTGGTTCCGGTCCGTTCCGCCTCACCGAGTGGAGCAACACGGAGAAGATCGTGTTGGAGGCCTACGAGGACTTCTTCATCCCCGGTCGCCCCTACCTCGACAGCATCATCTACGTCATCACTCCCAACGAGGACACGATGATGCTGGGTCTTGAGTCCGGGGAGTTCGACACTGGCGGCTATGCCAGCGTGACCAACGCCGAGAAGGTCGCCAACAACCCAGACCTGGTCGCTAATCCTGACGAGTTGAGTGGCGTCGGCTCGCTGAACCATCTGCAGTTCAACATGTCAAACGACATCATTGGTGACCTGCGGGTGAGGCAGGCGATTGCCTACGCCATCGATCGGGACTTCGTCATCAACAACCTGCACCAGGGCCAGACCGAGGAGTTGCTGGGTGGCATCCACCCGTCAAGTCCGTTCTACAACCCGAACGTGGAGCGCTACGACGTGGACCTGGACAAGGCTCGCTCACTGCTTGCCGAAGCCGGCTACGCCGACGGTCTGGAGTTGATGATCCACTACATCCCAGGTCCGAACGAGCAGCAGCTCTACGTGGCCGAGTACATCGCTCTGGCGCTCGGAGAGGTAGGAGTCGATGCGGAGGTCGTCCAGAGTGCCGACCTTCCGTCGTGGGCCGGCATCTTCTTCGGCGGGCCGGATGCCTGGCACATGACGATGAATGCCTACTTCAACTGGGGTGACCCGGTTATCGGTGTCCAGCGGGCTTACGAATGCTCCAACATCAAGCCAGGCGTGTTCGTCAACAACTCGGCTTACTGCAATGAGAAGGTTGACGAGTTGCTCTACGCAGCAGCAGCCGAGACGGACTTTGACACCCGGAAGGCGCTCTACGACGAGTTCCAGGAGATCACCGCAGTGGAGTTGCCGTTCTACGGCATCAACGCTCTGCCGATCTACGGAGCCCACCAGACCTACGTGAAGAACATGCCGCTTGGGACGTGGGGCACGCTCTCCGGCATGGAAAACGTCTGGATCGACCAGTAGGCACCGGCTCATAGCTGAGACATAAATCAAATAGAGACAAGAGGTGACGGCGCTCGCCCGGGGAATCGGGAGCAGATTAGGACAAGCGATTGGGCTGCTATTGGCAGTCGTGGTCGTCGTGTTCTTTCTGATCCAACTCGCCCCGGGCGACGCCGCCCTCTACCTCGCCGGCGATCAAGGCGTCGGTGACGCTGAGTTTCTCGCCAGGGTCCGGGCCGAGTACGGGCTAGACCAACCGCTTCTCGTCCAGTTGGGGACCTACATAGGCAACGTCGCCCAACTGAACCTGGGCGAGTCCACCTACTTCAATGAGCCGGTCCTCGGCCTGATCATCGAGCGACTCTTCGCCACGGTGCTGCTGGCCGGCACTTCACTTATCTTCGCAGTGGGGGTGGGGGTGGCCATCGGCGTGTACACCGCCCGACGGCCCGAAAGCCCGACGTCTTCCGCCGCGACGGTGGCGAGCCTGGTCGGATTTTCCACACCGGTCTTCTACTCGGCCATCATGTTCATCGTCGTCTTTGCCGCAAAGTGGAGACTGCTCCCCGTGGGCGGTATCGAAGACGTCCGCTACGACGGCAACTGGGTCGGCGAGACCATCGACCTTCTTGAGCACCTCATCCTCCCGGCGCTCAGCCTCGGCATTATCTATCTGGCCATCTACTCCCGGCTGGCCCGAGCTTCGATGCTCGAGGTCCTCGAGTCCGACTACATCCGCACTGCCCGAGCGAAGGGCGCCCGAGAGCGGGTGGTTGTCTACAAACACGCCCTTCGGAACGCCATCATTCCCGTGATCACCGCCGCCGGACTCCAGGTCGGAAACCTATTGTCCGGGGCCCTACTCGTTGAGGTCGTGTTCGCCTGGCCTGGGATCGGGAGGCTGGCAGTCGACTCAATCTTCCGGCGTGACAGTCCGACGCTGCTCGGCATCATGATCTTCTCTTCGGCCATGGTCATCGTGGCCAACCTGCTAACCGATCTTGTCTACCGGATCATCGACCCCCGGATCCGAGTCGGAGGATCCCGGTGACCGATGTAGGCGTAGCCATCGAACAAGTCGAAACTGGTGGCCGGGGAGCCTTACGCATGTTCCTTCGGAACAAGGCCGCGGTCGTGGGCCTGGTCGTATTCTCCCTAATCGTCCTGGTCACCATCTTCGGTCCGGGCCTCTACGGGATAAGTGCAAACAAGATGGTTGCGAAGCCGTTCCTGGGCCCCGGTAGCGAACTTGCACCACTACTGGGAACCGACTATCTGGGCCGGGATATTCTGGCCGGAATCATTGGGGGAGGCCGGGCAACTCTGTTCGTCGCAGCGGTAGCCGCTGCCATGACCATGACCATCGGCATCGTGGTTGGAAGCCTGGCCGGATACTTCGGCGGGTGGATCGACGCCCTGCTCATGCGCTTCACCGAAATCTTCCAGGTGATGCCGGGGCTCCTCTTCTCGATGGTCGTCATCTTCCTGCTCGGACCCGGAACTCGAAACGAGACCCTGGCAATCGGCCTGACACTGTGGCCGCTGGCCGCCCGCCTTGCGCGTGCCGAGTTCCTCAGGTTGCGAGAACTGGAGTATGTGAAGGCCGCCCGCGCTATCGGGTGCAGCGACCTACGGATCATGTTCCGCACGATCCTGCCCAATGCCATGCCTCCCCTACTGGTGTCAGCCACCTTGACGGTGGTCATCGCCATCCTCTTCCACTCCGGTCTGGCCTTCCTCGGCATGGTGGACGTCAACACGATTAGTTGGGGGTCGATGTTGGGAAAGAACCGGGGCTACACACTGACCGCCTGGTGGATGGTCTTCTTCCCTGGCATCGCAATCGTGATCACCGGACTCAGCATCAGCCTGGTTGGTGACGGCCTGCAAGACGCCTTCAACCCGAAGCTCCGAGGGCGCTGATGACCCTTCTGTCGGTCACCGACCTCACCGTCACCTTCGACGGGTTCACCGCTGTGGACTCGGCGAGCTTCACCATCGAGCCTGGTGAGACGCTGGGCGTGGTCGGCGAGTCAGGTTCCGGCAAGTCGGTCACCGCTCTCTCAATCATGAGGCTGGTCGAAATGGGCACTCGGGCGAAAATCACCCGTGGCCGAGTCGAACTGAAGATGCAAGACGGTTCGACACTCGACCTTTTAGGCCAAGACGAACCCACCATGCGGAGCATCCGCGGCAACCAGATCGCCATGATCTTCCAGGAGCCACTCACCAGCCTGAACCCGGTGTACCCGGTCGGCGAACAGATTGCCGAGGCGGTACGGATCCATGAGGGGTCAGACAAGAAGACAAGCATGGCCCGGGCCCGAGAAATGTTCGATCTGGTCCGTATACCCGAGGCCGACAAGAGGATCGGTCAATACCCCCACGAGATGTCTGGCGGCATGCGCCAGCGAGTAATGATTGCCATCGGTCTGTGTTGCGGACCCCGGCTACTCATCGCCGACGAGCCCACAACGGCCCTAGACGTGACCATCCAGGCTCAGATCCTCGGACTCATCAAGCAGCTTCAGGTCGAGACCGGCACCGCAATGATGCTCATCACCCACGACATGGGTGTGATTGCTGAAGTAGCCGACCGCGTCGTCGTCATGAGCCAGTCAAAGATTGTTGAGCAGGGCCCTGTAGACCAGATCTTCCACTCGCCGAGAGAGGCCTACACCCGAGGCCTACTCAGCGCGGTGCCCAAACTCGGAAGCATGGCCGGCCACGACGGACCTAGACCGTTCAATCTGGCAGGAGACCTGGCGTGACAAGCCAGAGCAACGGCCAGAGCCCCGTTGTCGAGGTGCAGGGCGTCTCGAAACAATTCCCGGCCGACCACAACGCCCGGGTGCACGCTGTGACCGACGTATCGCTCCATATCGATCATGGTGAGACCCTCGCCGTGGTCGGAGAGAGCGGTTGTGGAAAATCCACCCTGGCCAACCTCATAATCCGTCTGCACGACGCTGACCAGGGCCGAATTCTCCTCAAGGGAGTTGACATAACTGACCTCAAGCCCCGGGAGATGCGCGCACACAGACAAACCCTGCAGATCATCTTCCAGGATCCCTTCGCCAGCCTCGATCCTCGAGTCCGGGTCGGGGCATCTGTGGCCGAGCCCCTGAGGGTCCACAAAGTCGCCACTAAGGAGGAGGCGACAGACCGGGTGCGTCACCTGTTCGAGTTGGTCGGCCTTGAACGGTCGATGCTGAACAACTACCCCCACCAGTTCTCTGGCGGCCAACGCCAGCGAGTGTGCATTGCACGAGCCCTAGCGCTGAAGCCCGAACTAGTCATTGCCGACGAGGCCGTATCAGCCCTCGACGTGTCGGTTCAGGCCCAGGTCATGAACCTGATGCTGGAACTCCAGCAAGAGATGGGGCTGTCCTACCTGTTCATCAGCCACGACCTGGCCGTGGTCGAACGCATCGCCCACCGGGTGGCCGTGATGTACCTGGGCCAGATAATCGAGCTCGGGTCACGCGAACAGGTGTTCCGGGACCCCCGGCACTCCTACACGAAGCGTCTCCTGGGTGCCGTGCCGATCGCCGATCCCCGGCAGCGCACCGAACGACCGCTCCTCACCGGCGAGATCCCCAGCCCGGTCTGGCCTGCGGGGGAAGGCCCCGAGCTGGTCACCTACACCGAGGTGGAACCCGGGCACCAGGTCGCCGACGAGTAGGTCCCGGTCCCGGCTAGCTGGATACATGCCCCGGTCCCGGGCGTGTCGCTGGCGACCAGATCTCAGCAGCGGGCCTGGTCTCCCGGGACGGCAGGCGCCGGACGGTGCAGCACCCCTCCCCTGAAGGAGACCTCCAGGAGGTCGGCGGTACCGCTCTCGTCGTCCATGACACGACCCGTGCCGTCGATCAGCATGCTGTAGGCACCTGGTTCCGGCGGCGGGAACACCAGCGTGACCGGTCCCGGCTGGGCCAGGTTGCGTAGGGTTCCGCCGCCCGGCGTGCACCGGAACACCCCGGCCGCAGGTTGGCTGGAGGTCCCGTCGGGGCTCGTAGCGGACGACCCGGCCGTCCACAGGACGGGCACGTGGACCACCTTCGGTGAACCGTCGCCACCAACCGTCACCAGGAATGCGATCATCCCGTATTCCTCCAGCCGGGCCGGGACATCATCTGCGGTGACCGGCTGGCTCATGGCCTCACACTAGCCCCGGGTCCCGACCCGGGCTCCTCTCCCATGGGCACGGACCATCGCATTTGCGCTCTTTAGTGGCTAGTTTTCCCGCATGCACCACTTTCGGATGGGCGAAGCTGCGAAGTTGCTGGGGGTCAGCCCGGACACCGTCCGACGCTGGGCCGACGCTGGGCGCCTGGCCACCAGCCGGACGACCGGCGGCCATCGCACCATCAACGGGCCGGACCTGGCGCGGCTCTCCCAGGAACTGGCCGCCGAGGCCCCCACCGGAGAAGCCGGGGGTTCGGTGCTGTCAGCACGCAACCGCTTCACGGGTCTGGTCACCCGGGTGGTTCGCGACGGGGTGATGGCCCAGGTCGAGATCCAGGCCGGCCCCCACCGTGTGGTCTCGCTGCTCTCCGCCGAGGCGGTCGACGACCTGGGCCTGGAACCCGGGGTCCTGGCGGTCGCCGTCGTCAAGGCCACCAACGTGGTCGTCGAGCGACCCCGCTGACCGGAATCCGTGAACCGCTCGGCCCGGGAGCTGCCCGGTGCAGCCATCGTGCGACCCGTCCTCGTCGCACCCCCCATGGTGCGACTGCTGGCCGTGGGCCTACTGACTGTGGGACTGCTTGCAGCCAGTGGCTGTTCCCTTCTCGATGACGATGACAACAGCGACCGGATCACCGTCTTCGTCGCCTCCTCGCTGACCGACGTGATCGGCGACCTGGCCACCGAGTGGGAGTCGGTCGGTGGTTCCGGGCTCGTCGATGTGGTGGGCGGGTCCAACCACCTGGCCGCACAGTTGCGCGACGGCGCCCCAGCCGACGTCTTCATAACCGCCGATGCCGCCCTACTGGACCTGCTGACTCCAGATCGGACTCCGATCGCCGTCCTGGACCGGTTCGCCGGCAACCACCTGGTGGTGGCCGTACCAATTGACAACCCTGCCGGCATCCGTGGACCGGCAGACCTGCAGAGGACCGACACCATCCTCGTGGCGTGCGTGACCGGCGTTCCCTGCGGCGACGCCAGCTTCGAGCGCTACGGCGACCTCCCGATCGACTCCTACGAGCCCAGCGTCCGGGCCGTCGTCGCCCGACTGGCACTGGGCGAAGCCGACCTGGGCATCGTCTACGCCACCGACGTGGCAGCCGAGCCCCGGATCATCGCAGCCTGGGAGGAACCCCCAGCCTGCCCATGCGTCAGCTATGCCGCTGCGGCGTTGACCGATCGGGGCCTGGAGTTCCTGGATTTCCTGGAAACCAACCCTGCACGCGACGTGCTGGCCACGCACGGCTTCGCACGGGAGGTCGCTCCTCCCGGATCACCATGAGCCGCACCCCGACCCGGGCACCCAGGTCGGTCCTGGTCGTGGCTGTACTCGGCATCGCATTCCTGGCCCTTCCGGTGGTCGGCCTCCTGCAGCGCGCCCCATGGTCATCGCTGGACGACCTGCTCGGACGTCGCTCCGTGCTGGACGCCCTGCGCGTCTCGTTGACGGTGAGTGCCATGGCGGCAGCCATCGTCGTGGTGCTCGGCACGCCGCTGGCCTGGATGCTGGCGCGTGTGGACATCCCGCTGCGGCGACTGGTGAGGGCCCTGGTCATCCTGCCCATGGTCCTGCCACCGGTGGTGGGCGGCACGGCCCTGCTGTTCGCCCTCGGTCGTCGGGGGCTGGTAGGCCAGTGGCTGGACCGCTGGTTCGACATCACACTGCCGTTCACGATGGCCGGAGCAGTCGTGGCCGCCACCTTCGTCGCCCTGCCGTTCTACGTGATGACCGTGGAGGGCGCACTGCGCACGATGGGCGACGACCTGGAGCAGATGGCCGGCACCCTAGGTGCACCACCGCTGACCGTGTTGCGCCGCATCACCCTGCCACGGCTGCTGCCCGCCATGGGCGCCGGTCTGGCGCTGGCCTGGGCCCGTGCGTTGGGAGAGTTCGGTGCCACCATCACGTTCGCCGGAAACCTGCCCGGCAGCACCCGCACCCTGCCCCTGGCCACCTTCCAGGCCCTGGAATCCGACCCGGAGGCGGCGCTGGCCCTCAGCCTCGTCCTGCTGGCCGTCTCCCTGGTCGTGCTGCTCCCCACCCGCGACCGCTGGCTGCCCACGCGATGAACACCTCGCCGAACCCGGGACTACGGACTACAGACCACCCGAAGGCTGCCAGTCGGCCCGGGAGCGACGTGTCTCCCGCTGCACGGTCGGGTGGCCCGAGGACTTCCGGAACTCAGGCTGCATCAGGGGTTCCGGCAGTGGACCTGGCTGGCCAACTGGTCCGGGGCGACCTGCGGATGGATGTGGCCTTCTCGGTCCAACCCGGCGAGATCGTGGCGGTGGTGGGCCCGAACGGGGCCGGTAAGAGCACCCTGCTTCGGCTCCTGGCCGGGCTGGAACGCCTCGACCATGGACAACTGCGACTCGACGGTCTCACCGTCGACGATGCCACCGACCCTGGCCACGTGGCCTCCCACGACCGTTCCGTCGGCTGGGTCCCACAGGACCGACTGCTGTTCCCGCATCTCTCGGTGTCCGCCAACGTGGGCTTCAGCCCGAGGGCCACCCCCGAGAGGGTGGACCACCTGCTGGACGTCCTCCACCTGCGATCTATCGCCGACCGGCGGCCGTCGGAGTGCTCAGGCGGCCAGGCCCAGCGCGCCGCCGTCGCCCGGGCGCTGGCCGGCTTCCCCAGCCTGCTGCTCCTGGACGAGCCGTCAACAGCCCTGGACGCCGCATCGCGTCTACGGATACACGGCCTCCTGGGAGCCGACTACCGCCCAGCCACCCTCCTGGTCACCCATGACCTGGAGGAGGCGGCCGGGGTAGCTGATCGGGTCATCCAGCTGGACGCCGGTCGGATCGTCACCGCCAGCGCCCCTTAGGCTCGCCGCCGTGGAC
>DUAC01000012.1 GCA_012961035.1 Acidimicrobiia bacterium
GGGTCGACAAGGAGATGGCCTGGGTGGACGTGCCCCGCAACTAGGGCGAAGCCGGGGTCAGCCCCGGTGCCAGGAGGTGCCCCGGGCTGAGTCCTCCAGGACTATTCCCCGGGCGGTCAGCTGGTCCCGGATGCGGTCGGCCCTGCCGTAGTCCTTCGCCGCCTTGGCGGTGAGGCGCTGGTCGACCAGGTCGTCGATCTCGGCGGCCGCGGCATCGTCTTCAACGTCTCGTGCAGGAGCGGCGGCCGCTCCCAGCTCCAACCCCAGCACCCCGGCCAGTTCGATGGCGGCCGCATGCAGCCCGGCTGCGGTGTCGTCGTCCTCGGCGTCCAGTGCCCTGTTGGCGTCCCGTACGGCATCGAAGATCACAGCCAGGGCCTGTGGCGAGCCGAGGTCCTCGTCCATGGCGGACCGGAACCGGTCCACGACGTCTGCGTCCGACCCGGTCTCGGGGAGGTCCGCTGCCGCCATCCGGTCGGCGAACTTGTCGAGGCGGGCGAGGGCGGCGGCCGACTGGTCCAGCGTTGTGGAGCCGACCTCCATGGTGCGCCGGTAGTGCGTCTGGAGGACGAGCAGGCGCAGTGCCCTGGGGTCCCAGGTGTCGAGCAGGTCGTTCAGGGTGGTGAAGTTGCCCAGCGACTTGGACATCTTCTCGCCGTCCACCTGGACCATCCCGTTGTGGATCCAGTGGCGGGCGAAGGCCCGGTCGCATCCGAGGGCTTCGGCGCGTTCGTTCTCGTGGTGCGGGAAGACGAGGTCGTCGCCTCCGCCGTGGATGTCGAAGCCGTCCCCCAGCAGGTGCAGCGACATGGCCACGCATTCGATGTGCCAGCCGGGTCGACCGGGGCCCCACGGCGAGTCCCAGGTGGGCTCGCCCGGCTTGGCAGCCTTCCAGAGGGCGAAGTCCAGTGGATCGCCCTTGTCGTCGTCCACCTCCACACGGGCACCGGCGCCCTCCCGGAGGTCCTCGACCGACCTGCCCACGAGGGCGCCGTAGTCGTCCAGGCCATCCACGTCGAAGTAGACGCCGGAGGCGGTCGTGTAGGCCATGCCACGGTCGACCAGGTCGCTGATGACCTCGACCATCCTGTCCACGTATTCGGTGGCACGGGGACGCAGGTCGGGGTGGGCCACGTTCAGGCGGTCCATCTGGCCTATGAACGAGGCCTCGTAGCGGCCCGCCACCTCTGGTTCGCTGCTGCCCTCGGCGGCGGCCCGGTTGATGATCTTGTCGTCGATGTCGGTGATGTTGGACACCGCGCACACCTCGTAGCCCGACCACCGCAGGTATCGGACCAGCACGTCGAACGCCAGCGTTGAACGGGCGTGCCCGAGGTGGGGATCGTCGTAGACGGTGGGTCCACACCAGTACACCGACGCCTTGCCCGGGTCGCGCGGGGTGAACTCGACCTTTTCGCCGGTCAGGCTGTCGGTGAATTGCAGCACCGGGACAGGATACGGCCGTCGGGCCGGAGCCCCGCTGGCCGCCACGTGCTCCACGCAACCGGCCGGCTGGCCCAGCGTGGGGACAGGTGTGGGGACAGGGTTCGGGTCAGGTGGTGCGGACCCAGGACTCCGGGATGGTGGCGTCCAGCCGCAGGCCCAGCAGGGCGGCAGCGCTGGCCAGCCCCGAGGCTGCCGTCGGATCCTCGCCGGACCCGGCCAGGATCCCGCCCGCCAGCAGGTCAATTGCGTCGCGTGCCGTCACGGTGTCCAGGTCGTCGTCCAGCGCTGCACGCACCGCTGCCAGGGTGGGGGCGGGGTTCGGTCCCTTCGGACGGCGGGCGGCACCCACCAGCCTGTCCAGGCGGGTGACGGCTTCGTCGATGTCGTAGTCGAACCACTCGAATCCGGCCCGGTAGTGGTGGGCCATGAGGGCCAGGCGGATGGCCCTCGGGTCGTGCATGCGGCGCAGGTTCCGGACGAACACGAGGTTCCCCAGCGACTTCGACATCTTGGTTCCCTCGTAGGCCACCATCCCGACGTGCATCCAGTGGCGGGCGAGGGGCACCCCGGTGGCCGCCTCGCTCTGGGCCGCCTCGCACTCGTGGTGGGGGAACGTCAGGTCGTCGCCGCCGCCGTGCAGGTCGATGGTCTCTCCCAGTTCGGCCATGGCCATCGTGGAGCACTCGATGTGCCAGCCGGGACGACCAGGCCCGAACGGTGAGTCCCATGACGGTTCACCCTCGGCGCTGGCCTGCCAGAGCACGAAGTCGAGTGGGTTGCGCTGCCGGGGGTCGTCGGGGTGTCCGCCGCGGTCGGCGGCGTAGGCGAGCATCGTGGCCTCGTCCAGCCCGGTCATGGAACCGAACCCGTCCCAGGTGGATACGTCGAAGTAGGTGTTGCCCTCGACCGCGTAGGTGTGGCCGCCGGCCTCGAGGCGACCGATCAGGTCCAGGATGCCGTCGACGGAGCCGGTCGCCGTGGGTTCGGCGCTGGCAGGCCTCAGGTCGAGGGCCGCCAGGTCGGCATGGAAGAGTTCCATTTCGCGGGCTGCCAGGTCCTGGTAGTCGATGCCCAGGTCCCGGGCCTTGGCCAGGATGGAATCGTCCACGTCGGTGACGTTGCGGACCATCCGTACCTCGTGCCCCAGGTCCTCCAGGCGGCGGACCACCAGGTCGAAGGTGAGGTAGGTGAAGGCGTGCCCGAGGTGGGTTGCGTCGTACGGGGTGATTCCGCAGACGTACATCGACACCTTCGGTCCGGGCTGGAATGGGACCACCTCGCCCCGGGCCGTGTCGTACAGGTTCATTCCCATGGGCGGGGACGGTAGCGGCCACCCTGCCCCGACGCGACCACGGGCCTTGGCCCGGATGAACGTGTGCTCGGGCCCGGAGCCGGATGGACGGGGCTCAGCTCCGGATGAACGGGACCGAGTGCTCCCAGTCGGCGAGCATGGTCCGCAGGGCGGTGACCAGAAGGAGGGGCTGGTCCAGCATGACGTGGTGTCCCGCCAGCGGGATCTCCACCACGGGCGCCACCCGACCCAGCTGTTCGTACATGTATGCGCCGATGTCGACGGTGACCAGGCCGTGCTGGGCGCGGAACAGGGCGATCCGACACGTGATGCGGGGGAGCAGGTCATCGGCGGCCGCCCGTTCCGGAATGAAGATGCCCGGGTCGAACTTCCAGGTCACGCCGCCCTCGCAGACCCGCAGCGAGCGGGCCGCCACGTCGGCCATGATGAACGGCTCGTAGTGGTCCTGGGCGGGAACGGTCCGGAAGCGGGCGATCGCCGAGGCGGCGTCCGGGTACACCTTGGGGTCGCGGAAGTTGTCGCGGCGGCCGGTGTCCATCTCCGGGTCGACCCTCACAACCGGCGAGTCGATGACGATTCCGCCGGCCAGGCGGTCGGGGTGGCCGGCGGCGGTGGCCAGCGTGACGAAGCCTCCCATGGAGTGTCCGATCACGATCGGCGGGCCGGCCATGTCGGCGGCGTCGGCCACGGCGATGACCTCGTCGGTCCACTTCTCCAGGGAGTACCTGTCGCGCCGGTCGCTGTCACCGTGCCCCGACAGGTCCAGGGCTGCGACGCGGTAGTTGCCGGCGAACTGGGCGGCCACGTGGGTCCACCAGTGGGCGTGGGCGGCGCCGCCGTGGACGAACACGAGGCCGGGCCTGCCGGGTTCGCCCCAGGTGAGGTAGTGGATCGCCGCACCGTCCACGTCGACGGTCGAGTCGCCGTGGGGGACGTCAAGGGCGTGTCGGTACCACGCGGGGGCGTCCTGTCGTGTCGTCATGCGCCCTCGACAGGAATCGAACCTGTGGCCTACCGCTTAGGAGGCGGTCGCTCTATCCGACTGAGCTACGAGGGCTTGGCTGGGACGGTTCGTGGCGTGGAACAGCCGGTCACCGCGTTCCCGGTGGTCGTAAGGCTAACGAGGCCATTCCAGCGGCATGCGGTGGGTCTTGTGAGGCTCAGGTGAACTCCACGTAGCGATCGAACTCCCACGCCGAGACGCTGTCGTCGCCGTCCGAGGCGTTCGCCTCGTACAGGGTCAGCTCGTTGGAGACGAGCGCCAGCAGGTTGGTGCTGAAGTCCGCCCCGAGCGATCCGGCCAGATCGCTGTCCCTGAACGCAGCGATCCCGTCGGCGAAGGTGGCCGGCAGCGCTTCGTGGTCGCCGGGATCCTCGTACAGGTCGCCCGTCGCCTCCGGTCCCGGGTCCAGCTGGCGCTCCAGGCCGTCTGCGCCCGCGGCGAGGACCCCCGCCAGGATCAGGTACGGGTTCGCATCCGCACCGCCGCCGCGGTACTCCACCCGGTTGGTCCGGCCCTGGCCGACCGTGCAGCGACACAGGACGCTGCGGTTGTCGCCGCCCCAGTGGACGTGGGTGGGGCAGAAGGAATACGGGCGGACCCGCTTGTAGCCGTTGCCGAAGAGGCTGCCCAGGAGGCTGATGGCCCTGGCATGGTGCACCAGGCCGCCGACCCAGTGTCGGAACACGTCGTTCAGCAGGTGGTCCTCGCCGCCCTTGAAGACGTTCACCCCGCCCTGGTTGAGGCTGGTGTGTACGTGCATGCCGTTGCCCGACTGGCCGGCGAACGGTAGCGGCATGAAGGTCGCCCGCAGGCCGTGGTTCCGGGCGATCTCCCTCACCGTGGACTTGAACAGCACGGTGTTGTCGGCGGTGCGCATCGGTTCGCCGTATGCGAAGTTGATCTCGACCTGTCCCGGTCCGTACTCGGCGTTCGAGGATTCGACCGGGATGTCCAGGTCCAGGAGGGCTGCCCGCATGTCGGCCAGGCAGCGCTCCAGTTCGAAGTTGTCGACGAGCGACGAGTACTGGACGTTGGACTGCACGGGTGCCCAGTCCTCGTCGCAGATGTAGCACTCCAGCTCGGTGGCCGCGATCGGTTCGTAGCCCAGCCCGGCGACCCGGTCGATCTGCGCCTGGAGCAGGTTCCGTGGATCCAGGGGGTGTGGCTGGTGCCGGTGGTCGATCGCGTTCGCCATCACCGTGGCGTAGCCGGTTCGGTGCCCGAGCAGTCGGAACGTCGACAGGTCCGGATCGAGGTGCATGTCCAGGAAACCGGTGCCCATGTTGATGAACGGGCTGTCGACGATGTCGCACTGCACGTCCATCACGTAGATGGCGTCGGCTATGTGTGCGCCGCTCTCAGCGACGGTGTCGATGAACCGCTGTGCCGGAATCCGCTTGCCGCGTGGATGCCCGTAGGTGTCGACGGTCTGCAACTCCACTGTGTGGACGCCGTTATCGGCAATGAGGGCGGCCAGGTCGTTGGCTGCTTCGGACGACATTGTTCTCCTAGGGGTCTTCTACTTCGTCTGGTCTACTCAGGTCACGAGCACGATGCGACCGGTCACAAGGCCGGAACGCAGTTTCTGGTGTGCCTGTTCGGCTTCGGCAAGGGGCATCGTCTCGACCGTGTACTCGAGGCTGTGGGTGTGCGCGAAGCGGATCAACTCGCCCAACTCGGCGACCGTTCCCCAGAAGCTGGACATGAACTGGGCCTCGGGAGGCACGGCTCCGACGCCGAATGGGACCTGACCGCCGTAGAGGCCGACCACGACCACGATCCCGCGACGACTCACGTGCTGCGCTGCGGACTCCAGGGTGGGTTCCGCACCGACGAAGTCGACGATCGCGTCGAACGTCCCGTCCAGCTCGCCGGGGCCTACCGCGCGGTCGGCGCCCAGCTCCAGCGCCTTTTCCCGCTTCTGCGGTGACTGGTCGACGACCCAGACCTCGGCGTCGCTCGTCAACCGCAGGAACTGGATCCCGAACTGGCCCAGGCCACCGGCACCGATGACGAGGGCCCGTGCCTTCGAGCCACGTCGGTGCAGCACCTCGGCGGCCTGCCTGGTGGCCCGGAACGCCGTGAGCCCCCCGCAGGCCAGGGGGGCTGACCTCACGGGGTCGAGGTCGCCCAGCGGCTGCAGGTACTCGAGGTGCGGAACGCTCATCTGTTCTGCGTAGCCACCGTCCACGAACAGGCCGGCCTCCGCAGCATCAGGGCAGATCATCTCGTGGCCCGTGTCGCAGATCCAGCAGTTGCGACAGCCCCATGGGGCATAGAGCATCACGGGGCCCAGCGCCTGGTGGACACCGGTCACCTCGTGGCCGGGAACCAGCGGCAGGGGGCTGGAGAACTGTCCGTCCACCACGTGGATGTCTGAGTGGCACACCCCGCAGGCTGTGACGTCTATCAGGTGCCCACCATTGCCCGCCACGGGAGGCGGGCGATCCACCACCACCAGGGGGTGGTCGTACTCCTGCAGTTCGATCGCCTTCATGGAAGCGTCCGGATGGCGAGTCGACCGACACCGTGCCACGGTGCCGGTTCAGCCAGCTCGAAACGCGGGAAGCGTCTGATGAACTCCTCCAGGGCGACGTTCACCTCGCGGCGGGCCAGGTTGCTGCCGAGACACCGATGGGCGCCGATCCCGAAGGCTACGTGCGGGTTGGGGGAGCGATCGATGCGGACGTCGTACGGGCACTCGAACACGTCCGGATCGCGGTTGGCGGCGCCGAATGCCAGTACCACCCGCTCGCCGGCACGCATCTGGACATCGCCGATCCTGGTGTCCAGCCTGAGGGTCCGCGCCATTGCCTGCACGGGCGAGAGGGCCCGGAGGAACTCTTCGGTGGCGGCCGGGATGAGCGAGGGGTCGGCGGCCAGCAGGGCCAGCTCGTCGGGGTGCTGTGCGAGGTGCCAGAGGGCCACCCGGATGGCGCCGGCGGTGGTCTCCAGGCCGGCAACGAACAATAGGTAGCAGATGTCGAGCATCTCGTCGTCGTCTAGGGGACCGCCGGCGTGGTCGGCTTCCAGCAACGCTGAGATGACGTCCGAACCCGGCTCGCTCCGACGAAGGGCGATGAGCGACCGGAAGTAGTCGTATACGTCGTCGGCGGCAGAGCGGGCGATCGATTCGTCGTCGGTCCGGGCGAACACGATGTCGTCCACCCACCGGTCGAACTGGCCGGCGTCGGCCATCGGGAAGCCGCAGTACTCGCCGAAGACCATGGCGGGAAGCAGCCTGGCGTACGGGGAGGCGTCCACCACCTCGCCGTACGCCAGGTCGTCGAGGAGCTGCCCGGCGATCTCGCGGGTGCGTGGGAGGAGCGTGTCCATCCGCTGGGGCGTGAAGAAAGGCAGCAGGATCTGCCGGAATCGTGTCAGCGCCGGGGGATCGATGTCGAGGGGTATGAGCGGTCGGTCGGTGCCGAACGACGGCAGGATCATCGACGGGCCGACGGAGAAGGTGTCCCAGTCGTGCTCGGCGGCGCAGACGTCGGCGTACGAGGTGATCGTCCAGAACCCGCCGTACCTGTCGCTCCAAGAAACCGGACAGTCGCGCTGCATGACCTCGTAGTCGTCGAAGATCGTGTCCAGCGCCGCACCGTGGAAGTCGAAGTCGAAACTCGGATGCCTTGTCCCCACCGTCGACGCTCCCTCCGGCTCCCCCGACTGGATCGGCACCCTAATGCAGGTCGGGATCGGGGGATCAGGCCCCGGCGGAACGGCGGGTCGTTCCGGTCAGGTCTGGTCGCAGTCGACCGTCTCCGGTCCCCGCAGGCGGTACGTGTCCACGAACTCCCCCACCTCCGTGACCACGCCGGGGTAGGCCTTCAGCCGGTTCCATGCAGTGGCGACGACCGCATCCCCGAGGTCTGCGGCCGGTGACACGATCACATGGGAGTTCCACCTGTCGGCGATCTCGGCGAGGCCTACCGCTGGTTCCGGTCGTGCGGCCTCGGCCATCGTCGAAGGGGCGCTCCACACCGGCGAGCTCGGAATCGGGACGAACCTCCACCCAGAACGCATAGCCGAGTAGGGACACCAGCAGAATGACAACCGCGCCTGCCGCGACGCCCAACCTCCGGTCCCGCTGTTGTCGGTGCAACTTCCCGAGGCGGTGGCGCTCCTCGGTTGAGACATGCCGTTCGGCTTCTTCGCGCCGGTCATCGTCGGTACGTAGGCGCCTCTGGACCGTTCGCTTCTTCTTCGCGACCTTTGCCCGCCTGCTCGGTGGATGGGGCACCTGCAGAGTCCTCTAGTCGCGTCAGCGGTACGGAGGCTAGTGGCGGTGACCGGGGTGGGTCTCCTGCCATCCGCCAGTCACCACAGCCGTGTGGTCGACTCCGAGGTCCTCGTGGCCACCCCACCCACGCGGAGGTCGGTGGGCAGCCCGTCGACCATGGTGACCTCGGTGCGTATGACGCTGGGGCGACCCATCTCCACCCCCTGGGCCGCTACCACCACCGGGTCGTCCGCCCCGAAGTCGACCAGGCCGCGACGCACGAGGTGGCAGGCCAGGGCACGGTTGGTGGTACCGGTGGCAGCGGCTTCGGGCGTTCCCACAGCCGGACAGAAGTCCCGGCACCGGATGGTCACCTCCGGGTCACGGGTCTCGGTGGTGAACACCGCCAGCGTGTCGGCGCCGATGCGACGGCACAGGTCCGCAACCGCCGCATGGTCCGGCGCCACCTCCCCGATGGTGGCAAGGGAGTCCACCCGTACCACCAGGTGGGTGAAGTCGGCGCTCGCTGCTTCGATGGCCAACGGTTCGAGGATCGCCCCGACGCCGATGCCCAGGAGTGGCGCCACCTCGGC
>DUAC01000013.1 GCA_012961035.1 Acidimicrobiia bacterium
CCTCCTTCAGGAGTTCCCCGAGTCGTCCCACGGTCAGGACCACCGGGTCCTCGGACGGCACTTCGGCTTCCGGGGTCACGACGGCGACCCTACCCACCACCTGTGACGGGTCCCGGCGGACCCGACGGCCTGCATGTTGTAACCGAACCGTCATCGGCCGAGTTGAGACACGGCGGGGTGTGACTACTACGTTCCAGCGGTCGGCAGCCACTTTGTTTGGCTATAGACGATCCAAGCATTGGCGATCATGCAGGAACGGTCTAGGTTCCAGCGGTTGGTTGAGGGCACAGGGGGGTGGAACATGGCACTTGTGGTTGAGGAACGTTCCTCCACGGATGCGCCGGCCCCGACGGTCACCGTTGCCAGCCTCGCCCGCGACTGGGGAATCAGCGACCCGAACCGCATCGCCATGCGGGAGAAGGACTTCGGGATCTGGCAGGAGTACTCCTGGGCCCGCACCTGGGGTCTCGTCATGGATGCTGCCCACGGTCTGCTGGCCCTCGGAATCGACGTAGGCGACCGGGTCTCGATCCAGGCGGAGAACCGGCCCGAGTGGGTCATCCTGGACCTCGCAGCCGTAGCCGTGCGCGGCATCACCGTCGGCTTCTATCCGACCAATCCCGCAGCAGAGGTCAAGTACCTGCTGACCGACTGCGGTGCCACCGTCCACCTGGCTGAGGACCAGGAGCAGGTCGACCGGGTGCTGGAGATCGACCCGGCAGCGGTTCCGAACCTCGGTCGGATCATCTACTGCGAGCCCAGGGGCGTGCACTCCTACTCCGACGATCGGCTCATGGACTGGGATGACTTCCTGGCAGCAGGCCGACAGCACCGGGCTGAGAACCCCGATGCGGTGGTGGACCGCATGGCCGAGGCCCGACCCGACGACGTGATGACGCTGGTGTACACGTCGGGTACCACCGGCCCGCCCAAGGGGGCAATGCTCACCAACGCCAACACGGAGTTCTCGATCACACGGATCATGGGCGAGGACGGCCTGAGGGGAAAGCGTGTACCCACGGCGGACGACCTCGTGGTCACCTACCTGCCGTTGTGCCACGTGGCAGAGCGAATCTTCTCCACCTGGCACATGGTCTCCTGCGGTCTCTGCCTCAACTTCGCCGAGTCGATCGATACCGTCACGGTGAACCTCCGCGAGGTCCAGCCCACCCTGTTCTTCGCCGTGCCCCGCATCTGGGAGAAGCTCCACGCCACGGTGATGATCAAGGGCAGCGACTCATCGCCGTTCAAGCGCCTCTGGCTTCGCTCCGGCCTGAAGTTGGCCGGGGTGATCGGCCGGGAGAAGGTGGCCAACGGTGGCCTGCACACTCCGAAGAGCCGCCTCCTGAACCTGGTCGGCTACCCGCTGGTGTTCCGGGCCCTCCAGGAGCGCCTCGGCCTCCGGCGCTGCTGGCACGCCGGCTCGGGTGCGGCGCCCATTGCTCCCGAGGTGCTCGAGTTCTTCACAGGCATCGGCGTGCCCGTCTACGAGCTGTATGGCATGACGGAGAACTCCGCCGTGGCCACCGGGAACTTCCCGGGTCGGATGCGGCTCGGCACCGTCGGTGAGCCGTATCCGGACATCGGCTTCCGCCTGGACGAGGAGACCGGTGAGATCCAGACGAAGCATCCGGGCGTCTTCGCCGGGTACTGGAACAGGCCCGAGCAGACCGCCGAGACGTTCACCGAGGACGGCTGGTTGATGACCGGTGACGTGGGTGAGTGGGTGGATGGAACCCACATCCGCATCATCGACAGGATCAAGCACATCATCATCACCGCCGGAGGAAAGAACATCTCGCCGTCGGAGATAGAGAACAGCCTCAAGACATCGCTGTACGTCAAGGAGGCCATGGTCATCGGCGACCGTCGAAAGTTCCTGTCGGCGCTCATCGGGATCGAGTTGGACACGGTGGGCGACTGGGCCCTGCGAAAGAACATTCCGTACACCACCTACAGGGACCTCTCCGAGAAGCCCGAGGTCCTGGAGCTCATACAGGGCGTGGTCAACGAGGCCAACGAGAAGTTCGCACGGGTGGAGTCGATTCGGGAGTTCCGGATGATCCCCAAGGAGCTCGATCACGAGGATGGTGAGTTGACCGCCACCCAGAAGATCAAGCGTTCGGCCATGGAGGAGGCCTTCGGCGGCCTCATCGAGGAGATGTACGCATGATCGGCGTGCTGGCCCAGGCGTCCACCACGGACTTCGACATCTTCGTACAGACCTTCTTCAAGGCCACGGCCCTGGGTTCCCTCTACTCGCTGCTGGCCCTCGGCTTCGTCCTCGTCTACAAGTCCACCCAGACGCTCAACTTCGCCCAGGGGGCAATGGCCCTGGTCGGCGCATGGTTCCTCTCCCTCGTCTTCATCGACTGGGACTTCCCGGCTCGCTGGCTGCCCGGGCCCAACTGGTTGCACTGGATCATCGCCCTGCTGGTCGCGGCAGCCATGGCCGCCGTCATGGGCATGGCCATCGAGAAGTACACGATCCGTCCCATGATCGGCCAGCCGCTCTTCTCCATGGCGATGATCACCCTGGCACTCGAGGTCATCCTGCGGACCATCTCGTTCGATGCGGTGAACCTCACGACACGCAGTCTCGGAGTGCCGTGGGGAACACGGATCTTCATGCTCGGAGGGGCCCGGGTGGCCTGGTCCTACATCGCTGCCACGGCCATGGCCCTGTTGGCGTTCGTGGCGATATGGCGGTTCTTCAAGACCCGGATGGGCATTGCCATGCGCGCCACCTCGTTCGACCAGGAGGCGGCGATGGCCCAGGGAATCAACGTCTCCCGGGTCTTCTCGATCGCATGGGCGTCTGGAGCCTCCCTTGCGGCCTTTGCCGGCGTGTTCGCGTCAATGTCACCCTGGCCGTCCGGTGGAACCGCCAACCGTGACGGCGCCTTCTTCGTGTTCCGTGCCCTTCCGGCGGTCGTGCTGGGTGGCCTCGACTCCGTGGTGGGTGCCCTCGTGGGTGGGATGATCATCGGCTTCTCGGAGATCTACGCCGGCCAGTACCTCGCGAACTACACCGGCGTGCTGGGGGTCGGCTACCAGCAGGTCATCCCCTACCTAGTGATGCTGGTCGGGCTGCTCGTCAGGCCATACGGGCTCTACGGAACCGTGGAGGTCCGCCGGGTATGACACCGACCGCATCCCTGAACGATCGGACCGCCCGGTGAGGGGTCGGCCAGGTCTCTACACCTCGTACGAGGCAGAGGCGGCGCTGCTTCCCACGCGCACCAGGAAGGTGGCCCTGGGGCTGCTGATCCTGGTGTTGGTGCTGATGCCGTTCTCCCTGCCGGTCATCGACCAGATCCCCTTCGTCCGGTTCCTCGGCGACGCCCCCTGGCTGCGGGTTGTCAACCGTGCCCTCATCTTCTGCATCGCAGCCCTGGGCCTGAACCTCCTGGCCGGCCTTGCCGGACAGGTCTCCCTGGGTCACGCCTTCTTCATGGGGGTTGGCGCCTACACGGCAGTGCTGATGGGTGGTGTATCCACGCCGCACCTGTGGGGTTGGGGCCTACCAATGTGGCTGTGGCTGCCGGCTTCGGGCGTGGTGGCTGCCGGTGTGGGCATCCTGGTCGCTCCAGCCGCCGTGAGGGTCCGGGGTCTCTACCTGGCGATTACCACGATCGGACTGGTTTTCATCGGCCTCCACCTGTCAAGGGTGTTCGAGGAGATCGCCGGTCCCGGCGCGTTGGGACGTAAGTGGCCGAAGTTGCAGTTGCGCCTCTGGAAGGAAGAGGAGCCCTTCCTGGACTTCTCAGGGAACGGTCACTGGTTCTGGTTCGATGTGAATCGAACCCAGAAGACCTACTACTTCCTCCTGGCCCTGCTGGTGCTGTTCGCTCTTGCGGCTGCCAACCTTGCCCGGAGCCGTACCGGACGGTCGTGGGCAGCCATCCGGGACCGGGACGTGGCTGCCGAGATCATGGGCGTAGCCGAGTTCCGCGCCAAGACAACGGCGTTCGCCATCTCGTCGTTCTACGCAGGGGTGGCAGGTGCCCTGCTGGCATCCATGGTCGGCCAGATGAACCCTGAGGCATGGAACCTCCTCCTCTCCGTGGAGTTCGTGGCCATCCTCCTGATCGGAGGCATGGGTCGCGTGTCTGGCGCCATCATGGGAACCTTCTTCGTGGTGCTGTCGCCACGGTTCGTCGAGCAGTTCATCGGGTGGACGGCCGACCAGGCTGAGGGCGACGGCCTCTTCAGCGGGTTCTGGGACCTGCTGGTAGTCGTCGGGTCTGGCGATTTCGGCCTCATCTCAGTGACCCAGCAGGCGCTCGGCTTTCCACTGCCGGCCAGCGCCCTCGATGAGATCATCTACGGCGTTCTGATAATAGTCTTCCTGCTGTTCGAGCCTCTAGGCCTGTTCGGCATATGGGTGAAGGTCCGTAATTACTGGAAGGGATGGCCGTTCAGCTACTGAGCCGCCATTCCGACACAACAGATCTCGGGGCCGTTGAGGGGTCCGGGTACCGACAACATGAGGGGAACACCAACATGAAGCGACTGACCAGGGTGTTGGCATTGCTGCTGGCGCTCACGATGGTCGCTGCCGCCTGCGGCAGTGACGATGACGATGGTGGCGAGGCTGCACCGGTAACGACCGCTGCACCAGTTGCCACTGATGCAGACGCATCTTCAGACGCAGCCGAGGCTTCGATCGCGTTCGACTACGGCGTTGATGAGGACACTGTCCGGATTGGCGCCATTGCGGACCTGAGTGGGATCTTCTCGGGTCTTGTGACCCAGATCGTCGACGCTCAGACCGTCTACTGGGACATGGTGAATGCCGCCGGTGGTATTGGCGGCAAGCAGGTGGAGTTCATCGTGCTGGACAACGCGTATGACGTGCCGACGCATCTGGAGCGTTACGAGGCAATGCGTGACACCGGCGCTGACGGCGTGGTCATGTTGAGCCAGTCCACCGGTTCGCCGCACACGGCGGCGATCGCCGAGATGGCCATCGAGGACAACCTGGCGGTCATTCCGCTGTCGTGGTACTCGGGTTGGTCGGATCCGGACTTCGGCAAGAACATCTTCGAGTCGTACAGCAACTACTGCTACGAGGCCATGAACGGCGTCGACTACCTGAACCGCTACATGCAGGAACAGGGCGTGGGGTCACCCACCCTGGCCATCGTGAGCTTCCCGGGTGAGTACGGCGGCGATGGTGCTGCCGGTGCACGCCTTGCGGCCGAGGCACTCGGCATCGAGGTGGTTGCTGACCTTGGTGGCACCGTCATCCCGGGTGCGGACAACACCCCGGTGATCAGCCAGTTGGTGGAGGCCAACGCCGACATGGTGTGGACGACGCTCAGCTCGGGCACCCTCACCGAGGCGATGCTGGGCGCCAGCGCCCAGGGCTACGAGCCGATGTGGTCAGGCAACGTCCCGTCGTTCAGCTACCTGCTGCTGGGTGGTGACGTGGCTCCGCTCCTGGACACCAACTACATAGCCAACACGTACATCGTGACGTGGAACACCCCCAATGTTCCGGGCCTTGAGAAGTTGAAGGCGGAGATGACCGCTGCGATGCCCGACGCTGTTGTCTCTGACGCCTACATCATGGGTTGGACAGAGGCGATGGCTGCCCATCAGGCACTCGACCAGGCGGCGAGCAACGGGGACATGACCCGCGCTGGCGTCGTCAGGGCGTTCAACGAGATCACCGCCGAGTTCGATGGCCTGGCACCGACCCAGTCATGGGGTGGTGGTGACGTGAACGACCTGATCGTCCGCGAGACCTACACCTATGACGTGGTGCTCGCCGACTACGACGCCGGGGCGACCCTGGCCGAGGGTGGCGGTACGGGAACGGTCCTCGTCGAGGGCCCGCGTGCCGCAGACATCACCAAGGCACATGTCTACGTAGGAGCCTGCGACAAGGGCTGATCCTCCGGGATACACCCTTGCCTGAACGCGTGAGGAAGGGGGTGGCTGGTTCGCCGGCCGCCCCCTTCCCACCCGTTTGGATTTTGACCGCCCCCGACACATCCGGAAACCATGCTTGAGATCGCCAACCTGGAAGTCGTATACAACGAGGTCATCCTCGTGCTGCGCGGCCTCAGCATCGAGGTACCGGATGGACACATCGTGGCCCTGCTGGGTGCCAACGGGGCAGGCAAGACCACGACCACTAGGGCCATCACAGGCCTGCTGGACATGCACGATGGAAAGGTGACCAAGGGGTCCGTAACCTTCGACGGTCATCGAATCGACGATGATGATCCCTCAGCCATCGTGCGTTCAGGCATCACCCAGGTGATGGAGGGCCGCCGGGTGTTCGCCGAGCTCACCGTGGATGAGAACCTGATCACCGGTGGGATCACGAACACTGATCGCAAGGCACTGGCTGTCGCCCATGACCGTGTCATGACGATGTTCCCGGTGCTGGCGGAGCGGCGGAAGTCCACTGCCGGCTACCTGTCAGGTGGCGAGCAGCAGATGCTCGCGATAGGACGCGCTCTGATGGCTGATCCGAAGCTGCTGATCCTGGATGAACCGTCCCTCGGCCTGGCCCCGAAGCTCGTGGCACAGATCCGCGACACGATCGTGGAGATCAACACGGCGGGAACGAGCGTGCTGCTGATCGAGCAGAACGCCAGGATGGCCCTGTCCATTGCCAACTACGGCTACGTCCTGGAGACAGGCAAGGTCGTCATGGACGGAGAGGCTGAGAAACTCCTCAAGGACGAGGACATCCAGGAGTTCTACCTGGGCCTTCATGGAGACGAGGGCGAGCGGAAGTCGTTCCGGGACGTGAAGCACTACAAGCGGCGGAAGCGGTGGTTGTCATGAGCGGGCCATTGCTGGAACTGGACGGCATCAGCCTGTCGTTCAAGGGCGTGAAGGCCATCACCGACGTGTCGTTCAAGGTCGGCGAGGGCGAGCTGTTCGCCATCATCGGCCCCAACGGGGCAGGCAAGACGTCGATCTTCAACTCCATCAGCCAGGTGTACCGGCCCCAGGAGGGCGACATCAGGTGGAAGGGCAAGTCCATCATGGGCCAGCGCCCCGACCACATCGCCGGGATGGGCATAGCCCGCACCTTCCAGAACATCGAGCTCTTCCCGCACATGACGGTGCTGGAGAACCTGCTGCTGGGTCGCCACATCCGCATGAAGACGTCCTGGCTGGCCGGGGCGCTGTGGTTGGGACCGGCGAAGCGGGAGGAGATGACGAACCGACGTGCCGTCGAGGACATCATCGACTTCCTGGAGATCGAGCGGTGGCGGAAGCATCCGGTGGCGCTGCTGCCGTACGGCTTCCAGAAGCGGGTCGAGCTGGGGCGTGCCCTGGCCATGGAACCCGAGCTCCTCCTGCTGGACGAGCCGGTGGCCGGCATGAACCTCGAGGAGACCGAGGACATGGCCCGGTTCATCCTGGATATCCGCCAGGAACTGGGTATCTCCATTCTCCTGGTGGAGCACGACATGGGCCTCGTCATGGACGTAGCCGATCGGGTGCTGGTGCTGGACTTCGGCCAGAAGATCTCCGAGGGCGAACCGGCCGAGGTCCAGCGGGACCCGGCGGTCATCGCCGCCTACCTGGGCGACGAGGCCGGACTGGCCGCTGCCGACTCGTGACCGGCGGGCAGCGCTCCGACCCCTTCCTGGAGCAGGCCACCGAGCGGGTGGCCGGGGCCTACGACGACGTCGACCTGGGTGTGTTCCAACTGGCGTTGGCGTTGACGCGGGCCTCGAACAGGATGGCCCGCCACGTCGAGTCGTCGGTCCACCGACCTCGGAACCTGACCACGGCAGGCTTCCGCATCCTCTTCACGATCTGGTCCTGTGGCCCGCTGGAGGCCCACCGGATCGCCCTGCTGGCCGGGCTCTCGCGGGCGTCGGTGTCCAGCGTCGTGAACACCCTGGAGAGGGATGGGCATGTGGTGAGGTCCCGCGAGCAGGACGACCGGCGCCTGGTCACCGTGTCGCTTACCGGATCTGGCTCCGACCTGGTGAGGGATGCGTACGCCGGCCAGCACGAGGTGGAACGGTCCATCTTCGGCTCGATGCCGGCGGTCGAACGCTCCACCTTCACCCGACTGCTGGAGATGGTGCTCGACGGCCCGATGGCCTGATCGGAGACCGTGGTCCCGGGCGACCGCGTCGGTTGGCGTGGACGTCGGGTCAGAGCCGGATCCGCAGGCTGTCCGGGTCGTAGAACGGGCGGTACGAGGCGGTCGCCGGTACCAGCACGCCGTTCACGTCGACCTCGAAGGTGCCCTCGAGCACCTGGGCCCTCGGTGTTCCGGGTTCACAGTCGACGTAGGACATGCCGAGAGCCGCTCCGACGGTGTGGCCGTACATCCCTGAGGTGATGCGTCCCACCAACTGGCCATCGCGGAGGACCGGTTCGTCGTGGTAGAGCAGTGGTCCGGGGTCGTCCAGGCGGAACTGCACGAGGCGTCGGGTCACGCCGGTGTCGCGCTGGGCCACCAGGGCATCGTGGCCGATGAAGCCACCGGGCTTGTCGAACGCCACGCCCCACGAGAGCCCAGCCTCCAGCGGGGTGTCCTCGTCGCCGATGTCGTCACCCCAGTGGCGGTAGGCCTTCTCCATCCGCAGGGAGTTCATGGCGTGGTAGCCGGCAGCCACGAGGCCATTGGGGGCGCCAGATTCCCAGAGGGCGTCGAATGCACCGAGGGCGAACTCGGTGGGAACGTAGAGCTCCCAGCCCAGCTCGCCCATGTAGGTGCGACGCACGGCGATGGCCCGTGCGTAGGCGAGGTCGATCTCCTGGAGGGTGCCGAACGGGAAGGCCTCGTTGGAGAGGTCGGCGTCGGTCAGCGGGGCCACGATGTCGCGTGCCCGGGGACCGAAGACTCCCAGGACCGCATAGCCGGACGTCACGTCGGTGACTGTCATGCGGGCGCCGTCCGGCGCGTGGCGGGCGATCCAGTCGGCGTCCTTGACCTGTGTGGAGAAGGCGGTCACCACCAGGAACCGCTCCTCGTCGAGGCGGTTCACGGTCAGGTCGGCCTCGATGCCACCGCGGTCGTTCAGCCAGGTGGTGTACACGGACGTTCCCGGCTCCACGTCGACGTCGGCCGACGAGATCCGGTTCAGCACAGCGCACGCATCCGGACCCTGGACCAGCAGCTTGGCCAGCGACGTCTGGTCGAAGTAGGCGGCGCCCTCCCGGCAGGCCCGGTGCTCGGCGGCCGAGTGTTCGAACCAGTTCTGACGGCCGTAGGTGTATTCGTAGACCGGCTCGACGCCTTCCGGCGCGTACCAGTTGGGTCGCTCCCAGCCGCCGCCCTCGCCGAGGCAGGCACCCAGGGCCACCAGGCGGTCATGCACCGGTGAGCGCCGCACGCCCCGGGCCGTCTCGACCTGGCGGAACGGCCAGTGCATGGCGTACAGGAGGCCGAGGGCCTCGATGGAGCGGTCGTGCAGGTAGCGGCTGTTGGTCTGGAACGGCTGCATGCGACGAACGTCCACGTCCCACAGGTCCATGGGAGGTCGGCCGTTCACGATCCACTCGGCCAGCACCTTGCCGGCACCTCCGGCCGACTGCATGCCGATGGAGTTGAAGCCGGTGGCCACCCAGTGGTTGCGGAGTTCGGGCGTCTCGCCCAGCAGGTAGCGGTCGTCGGGGGTGAACGATTCGGGGCCGTTGAAGAACAGGCGGATGCCCACGTCTGCCAGGATCGGGATGCGCTCGCAGGCCGCCTCGTAGACTGGGGCCAGGTGTTCCCAGTCCTCGTCCAGTTGCAGGAACGGCTGGTCGGTGGGCAGCCCGCCCATGCCGTAGGGCTTGGCCACCGGCTCGAAGGCGCCGACCATGAGGCGGCCGGCCTCGGTCTTCACGTAGATGCACCGGTCCTGGTCCCGAAGCACCGGGAGGCTGGCCGGCAGGCCCTCGATCGGTTCGGTCACGAGGTAGAAGTGCTCGCAGGCATGCAGGGGGATGTTCACGCCCACGTCGCGGCCCAGCTTGTGGGACCACATGCCGGCAGCGGTCACCACGTGCTCGGCATCCATCGGACCCTGGTCGGTCTCCACCCCGATGGCCCGACCGCCTTCGGTGCGGATTCGTTCCACCGACACACCCTCGAAGATCCGGGCGCCCCGTTCCCTGGCCACCGCGGCCAGCGCCATGGTCGTGTCTACCGGCGAGGCCTGGCCGTCCCCGGGAATCCAGGCGCCGCCGACGATGCCCTCCGGGTTCAGCAGCGGCCAGCGGGAGACCAGGTCCTCGGCCGAGATGATGTCGACCTCCACGTCGAAGGCGCTGGCCATGCCGGCGCCCCGTACCAGCTCCTCCATGCGCTCCGGGTTGTCTGCCACGCTGAGCGATCCGACCTTCTGGAATCCCGTGGCATGACCCATGTCGCGTTCGAGGGACTCATAGAGTTCGGCCGAGTAGGCGGCCAGGCGGGTCATGTTCTGGGTGGCCCGAAGGCACCCGACGAGGCCGGCGGCGTGCCAGGTGGTGCCGCTGGTCAACGTGTTGCGTTCCAGTAGGACGACGTCGGTCCAGCCCAGCTCTGTCAGGTGGTAGGCGATGCTGGCGCCCACGATGCCGCCACCGATTATGACGACCTGGGCGCTCTCGGGAATCTGCTTGGCCATGGAGGATGTTCCCCTGATCTGGTCGGCAGGGGCGCCGACCGGTCCGCCGTGCGGGCCTTGTCGTTAGACGCCTTCGTGATTAGGTTACAGACTCTAACTCCCGTGACGCCGGTCACCCGACGGTCGGTTCGCTGGAGTGTACGGCCCGGCACCACGGGAGGACCCGTGAACCACCACCCGGAGAAGACATGAGCACGTCCAGGGAACTGGCACAGAAGCACCTCGTTCCCCACTTCACGAAGAAGGGGGCCTGGCACACCGATGCCCTGCCGATCATCGTGCGCGGTGAGGGTTGCTACCTATACGACAGCGACGGCAACGAGTACCTGGATGGTCTGGCAGGCCTGTTCTGCGTGAACATCGGCCACGGTCGATCTGACCTGGCCGCCGTTGCCGCCAGCCAGATGGAGACGCTGGCCTTCGCCACCAACTGGGGCTTCGCCCACCCGCCGGCCATCGAAGCGGCGGCCATGATCGCCGGCTTCGCCCCCGGGGACCTGAGCGAGACGTTCTTCGTGAGCTCCGGCTCCGAAGCTGTCGAGTCGGCCATCAAGTTCGCCCGCAACTACCACGTGGCACGCGGTGACGAGGGGCGGTACAAGGTCATCTCCCGCAACTGGTCATACCACGGCACCACGCTGGGAGCGCTCTCCGTCACCGGCATCCCGAAGTTCCGGGAGCCATACCTGCCGATGCTCTGGGAGGGAACCCGCCACGTGCCCAACACCCGCCAGTGCACCTCGCCGGCGGGGACCCCGGCCGCCGAACTCTCATGCGTGCGTGCCATTGAGGAGATGATCCTGGCCGAGGGTCCCGAGACGGTCTCCATGGTCATCGCGGAGCCCATCCAGAACGGTGGCGGCGCCCTCGTGCCTCAGGACGGCTACTGGCAGGAGCTCCGCCGGATCTGCGACGAGCACGGCGTGCTGCTTGTGGCCGACGAGGTCATCTGCTCGTTCGGGCGCTTCGGCCACTGGTTCGCCAGCGAGCGCAACGGTGTGGTGCCCGACATGATCACCTTCGCCAAGGGGGTGACCTCGGCGTACCAGCCCCTTGGGGGCGTGGTCATCCGCGGCCAGCTGGTAACCGAGCTGTTCGACTCCCCGATGGGCTCATACGTGCACGGCTCGACGTTCGGCGGCCACCCGGTGGCCACAGCGGTGGCCGTGGCCAACATGACCGCCATGCGTGATGAGGGCCTCATGGGGCACGTGCTGGACAACGAGGCCTACTTCGCCGAGCAGCTCCGGGCCATGGGCGACGCCCACCCGAGCATCCGGGAGGTCCGGGGGACCGGCTACTTCTACGCAGTGGACCTGTGCGCGGATTCAGCGGTCGACCGCGACCTGAGTGCCACCCAGGAGGCGGCACTCCAGGGTGGCGTGCTGGGCGGCTTCGTGAGCGAGGAGCGGATCACCATCCGCCCGGACGACCGTGGCTACACCGGGCTGACCATCTCGCCTCCGCTGATCGCCGACCGGACGGTTATCGACGACCTGGTCGGCAGGGTGGACCGCATTGCCGATCGGGTCGACGGTTGGCTGGCCGCGAACGGGTGAGGGACATGCCTCCAGCAGGCGTGGTGGCCGGGTGGCATGCCCGGGCGGCGACGGCCCCGGCACGGATCGTGCTGGCCGACCTCGGCGACCCGCGTGCCGACATGGCGGCAACCCGCCTGGCCGCCGAGGGCCTCGCCGTCCCGATCCACCCCGTGCTGGACCGGTCGGTCGGAGCCGTGGCCGATGCCGCCGCCCATGCGGAGGCCCGGGGGCTGGACCCCGATGATCCGGTGGTCGCTGCTGCCGTGCTGGTCCGGGCCGGAGCGGCCGATGCCGCCGTGGCCGGGGCGACACGTCCGAGCGCGGACGTCCTACGGGCCGGGTTGAGGGTGCTGGGGACGGCGCCCGGAACCGACCTGGTCTCCAGCTGCTTCATGCTGGTCATGCCTGACGGCCGACCGGTGGCCTTCGGCGACTGCGGCGTGGTGCCCGACCCCGATGCCGACCAGATGGCGTCGATCGCCATCTCCACGGCCCGGACGTTCGCGGCCCTGGTCGAGGTCGAGCCGCGGGTCGCCATGCTCTCCTTCTCCACGAAGGGCAGCGCAGAGCATGAGCGGGTCGACAAGGTGCGTAGGGCCACTGCCCTCGTCGTCGAACGGGCGCCGGGCCTTGCCGTCGACGGCGAGCTGCAGTTCGACGCCGCATGGGTGGCCGAGGTGGCTGATGCCAAGGCGCCGGGATCACCGGTGGCCGGTGCGGCCAACGTCTTCGTGTTTCCCGACCTGGACAGCGGGAACATCGCCTACAAGGTGGCCGAGAGACTGGGTGGGGCCCGGGCGTTCGGCCCGTTGCTCCAGGGGCTGGACGGCGTGCTGCATGACCTGTCGAGGGGCTGTTCGACCGACGACATACTCGACGTGGCAGTGATCGCAGGGCTGCAGGCCCGCGCCACCGCCTGATCCCGCCAACTCCCCGTGCCTACGTCTGCGGTCCTCCTGGTGCTGGCCTCGACGGTTCTGCACGCTGCCTGGAATGCCCGCCTGCACCGGACCGCCGACCCAGAGGTCGTCATCGCCCTCGCCTACCTGGCGGTCGGCATCGTCCTGCTGCCGGCGGCGTTCGTGGATCCACCGACCGAGGTGGTCGGGGCGGTGCTGGCCTCGTCGGTGGCCCAGAGCGCGTACCTCAGCCTGCTGGGAACCGGCTACCGGGAGGGCAGCCTGGGCGTGGTCTACCCGATCGCCCGGGGGACCGCCCCGCTGCTGATCGGCCTGGGCGGTTGGCTGCTGCTGGACGAGCGGCCGTCGGTCGCCACCGTGGTCGGCCTGGTGGTGCTCCTCGCCGGCCTCGTGGTCCTGGCCGGGCTGGGAAGCCGACTCCGGGAGCGCAGGGCCGTTGTCCTGGCGGTGGGCACCGGCCTCTGCACGGTCAGCTATTCGCTCATCGACGCCAGTGCTGTCGACCTCACCGGAGCGCTCGGATACCTGTCCGTGATCATGGTCCTCAGCTCGAGCGCCGTGCTGCTGGTGCGCCGACCCGGATGGGGTCGACTCCGGCCGGTGATGGGGGTCTCAGCGGTGGTCGGGGTCGGCCAGGGCAGCGCCTACGCCCTGGTGCTGCTGGCCTTCCAGCAGGCCCAGGCAGGCCAGGTGGCCGGCCTGCGGCAGGTCTCGGTGGTCCTGGGCGTGCTGATCGCCCGCGAGGCCCTGGGCCCGCGGGCCCTCTGGGGTGCGGTCCTGGTGGCCGCCGGAGCGGTCCTGGTGGTCTGGTGACCACCGTGGGAGGGGCCGGATCGGTGGTTCACGAAAACGGCAGCGGCCATAACTGCTCCGTGATGGTCTCTAACACTAGGATCCGGGCATGAGTCGGCGAACCCTGGACACCGGTCAGGTGGTGGACTGTGCCGCCGAGCTGGCCGATGCCGACGGGCTGGACGCAGTCACCCTGACACGGGTGGCCGAACGCCTGGGCGTCCGGCAGCCTGCCCTGTACCGCCACGTCGACAACTACGACGCCCTCATCCGCGCCCTGGGCCTACGGGGTCGTGAGTTCCTCGCCAACCGGCTGGGCGAGGCCGCCGTGGGGCTGGCGGGCGACGACGCTGTGCGGGCCATGGGCGGTGCGTGGCGGGCAATGGTCGCCGAACACCCAGGCCTGTACGCGGCTACCGACCGCTACCCGTGCTCCTCGGACGCCGAGCTGGAGGATGCTGTGGAGCGGGTCGTCCAGATGCTGGGCCAGGCCCTGGCCGGCTACGGGTTGGCGGACGACGAACGGATCCACGCGGCCAGGACCCTGCGGAGTGCCTTCCACGGCTTTGCCCACCTGGAGGCCGGGGACGGCCACCCGTTCGCTCTCGACCTGGACGACAGCTTCGACCGCATGGTCGTCCTGTTGTGTGCCGGCATCCGACAGATGGCCACGGTCTCCGCCTGACCAGCGGACCGTTCGGCCCGGAGACGCTCCCACCATGACCCGCCTCGGATTCGTCCTTGATTCCGGAAGTTGCATCGGCTGCCACGCCTGCACCGTGGCCTGCAAGAGCGAGCACGACGTGCCGCTGGGGGTGAACCGCACCTGGCTGAAGTACGTCGAGACCGGTACGCATCCGGACAGCGAGCGCCACTTCTCGGTCATGCGCTGCAACCACTGCGACGACGCGCCGTGCATGGACATCTGTCCGACCTCGGCGCTGTTCCGGGCCGACAACGGTGTGGTCGACTTCGACGACGACAACTGCATCGGGTGCAAGGCCTGCATGAACGCCTGCCCGTACGACGCCATCTACCTCAACCCACAGACCGGCACGGCGCACAAGTGCAACTTCTGCAACCACAGGATCGAGGACGGCCTGGAACCCTCCTGCGTGGTGGTCTGCCCCACACAGGCCATACGGGTCGGGGACCTGGACGATCCGGCGTCCGAGATATCGATCCTCCTCGCCTCGGGCGGCAAGGTTCGTTCCCCGGAACAGGGGACCAGGCCGAAGGTCGTCTACAAGGGCGCCAACCCCTCCTCGCTGGATCCCCTGGCATCGGCCATCGCCGACGACGGGATGATCTGGACCGACACCACGCCCGGCCACCCCACCCCCACGCCGGTGGCGCTCAGCGCTTCGCCCGCCCGCGACGACGGTGCCGCCATGGCGCGGACCGTCTACACGACCCAGCATCCGATGGCCTGGGGTTCCATGGTCTCGGGATACCTGGTCACCAAGGCCATAGCCGCCGGCGTGATGCTGGTCGCATCACTGCTGGTCCTGCTCGGCCATGGTGGCTCCCGGGCAGCCGTGGGCATCGTGCCTCCGATGCTGGCCGGCATGTTCCTGACGCTCACCGGCGTCCTGCTGGTCGCCGACCTGAAGCAGCCGAAGCGCTTCATCTACCTGCTGACACGGGGCAACCGGACGTCGTGGCTGGTGAAGGGCGCCTACGTGCTGGGTGGCTTCGCCGCATGCCTGGCCGCCTGGTGGGTGGTCGGGCTGTCTGGCGCCGACGGCATCCTCCCCGTGCTGGTGCTGCCCACCGTGCTGCTGGCACTGGCCACCGCCGGCTACACCGCCTTCCTGTTCGGGCAGTGCGAGGGCCGCGATCTCTGGCAGGAACCCCTCCTCCTGCCGATCCTCCTGGCCCAGGCCGTCGTCGCCGGCGGAGCCGCATACTCGTTGCTGGACCTCGTCATGGAGGTTCCCGGGACCGCCGCCATCCAGTGGACGTTCCTGGCGGGCCTGGTCGCCAACGGCCTCCTGGTCGGCCTGGAGCTGCGGGGCGTGCACTCGCGGCACGTGACCATGGCCCTGGCCGAGATGACCCGGGGAGGCCAGCAGAGGTCGTTCCGACAGTGGCGCCTGAACGGCATGGCCATGCCACTGGTGCTCATCGCCGCATCCATCGCCACCGGTGCCGATGACCCGCTGCTGCCCGCTGTGGCCGCCCCCTTCGTCCTGTTCGGACTGTTCGCATACGAGGACGCCTACGTGAGGGCCGGCCAGTCGGTCCCCCTCTCGTAGCGGCGGAACCGGAGACCCACGATGGCATTGGACGCAGCACCGCCCGGAACGGGTGCCGAGGGCCTGTCGGCCTACCCGCCCGAGGAGACCTGGGACCACGTCGAGTCGCTGGACCCGGCGACATGGCCGAAACGTGTCCGGAGGGCCCACCGCCTGGTGCCCACCACGTGCTTCAACTGCGAGGCCAACTGCGGGCTACTGGCATGGGTCGACAAGGAGACCGGGCGGATCACCAAGTTCGAGGGAAACCCGGTGCACCCGGCCAGTCGGGGCCGCAACTGCGCCAAGGGCCCGGCCACCATCAACCAGGTGGAGGACCCCGAGCGGATCCTGCACCCGATGAAGCGGGTGGGCGAGCGGGGCGAGGGCCTCTGGGAGCGAATCAGCTGGGACCAGGCCCTGGACGAGATAGGCACCCGCATAGGCAACGCCTTCCGGGAGGAACGCCACCACGAGGTCATGTACCACGTGGGTCGGATGGGCGACGACACCTACATGGAGCGGGTCCTCCACTCGTGGGGCATCGACGGCCACAACAGCCACACCAACATCTGCTCCAGCGGCGCCCGTGTGGGCTACGCCTCGTGGATGGGCTTCGACCGTCCCTCGGCCGACTTCGCCAACGCCAAGGTCATCTTCCTCATCTCGGCACACCTGGAGGCCGGCCACTACTTCAACCCGCACGCCCAGCGGATCATCGAGGGCCAGCAGAACGGCGCCACGGTCATCTGCATCGATCCCAGGCTGTCCAACACGGCATCCAAGGCCGACCACTGGTTCTCCGCCTGGCCGGGCACCGAGGCGTTCCTGCTGCTGGCCATCGCCCGCCTGCTGATCCTGGACGGCACCTGGGATGCGGCCTTCTTCGAACGGTGGGTGAACTGGGAGACCTTCCTACGCGAGTCGCGGCCGGACCTGGAGCCGGTGTTCGCCAACGTGGGCCCTGCCCTGCTGGAGCTCTACGCCGAGTACACCCCGGAGGCCGCCGCCCGGATCTGCGGTATCGACGAGGACCGCCTGCGAATCGTCGCCCGCACCATCGGCGAAGGACTGGGAGGGTTCGCCTCCCACACCTGGAGGGCTTCGTCGGCTGGCAACGAGGGCGGCTGGATGGTGGCCCGCTGCCTGCAGTTCCTGACGGTGCTGACCGGGTCCGTGGGCACCGTGGGTGGCACCAACGCCAACGGCTGGAACAAGTTCATGCCCGTCACCCCGATACATCCCGAGCCCCAGGGCCGCTGGAACGAGATGCAGTGGCCGATCGAGTACCCGCTCAGCCACCACGAGATGTCGTTCCTGCTACCGCACTTCCTGAAGGCCGGACGGGGCTATCTGGACACCTACTTCACCCGGGTCTACAACCCGCTCTGGACGAACCCGGACGGCTTCACGTGGATGGAGGTGCTGCGCGACACCGACAAGATCGGATGCCACGTGGCGCTCACCCCCACCTGGAACGAGTCGGCGTGGTTCGCCGACTACGTGCTGCCGATGGGAATCGCATCGGAGCGCCACGACGTCGCCAGCTTCGAGACCCACAACGGCCGCTGGATCGGCTTTCGCCAGCCCGTCGCCCGACGACACCGGGAGCTGGACGGCGAGACCATCCAGCGCACCTACGAGGCCAACCCGGGCGAGGTCTGGGAGGAGCAGGAGTTCTTCATCGACCTGTCGTGGCGGATCGACCCCGACGGTTCGTTGGGCATCCGCTCCCAGTTCGAGAGCGTCCAGAATCCGGGCACGCCGCTCACGCTCGACGAGTACTACTCGATGCTGTTCGAGGGTTCGGTTCCCGGCCTGCCCGAGGCGGCCGAGGCTCTCGGCATCACCCCGTTGGAGTACATGCGCCGGAAGGGCTCGTTCTCCCTGCCCGGTGACCAGACGCAGGTCTACGAACGCGACGTGCCGGCAGCCGACCTGGAGGGGGCCGTCAGGGACGCCGGTGGTGTCTGGCGCCAGCCCGGTACGGCCGGTTCACACGCTTCGCTGGACGAGATCAGGGGCCACATGCCTTTCATCGGCGACGGCTCGCCGGCCGTGGACATCGATGGTGAGCCGAAGCTCGGGTTTCCGACGCCGTCGCGGAAGCTGGAGTTCTTCTCCGAGACGATCCGCGACTGGGGCTGGCCCGAGTACTCCATGCCGACGTTCATCAGGAGCCAGGTGCACTGGGAGGACCTGGACATGTCGGCCGGCGAGCGGATCCTGGTACCCACCTTCCGCATCCCGACGTTGATCCACACCCGGTCGTCCAACAGCCAGTGGCTGAACGAGATCAGCCACCGCCACCCGCTCTGGCTGCATCCCGGTGATGCCGAGGAGCTGGGCATCGAGGAGAACGGCCTGGTCAGGATCACCACCCGCATCGGCCACTTCGTGATCCAGGCGTGGCGCACGGAGGGCATCCGGCCCGGCGTGGTTGCGGCCAGCCATCACATGGGGCGGTGGCGCCTGGAGGACGACAAGGCCCGGTCGTGGGGGGCCGGAAAGGCCTCGGTCGAACAGGACGGGGACGGCCGGTGGAAGCTCCAGCGGGAGCAGGGCGTGGAGGCCTACGAGAGCGAGGATCCGGATACCGGGTTGATCTGGTGGACCGACACCGGGGTGCACCAGAACCTCACCTTCCCCGTGCAGCCCGATCCGGTCAGCGGCATGCACTGCTGGTTGCAGCGGGTGACGGTGTCGCCGGCCGAGCCCGGTGACGCATACGGCGACGTGGTGGTCGACACCGGGGCATCGCACCGGATCTTCGAGGAGTGGCTGGCCAAGGCCCGGCCGGGTCCCGGCCCTGACGGCCTACGTCGCCCCCTCTGGTTCGCCCGTCCGGTGAAGCCGAAGGCGACGGCCTACCGCTACGACGCCTGAGGTCGGCCGGAGGCCAGCCCTACAGGTAGGCGTTGGCCGAGAGGTCGGCGGGGACGAGGGAGTCCACGACGGCCTGCAGGGTCGTGTCGAACAGCGAAGGCAGGTGGCTGCTCGTGGCCAGGGCCGAACGGGTGGTTGGGTCCAGGCCCGGGTCCTCCAGGTGGGCCAGCACCGAGGTGCGACGGTGGTCGGTCGGGAGGGCGTCGTCGAGCAGCGCGGCCACGATGAAGCCACCGACACAGGCGGTGATGGCCCGCAGCGCGTCGCGGGCGCTTTCGCCGACCACGCCGGCCTCCTGGAGTTCCCTGGCCATTGCCAGCTCCAGGTGCTGGGCATGGAGTGACGACAGCCCGTGGGAGCTGGCCAGCCGGGTGATCTCCCGATCTGCCAGGGCGCCCTCCCAGATGAGGCGTGCGACGGCGAGTACCCGCTCGCGTGCCGTGTCACCGGTGATCGGGGTCTCGGCCAGGCGTTCGCCGTGGCGCTGGACCATGGCGGTGAGCAGTTGTTCCCGGTTGCCGACGTGCCAGTAGATCGACGTGGTGGCCACGCCCAGTTCGGCGGCCAGCCGGCGCATGGTCAGCGCATCGGCACCCTCGTCCCGGGCAAGGGCAATGGCCCTGTCGAGGATCCCGCCCGCTTCGAGGCCGGCGTGGCGGTTGCTCCTGGATCGGGTCTCGGCCATGGGTTCTCCGTTGCCCGGGTTGCTCTCGGGCCCTTTCTCTGCGACAGTGTACAACGAAGTCTGTGACGCTGTCCAAGAGAGCAGCGCCCCATCAGGAGAGGCACACCGTGGAGCGAGAGGTCAGCACAGGGAGCGAGCCGTACGTAGTCGTCTCGTCAGATACCCACGCCGGTCTGCAGTGCGAGGAGTACCGGCCGTACCTGGAGTCCTCGCTGCACGAGGAGTTCGACACCTACGTCGCCGAGCGCCACGCACACCGGCGCATCGCCGAGGAACTCAATGCCGAGTTCATCGCCGAGTGGGAGGGTGACAACGAGTGGGGCCTGCAGGGCGCCTACGACCCCGAGGTCCGCGATCCGGTGCTGGACGCCGACGGCGTGGCGGGCGAGATCATCTTCGCCGACGGCGACGCCGTGACCGGCCAGGAGTCCCCACCGTTCGGTGCCGGGCTGGCCGCAGGCCAGATCACCGATCCCCGGCTGGCGTTCGGCGGGGCCCGAGCGCATAACCGCTGGTTGGAGGAGTTCTGCGCCACCGATCCCGTCCGACGGGCCGGCGTGGCGCTCATTCCCGTCGTCCACGACGTAGACGAGGCCGTGAAGGAGGTCGAGTCGCTGGCCGGCCGGCCCGGCATCAAGGGGGTCATGGTGCCGACCATGTGGCACGACTTCCCGCCCTACGGGTCCGACCACTATGACCGCTTCTGGGCGGCGTGTGCCGACACCGGCCTCGTGGTCCACACCCATTCCGGTGAGGCCGATTTCGGCGCCTACGGCGACAACGTGGCCATCTACATCAACGAGGTGCCCTTCTGGACCCACCGGATCCTCTGGCAGCTCCTGTTCTCCGGCAAGTTCGACAGGTACCCGAACCTGCGCTACGCCGTGGTGGAATGCGGCTCGTACTGGATCGGCGACCTGCTCTGGAAGGCCGACGTCAACTTCGGTGCCAGCTTCAAGGTCAAGAAGATGGGCTCGCGCATGAAGGGCCTCATCTCCCGCCTCCCGTCCGAGTACTTCGGCACCAACGTGTTCATCGGCGCCTCCACCATGTCCAGGGAGGAGGTCCGTCGCCGGCACGTCAACGGAATCGACGCCCTCATGTGGGGCACCGACTACCCGCACCCGGAGGGGTCGTGGCCCAACACCAGGGCCCGCCTGAAGAACGACTTCGCGGACGCCACCGTCGAGGACACCCGCCGCCTGCTTGGCCTCAATGCCATCGACTGCTATGGCCTCGACGAGGCCGCGCTACAGGCCGTGGCCGATCGGATCGGTCCCACGCCCGAAGACCTGGGCCAGTCGCTGGATATACGGACGCCATCCGACGCCACCCGCGCCGCACGCTGGTGGTTGGACGAGTACGGCTGCGAGATGCAGTACGCCTGAGTCCGGCACCGACCCTTCGAACCCGGCCCGTCCGGACCCAACCAGGAAGTGACGAAACCATGAGCGAACGACACGTCGTCATCTCGGCCGACACCCACTGTGGTGCGGCCCTGCACGACTACAAGCCGTACCTGGAGAAGAAGTACCACGGGGACTTCGACGAATGGGCGGAGTCGGTACAGGAGGCCGAACGACGGACCGCCGAGGTGTTCAAGGACTCCGATCGGTCGCCGCTGAACGTCGGCGTGGACGGTGACCCCGAGGTTGACGGCGACCGCAATTGGTCCAGCGAGCGTCGCCTCAGGGAACAGGAGGCTGACGGTGTCGTAGCCGCGGTGCTCTTCCCCAACACGCAACCGCCGTTCGCCCCAGCGGCCGCCAGCCAGTTCGAGGCTCCTCCCTACAGCGATGACATGGACCGCAGGTGGGCGGGTCTCCAGGCCCACAATCGCTGGCTCCTGGACTTTGTCTCCGAGGCGCCGGAGCGCAGGGCTGGTATCGCCCAGATCTTCCTGGGCAACGTCGAGGCATCGGTGGCCGAGATCGAGTGGGCAGCCGAGAACGGGCTGCGTGGGGGGATCCTGGTTCCCGGCGCTCCACCCGATTCACCGTTCGAGCCCCTCTACTCGGCCACCTACCTACCCATCTGGGCCGCCGCCGAAGCATGTGGGATGCCGCTGAACCACCATTCGGGTGGCGCCACTCCCAACTTCGGAAGCCACTTCCCGGCATCGCTGGCGATGTTCATGCTGGAGGTCTCGTGGTGGAGCCAGCGGGCCCTGTGGCACCTCATGTTCTCCGGGGTGTTCGAGCGCCACCCCGACCTCCAGTGGGTGAATACCGAGAGCGGCACCGCCTGGGTGCCCGACACCCTCGAGAAGCTGGACTCGTTCTACGAGCGGATGAAGTACTCGACGTACGGCTCCGAGGCGATCTTCGGCGGCGTCGCCGTGGCCCAGATGTCGTTGCGGCCATCTGAGTACTGGCAGCGCCAGTGCCATGTCGGCGCCAGCTTCCTGCGGCCGACCGAAATCGACGTTGTGAGGCAGATCGGCATCGGGAACGTCATGTGGGGCTCGGACTACCCACACATCGAGGGCTCCCACCCGCATACCGACGAGCACCTGAGGCTCACCTTCGGAGAGATGACCGAGGAGGAGGCCACCAGGCTGTTGACCACCAATGCAGCCAGCCTCTACAAGTTCGACGTCGAGAAGCTGCGACCCCTGGCCGAGCAGTTCTGCCCGACCAAGGTCCATGTGGCCGGTGGCATCGCGTACTCCGATATCCCTGAGAGGGGCAAGGGCTGCCCGGGCATGGCGCCGCAGAACCAGACCCAGGAGGTGGCGGCCTGATGGCGGCGTCCATGGAGGTCGCCGGGTCGGTCGCGGTCGTGACCGGTGGGGCCAACGGCATCGGTCGGGGCATCGTCCGCGCCCTGCTGGAGGCCGACGCCACGGTCGTGGTGGCCGACATCGAACTCGACGTCCTGGATACGACGGTGGCCGCTCTGTCAGCCTCCTTCCCCGGCCGGGTCTCCGGGATCATGGCGGACGTCTCAGACGATCGTTCGATGGACTCGCTGGCTGACCAGGTCTTCACGGTGCACGGGCGGTGCAACCTGCTCTACAACAACGCCGGAGTGGGCTCGGGCGGAGGCGGCCGGATCTGGACCCATGAGCCCAACGACTGGCGGTGGTGCTACGGGGTCAACGTGTTCGGAGTGGCCAACGGGATCATGGCCTTCGTTCCCAGGATGCTGGAGTCCGGTCAGCCGGGACACGTCGTGAACACGTCGTCGGGCGACGGTGGCTTCGCACCCGTGCCGACGGCCGGCCTTTACGCCTCCAGCAAGGCGGCGGTTAGCTGCATCACCGAGACGCTGGACCACCAGCTCCGGGCCGAATCCGAGGCCATGGGAGCGTCGGTGTTCTACCCGTCCGGGGGCCTGATGGACACCGGGCTGTTCACATCGCAGCGCAACCGGCCAACCGACCTGGAGCGGGTACGCGGCGGTACGGGTCGAAAGAGCATGTCGTTTGCCGAGATGAAAGACCGCCTGGAGCAGGCCGGGCGGAACGTGACGGTCGCCGACCTGGACGAGCTGGGTCGCTTCGTGGTCGAGTGCACCGCCCGGCGGCAGTACATCATCGGTCGGGACCTGGACGACACCGTCGGGTTGCTGCACAGCCGGGCCGACGCCATCGGGCGCTACGAGATCCCGCCCCACCACCAGATCGGCTTGTAGGACTGACGCCTGACGCCTGACGCCTGACGGTCCCGAGGGTCAGCTGGCGTTAGACCCGTCTAGTGGCGTGGTCAGGCCCTCGTCGTTGGCCGGTCGGCTCCGGGACAGGAACGCCCCTGCGTCGGCCAGCACGAGTTGTCCGGTGATGCAGCGGGCCAGGTCGCTGGTCAGGAACACCGCCAGGCGTGCCAGCTCGTCGTGTTCGACCATGCGTCGCAGGGGCGTGGCTTCGACGATCGCCGCCATGCGCTCCTCCGTGAACGCAGCCGCCACCGTCTCGGTCATCGTCGTTCCCGGAGCCATGGCGTTGACCCGGATGCCGGCCGGTCCCAGCTCCACGGCCATGGATGTGACCAGGTGGTTCACCGCCGCCTTGGCCGCTGCGTAGGCAGCGTTGTACGGCGACGGTCGGGTCGTCTCACCGGAGGTCACGAACAGGATCGAACCGCCTCCCGTCCCGACCATCAGCTCGGCTTCGGCCCGACCACAGAGGGCGGCCACAACGAGGTTCTGGTCGATGATGTCGTGCCAGTCGTCGTACCGGTACCGGACGAAGGGTCGCGGCTGCCGCCCGGGCGGCAGCATCCCGACATTGTTGACGGCGATGTCCAGGCCACCCAGGCGGTCGGCCACGGTGGCCACCATGGCGTCCACGGCGGTCTCGTCCCGGCAGTCGGCGACCACGGCGATAGCCGTGGATCCATCGTCGGTGATCTCCGCCGCCACAGCCTCGGCCCGGTCGGGCCTGAGGTCGTTGACGGCCACCGACGCGCCGGCACGGGCCAGCCAACGGGCGATCTCCCGGCCGATGCCGGCGCCCGCGCCGGTCACCAGTGCGGTGCGGCCCGCGTGGTCGATCGAGATGCTCATCTTTCGGTCATCCGGCCATGCCGGTCAGCAGGCCCAGCACCTCGTCGACCACAGCGTCTGCCCGATCCAGGATCGCTGCCTCGGAGACCCCACCGATCGGGTGTTCCACCGAGACGATCCGGAGGCCCGCCAGGCCCAGGTCGGCGGCGGTCTGGTCGGCGAGGAGGCGGAGTTCTCCGGTGGCCACCAGCACGGTGGGGATGCCGGCACCTTCCAGCTTCACGGTGTCGTGGACACTCCACGACGTGCAGCTCCCTCAATCAGCAGTGCCGGTGAGGACCAGCTCCACCTCCTCCACGAGTCGACCGAGTACCTGGTCCTCGCATGGGATGGCGGCGTTCTTGGTCTGGACGAGGGTCACCTCGGCGCCCGTGCGGCCGGCAAGCCGCTCGGCCAGTCGTGCCAGGAGGAGGCCGGCGTTGGGCTTGCGGTTGTCGAGGATGCCGATCCGCCTGCCGGCCAGCACAGCGGGGGTGGGAGCCAGGCTGGCAGGCGGGGTGCTCGAGGCGCCGGTGGGTGGGTGTATCTGCACGGGTGCTCCTAGGGCTCGATGGGGATGGTGACGCTCCGGGTCATTCCCCAACTGGGTATGACGGAACTGTGCCTGCCGGCGCCGCCCACCACCATGATCCGGATGTTGTCGGGGTGTCCGGTCATCGGGGCGGCGTCTCCATCCTGCAGGGCCTGCATCCAGGGAGCCCAGGCCCGATGTCCGAAGGCCTGCTTCAGCTCGCCGACGGGCAGTCGGGCCCGTTGGAAGAGGTAGGACGCCACGTCGCCCCGGGACCATCCGGCGTCGGCGCAGGTGGCGGCGTGTTCCGGGCAGAGCGCCACCAGGTACTCGCCCTGGCTGATGCAGGCGTTGTTCTGGGCGGTGGTGGCCATTGCCGAGGCCACCTTGTCGAGGATCCCGGTGGGGTCGGAGGATTCCATGTCGTGCACGTTGTGTGGTGCTTCGCCGCAGTGGATGGTCACCGCCGATGGGGCGTCCACCCCGACCGAGGCCGCGTAGCCGGTCCAGGGTGAGGCCTCCAGGTTCTCGGCGACGCAGAAGCCGTACTTGGCGGGCCCACCCTGGGTGGAGGCGTCACCGTCACCCGGAGTGGCGCCGGCAACGTGCAGGAGGATGAGGCGGAGGGCTCGGCCGGTGGTGGCATTGGCCCGACTCCCCGGGCCGAACGCTCCGAGGCCGCCGTGGTAGCCGGCACTACGGACCACCTCGCCGTGGACGACGAGGAGGGGGGCGACGCAGTGCGTGGTGGCGTTGACCCCCCGCAGGTTCAGGTCGGTATGGGCGAGGGCCCGCACGGCCGACACCAGGACCGGGAGGTGGTCGGGTAGGCAGCCGGCCATCACGGCGTTCACGGCGATGGCCAGGCGGGTTGCCTGGCCGAACCGCGGTGGGAGGGTGGCCACGACCTCCTCGGGGTCGCGGCCACTGCAGCCGGCCAGCATCGCTTCCACCCGCTCGGGAGTGGGGGCGACCACCGGCAGGCCGTCTCCCCAGCCGAGGGAGGCCAGGACCTCTATCAGGTCGGCGTCGTCGTCCACCTCGAGGAGGTCGGTGGGGGAACCTGCCGTGTCTACAGTCATCAGACAACAGCCTGCTCTACTTCGACTAGGTTTGCAAGCCAACCGATGGAGGAGCGATGGCGGCACGACGGGGGGTGACCAGGGACCGGGTGGCCCACGCCGCCCTGGAGGTCCTGGACGAGGTCGGGAACATCGACGGTGTACGGCCGTCGATGGTGGCTGCCCGGCTGGGTATCCGGTCGCAGTCGCTCTACGCCCATGTCGACGGCGTGGACGGGCTGCGTCGACTGCTGGCCCTCCGGTCACTTGCCGACCTGGCCGACACCGTGACCGGGGTCGCCGTCGGGCGGTCGGGTCTCGACGCCGTCGACGCCATTGTCCGGGCGCACCTGGGCTTCGCCATGGCATGGCCGGGACGCTTCAGTGCCGCCATCCACCCGCCGGGGGAGGATTCCGACCTCCTGGCAGCGGTGGAGCGCGTCGGCAGCCCACTCCAGACGGTCCTGGAGCTGCTGGGCCTGGACGCCGACGAGAGGGTCCACTGGACGCGCCTGCAGCTCTCCCTGGTCTGGGGCTTCGCCACCCTCTGGCGCGATGGGCGCCTCACCCTGGCACCACCCCCGGAGTCGACGATCGACCACCTGGTGGCTGCCCTCCTGGTCCGGTTGGAGACCAGCCCGGCAGCGGAGGCCTCGAGATGATCGACGAGCGTCGTCAGCGTGACGACCTGTACCTCTGTCCCAGCACCCTGCTACCCGACACGTTCTCCCTGGATGCAGCGGGCTTCGAGGAGTACGTGGAGGCGTGTGTCGACGCCGGAGTAGCCGGCATCTCCTACTGGACCCTCCACGAGGTCCTGCTGAAGGCGCAGGGGTGGTCCTCCGAGCGGATCAGGTCCCGACTCTCCACTGCAGGCCTCCGGGTCGTCTGCGTCGAGGCCATCTACGGCTGGGCCAACGCAGCCAGCCCCGCCGCGGCCGTGGAGGCGTCACTGGAGTCGATCGACATCGCCTCGGCACATGGGTCACCGAACCTGGCTGCCGTGGTCCTCGAACCGGACCTCCGGTCCATGGAGGTGACTGTGGCCAATCTCGCTGCGGTGGCCGATCGGGCCGCCGATGTGGACGTGGCCATCTGCGTGGAGTTCCTCCCGTGGTCCGGGATCCCGGACATCACGACCTGTTGGGACCTTCTGAAACGGACGGGACGTCCGAACGTGGGGGTGCTGCTCGATTCCTGGCACTGGTTCCGCCAGCCCGGTGGGCCGTACGGCCGCCACGCCGACACCCTGGCCTCCATGCCCGGCGATGCCATCCGGGTATTCCAACTCTGTGACGCCGGGGTCGAGCCCTGGGAGGATCCGATGGCCGAATGCCTGGCCGCCCGCTGTCTGCCCGGTGACGGGGTGGTCGACCACGAGCACCTGTTCGGCCTGTTGCGGGGCATTTCCGCCGATCCGGTGGTCACGCCGGAGGTCTTCAACACCGGGTTGGCAAGGTTGGGAATGGGCCCGATGGCCCGCCGCATAGTCGAGGCCAGCAGGGCGGTCCTGGCCGGCTGGTGATCGACCGATCGGATCCCGTCTACCTTCTGGGGAGGTGATCGGGCCCACGGTGGGCCCGGAGGGAGGAACCGGACGTGGACGGCTCCATGCGACGAGTCATCGGACTCTGGTTGGCCATGGCAGTGCTGGCCGGGGGTTGTGGGGGTGGCGGATCGCCCACGACGGCGCCCACCGTTACCGAAGCACCCACGACGACCGTGGTCGAGGAACCGGCCGAGGCCACGACCACCACCGCGGAGGCCCCCGCCGACGAACCGGCAGAGGTGCCCACGACGACCATGGAGGCGCCCGCTGAGGAACCGACCGGAACCACCACCACCACCACGACGGTGCCGGTGGAGGAGCCGCCGGCGACCACGACGACTACCACGGAGGCCCCGATCGTCCTGACCGACTCCTTCCGGGGGGTCACCTCGGAGACCATCAGGATCGGCTTCACGTCGATCGACTTCGAGAAGTTCAACTCGACCTACGGGTTCAACCTCACGTATGCGAACTACGGGCCGACCGTTGACACCTACGTCGCCCACATCAACGCCACCGGTGGAATCCTGGGCCGGATGGTCGAGATCGTCCACGGGACCTTCCTCCCGGTGGGTGCGGCCACGGCCGAGGCGGTGTGCGTGGAGCTGGTCGAGGACCACCAGGTGTTCGCCGTGCTGAACGGGTTCGCCGGCCCGGGCGCCGAGAGCGTCAACGAGTGCTTCGGTGGCCTGTACGACACGATCCTGGTCGGGGGGAAGCCCACACCCGAACAGCTCGAACGGATCACCGCCACCTGGATCAGCGACGACATCAGCCTGGGTCGTCGCGGCAGGGCCTTCGTGAACCTGCTGCGGGAGACCGGGCGACTGGCCGACCTGGGCACCTTCATGCTCTACGGGGCGAATGGCGACTACGAGGCCACCATCGCCGACACCACGGAGGCCCTCGAGGAGGCCGGCGCGGAGGTGGTCATCGCCACCTACAACCCGAGCACCGGAGATGAGTCGGCCACCATCGCCCACATGGAGGTGGTCCTCGAACGGGCGCGGGCCGAGGGCGTGTCCACCGTGTTCTTCATCGGGGAGGCCGCCTACGCCCAGGAGGTCGTGTTCGAACTGGGTGACGAGTTCATCGTGCTCATCTTGAATGGTGACTCCACCAACCGATGGAAGACCGACCCTCCGCTGGGCATCGATGAAGCGGGCACCCTGTTGACCAACCGGTCGTTCACCTCGTCGACGGACCCGGCCATGGCCGACTGCCTGGCCATCATCGAGGCGGGCCTCGGCCTGGAGGTGCGATCGGTGGAGCTCCTGGAGGAGGGTGAGGCCAACTACTGGGCCGCCACCCAGGCTTCCTGCCGGCTGTTCGAGTTGTTCCGCCAGATCGCCACCGCTGCTGGCCCCGACCTGACCAACGAATCCTTCGCAATGGCGGCTGCCGACCTCGGCTCGTTCTCCATCTCGGGGCAGCCCTACAACTCCCTGGGCCCCGACAAGTCCGACGCCCGCGACACCCTCAGCCTGGCCGAATGGGACCACGGGCTGGGGTTCTGGCGGGCCATCTCCGATCCCGTGGACGTGGGCTGAACGCGGCAGTGACCGGGTCGGGGACCCGGTCACTGGTGGCGGAAGGTGTGGGATTTGAACCCACGGTGACCCGGAGGCCACAACGGCTTTCGAGGCCGCCCCATTCGTCCGCTCTGGCAACCTTCCGCCGACGAGGCTACTGAGGTGCCGACGGACGGCCAACCGGACGGGTCGGCCACCGGTCAGCGGTGTCGGGCGAAGAACGAGGTGAGCAGCTCGGCACATTCCCGGGAGCGGATGCCAGCGGTCGCCGGGTACTCGTGGTTCAGGCGTGGATCGGAGCCCAGGTTGTAGAGGGAGCCGGCGGCGCCGGCCTCCGGGTTGGGTGCTCCCCAGACGAGGCGACCGATCCGGGCCGCCCAGGCGGCTCCGGCACACATCGGGCAGGGCTCCAGGGTCACGACCAGGACGGCGTCGTCGAGGCGCCACGTACCCAGCTCTGAGGCGGCGTCGCGCAGGGCCAGGACCTCGGCGTGGGCGGTGGGGTCACCCGTGGCCCGGCGTTCGTTGTGCCGTCGGGCCACGATCCGACCGCCCACGGCCACCACGGCGCCTACCGGTACCTCGCCCGCTGCAGCGGCCAGGGTGGCCTCGGCCAGCGCCACGCCCATCAGGTCATGGTCGGTCTGGTGGCCTTCATCACCTGGTCCGACGATCGGGTCCGGATGCTCCATGTACGCGACGTTAGGTCCGGGCGCGGCGGCACCCGTCCTCGAGAGTGGCGGCCAGGCGGTCTGCGGCACTCCGGGAGTTCCGCTGAGAGCTGCTGCCTTCCGGCCCTGACCCGGTTCACGGGGCCCGGTCGCACAGGACCCGACCGCCACACTCGAGAACGGGTGCATCCGAACGATACCCGCACCGTCCGTTTCCCATCTCGTGGCTCGGTATCCTTGTCGCCCGGAACCCGGCTGCGTGCCGGGCCCCGGAGGGATGCGAGAGCGGACGATTCGGCACGCCTGGAACGCGTGTGTGGCTTCACCGTCACCGTGGGTTCGAATCCCACTCCCTCCGCCGTTCAGCGGCTCCAGGCCCGAGGCCTCCCCCGGTGGTGCCGCTGTAGGGTCGGACCATGGAGTACACGTCGCTCTACCGGCGCTTCAGGCCCCGGCGATTCTCGGAGATCCGGGGACAGGAGCACGTGGTTGCGGCCCTGCGAAACGCCGTACGGGAGGACCGCGTCCTCCACGCCTACCTACTCAGCGGCCCCCGCGGAACCGGGAAGACGACGGCCGCACGGGTCCTGGCCAAGGCCCTGAACTGCACGGCTGTCGAGGACGGCGAACCCTGCGGCGAGTGTGAGTCCTGTACTTCCATGGACGCAGGTACCTCCTTCGACCTGCACGAGTTGGATGCGGCCTCCAACAACAAGGTCGACGACATGCGCGACCTGCTGGCGAGGGTCGCCCTGGGCACCCCCGGCCGGACCAAGGTGTACCTCCTGGACGAGGTCCACATGCTGACCGCCGGCGCTGAGAACGCCCTCCTCAAGACATTGGAGGAGCCTCCCGCCCACGTGGTCTTCGTCCTGGCCACCACCGAGCCGCACAAGGTTGTCGAGACCATCCGGAGTCGGTCGCAGCACCTGGAGTTGAACCTCCTGCCAGCCTCCGAACTCGAGTCCCTGGTGCGCTATGTGATTGCCGAGGCCGACCTGGACGTGGACGAGGACGGCATCTCCCATGTCGTGCGGGCCGGGAGGGGTTCGGCCCGCGACGCCCTGTCGGCACTCGACAGGGTGGTGGCGGGTGGGATCACCCAGGACGAGACCTCCACGGACGAGTTGCTGGCCGCTCTCGCCGAGCGGGACACCGCCCGGGCCCTGGCCGCCCTGGCCGCCGGTATCTCCCGTGGCCGGGAGCCACGGGTCACCGGCGAGGCGTTGCTGGGTTCCCTCCGGGAGGCCTTCCTCATCGCCATGGGCGTACCACCGACCCAACTGGCCGCGGCGGACCGCGAGCGGGCGGAGCGATTCGCCGAAATGGTCACGCCGGCGGTCACGACACGGGCCCTGGAGGTACTGGGCACCGCCCTGATCGACATGCGTCGCTCCCCTGACCCGCGGGTGGACCTGGAGGTGGCCCTCGTACGCCTCACTGCATCGGAGGTGGCCGGGGCCGGGGATCCGGCAGTCCTCGAGGGCCTCATCCGTCGGATCCAGAAGTTGGAGGCCGCCCTGGCCGGCGGCGCTGCCGTTGCGGCTCCGCCTACGCCCCCGCCCCCGCTCCGCCGCACCGGGCCCGCGGCCCAGGGCCGAGCCAGTCTGGCTGCCACGACCGGGCCGGCGCCCGTTGCCGCCACGGAACCTGCAGCGGGAGCTGACGTCGAGACCGGTGCCGATGGGGAGCCGGAGCCGGCGACCCGTCCGGTCGTGGAGGCACCGGCCGGTCCGGCCACGCCGGTGACGCTCGAGGAGCTCGTCGCGGCCTGGGGAGACGACCTGCTGGACCGACTGGGAAGGAAGGCCCGAGCCAGGTTCTCGGCGGCGCGCTTCGTGTCCGTGGAGGACGGCACGGCCGTCATGGCACTTCCAAACGAACCCCACATGCGGCGCTGTGAGGACATGCGATCCGATCTGGAGAAGGTCCTCTCGGAGAAGTTCGGTGGCACGGTTCCCGTGAAGCTGGTGGTGGGCGGGGACGTCTCCGCGCCGGTCGTCCCCGAGGTGGTCGCCACCCCGGCGAACGAGGAGTCCATCGACATGGACGAGCTCGTGGATGCCGATATGTCCGAGGGCTCCGCCGTCGAGAAGCTCACCCAGGCGTTCCCCGGCGCCTCGTTGGTCGACCCGGACTGACCGGCGGACGGAGCGACGAACGTGTACGCCGACGCAGTGCAGCAGGTGATCGACGAGTTGGGGCGCCTTCCGGGCATCGGGCCCAAGTCCGCCCAACGCCTGGCCTTCCACCTCATGAAGGTCCCGGTAGAGGACACCACCCGGCTGACGGTGGCCATCGACGAGATGAAGGCGAAGGTCCGATTCTGTGACCGGTGCTTCAACCTGGCCGAGGGAGAACTCTGTGCGGTGTGCACCGACGACCGTCGGGACTCCTCCCTGTTGTGCGTGGTGGAGGATCCCCGCGACATCGTGGCCGTGGAGCGGACCGGTGAATTCCGTGGTCGGTACCACGTGCTGGGAGGGGCGATCAGCCCGATCGAGGGCATCGGTCCCGACCAGTTGCGGGTGAGGGAGCTGCTGGTCCGCCTGGAACCGGAGGGGGTGGTCGAGGTCATCCTCGCCACCAACCCCAACATCGAGGGCGAGGCCACGGCCATGTACCTGGCCCGCCTGCTCGCCCCACTCGGCGTGGAGGTCACGAAGATCGCCAGTGGCCTGCCGGTGGGCGGGGACCTGGAGTACGCCGACGAACTGACGCTGGGCCGGGCCCTGGAGGGTCGTCGGCGCCTGGACGGCGGGTGAAGCGTCTGTGGAATACTGCACCGGAACATGGAAACGCCCCCCGGTGGCTTCCGCCAGACCGGAGGGTCGTTCCCGAGTTGGGCGGAGGGGTGGTTCCCAACTGTTGCAGTCACATTACGACAGTGAAGATATCATTACAAGTCAGGGACAAATCGTCGTTTCTTCGCCAGAGGGCGGGCAATTGGCTCCGAAACGGCAATTCCGGCTCCGTCCGTGCTTATCCACAGGTTCTTCCACAGACAGCCAGGCCCGGTGGAACCCGACGGTGGCCAGCGCCACCCGTAGACCCGGAGGTTTTCCATGCTCTTGACCCAGATCGACCACGTCGCAATAGCGGTCCACGACCTGGAAGCGGCCATCACCTACTACCGCGAGGCCTTCGGTGCCGAGGTGCACCACCGGGAGGTGGTGGAACGCGACGGTGTCGACGAGGCCCTGCTGCGCGTCGGTGAGTCCTACATCCAGCTCACCACCGGAACCCGACCCGATTCGGCCATCACGAAGTTCCTGGAGAGCCGGGGTGAGGGCATGCACCACGTGGGATACCGGGTGGATGACTGCGGTGAGGCCCTGGCGGCCATCGTGGCGGCAGGTGGGCGGGCGATAGACGAGGCTCCCCGGCCCGGGTCACGCGGCACGACCGTGGCCTTCGTGCATCCGAAGGGTTCGTTCGGGACGCTGATCGAGCTGGTCCAGGAGTAGTCGGGACACCTGGAGGCGCCATGGCCGGTATCGACGTCCACCTGGTGGATGGCACCTACGAGCTCTTCCGTCACCACTTTGCCGTGCCGTCGCACGTCACGGCCGAGGGCGTCGAGGTGGCGGCGACCCGCGGGGTGCTGGGCTCGATGCTGAGGCTCCTGAAGGAGGGCGCCACCCACGTCGGGGTGGCCACCGACAAGGTGATCGAGTCGTTCCGCAACGACCTGTTCGACGGCTACAAGACCGGCGAAGGCACCCCGCCGGAGTTGTTCGCCCAGTTTCCGTTGTTGGAAGCCACCCTGGAGGCTGCCGGGTTCATGGTCATGGCGATGGTCCGACACGAGGCCGACGACGCAATGGGTGCAGCGGCCGTCCTGGCCGCCGCGGATCCCCGCGTCGCCAGGGTGCTGGTGTGCACGCCCGACAAGGACCTGGCCCAGGTGGTGGACGACGCCGCCGGCATCGTCCAGGTGGATCGCCGGCGGGAGATCACCTACGACCGGGCCGCGGTGGTTGAGAAGTTCGGCGTGCAGCCGGGGTCGATCCCGGACTGGCTGGCCCTGGTGGGCGATACGGCCGACGGGATTCCCGGTCTGAGCGGCTGGGGAGCCAAGTCCTCGGCGACGATCCTGGCCCGGTACGGACACCTCGAGGCCATCCCCGATGACCCTGCTGAATGGGACGTCGCCGTCCGCGGCGCGACGAAGCTGGCCGGCACCCTCGCTGCCGGCCGGGAGGAAGCCCTGCTCTACCGGCTACTGGCCACCCTCGACCTGAACGCACCTGTCATGGACGACGTGGAGGACCTGCGCTGGACCGGCCCCGCAGACCACCTCGAGGACGTCTGCTCCCACCTGGATGCCCCGCGGCTTGCCGAAATGGCACGACGCCTCGCCGACGACCTGGACTGACCTCCTCGTCGGGCCACCGGAGGCGGCGGTCACCGGTCCAGGACCGCCAGCACCTCCTCGACCGAGGTCACCCGCGACACGATTCCACGGCTCTCCGGATTCACGAACCCGTCGGACACCAACCTGTCCAGGAAGTCGTCGAGGCCCGACCAGAACCCGTTCCGGTCCAGCAGGATGACCGGCTTGTGGGTGCCGTGGAGGCCCAACTGCGTCCAGGTGGCGGCTTCGAACAACTCCTCGAGGGTCCCGTAGCCGCCGGGTAGCGCACAGAAGGCGTCGGAGCGCTCGTACATCGCCAGCTTCCGGGCGTGCATGTCCGGGACCTTCACGAGCTCCGTGAGGTTCCCGTGGTGGACCTCGCTGCTGAACAGCCCGACGGGTACGACACCGACCGCCGTGCCTCCCGCCTCCAGCACGGCGTCGGCCACCGTGCCCATGACGCCGATGCCCGCCCCTCCGTAGACCAGCCCCACGTCGGCGGCCACCATGGCCGAAGCCAGTTCCCGGGCCAGGGCGTGGACGTCGTCGTCGTTGCCGGTCCTGGATCCGCAGAAGACCCCCAGGTGGCGCCCTCCTCCGACAGGTGCATCGTGCATGGGTGAAAGGTACCGGTGGCCGGTGGATCCTGCCCGTGGATTCCAGTTCGGTACCCTGTGGCCACCATGGCCGACCATTCGATGACCGAACGCCTCGAGGACCTCAGGACGCGCAAGGAGGCGGCGATCCACGCCGGCACCGACCGGGCCGTCCAACGCCAGCACGACAAGGGGAAGATGCTGGCCCGGGAGCGCATAGACCACCTTCTGGATCCCGGTTCCTTCCACGAACTGGACATGCTGGCCCGGCACCGGGCGCACGAGAGCGGGATCGTGGGGCGGCCCTACACCGACGGGGTGATCACCGGCTGGGGCACGATCGATGGTCGCAAGGTCTTCCTCTACTCCCAGGACTTCACCGTGTTCGGTGGCGCCCTGGGCGAGGTGTTCGCAGAGAAGATCCACAAGGTCATGGACCTCGCCCTGAGCGTCGGAGCCCCGATGATCGGCCTCAACGACGGAGCGGGGGCCCGCATCCAGGAAGGCGTCGTGAGCCTCGACGGCTATGGCGGGATCTTCTGGCGCAACGTCCAGTCCTCGGGGGTGATTCCCCAGATCAGCGTCATCCTGGGCCCGTGCGCCGGCGGGGCCGTGTACAGCCCAGCCATGACCGACTTCATCTTCATGGTCCGCGAGAAGTCCCACATGTTCATCACAGGCCCGGATGTCGTCAGGACGGTCACCGGCGAGGACGTCACCCTGGAGGAACTGGGTGGTGCCGGCAGCCACTCCACCAAGTCGGGGGTGGCCACGTTCGTCTGCGATGACGAGAAGGCGGTACTCGATGAGGTGAGGGCCCTCCTCGCCCAGTTGCCATCCAACAACCTTGAACAGGCCCCGACCTTCCCGACCGATGATCCACCGGACCGTCTGTGTCCCGAGCTGGTGGACCTGATGCCGGAGAGCGCCAACCTCCCCTACGACATGCGGACGGTCATAGAGACCGTCCTGGACGACGGCGGGTTCCTCGAATACCACTCGGCCTGGGCCGCCAACATCGTCTGCGGCTTCGGGCGCCTCAACGGTCGGAGCGTCGGCGTCGTCGGCAACCAGCCGATGCACTTCGCCGGGGTACTCGACATCGGGGCCTCCGAGAAGGCAGCCAGGTTCGTACGCACCTGCGACGCCTTCAACGTGCCGCTGATCACCTTCGTCGACGTTCCCGGCTTCCTGCCCGGCGTGGACCAGGAGTACGGCGGGATAATCCGGCACGGTGCCAAGCTGCTGTACGCCTACTGCGAGGCGACGGTGCCGAGGATCCAGGTCATCACCCGGAAGGCCTATGGCGGTGCCTACGTGGTCATGGACTCCAAGTCCGTGGGCTCGGACCTCTCGCTGGCATGGCCTTCGGCCGAGCTGGCCGTGATGGGTCCACAGGGCGCCGTGGAGGTCGTCTTCCGGCGTGAGCTCCAGAGCGCAGCCGACCCGGAGGCCCGTCGGGCCGAGCTGGTCCAGGAGTACATGGAGAAGTTCGCCAACCCGTACGTGGCGGCCGAGAGGGGCTACGTGGACGACGTGATCGATCCCGCCGAGACCCGGGTGAAGTTGATCGCCGGTCTGGAGATGCTGGCCTCCAAGCACCAGGAGATCCCCCAGCGCAAGCACGGGAACGTGCCCCTCTAGGGGCGGGCATTCCAATGGTCCGTATCGTCGCCCAGGGAGCCACCGAGCAGGAGCTGGCAGCGATCCTCGCCGCCTACGAGGTGCTCTGGCCTAAGCCTTCGGCGGCCGTGGAGGCTCCAACCGCACCTACCGCCTGGAGGTTCTCCGGACGGTGGTGGCACTCGGGTGGCCTCCGGACGCATCGGGGCTGAGCACCGACGGGCAGGCTCGATGCATACGGGCAGGTCCGGTTGCGGGCGTCAGGTGGTTGGGGTCGGCCAGTTCGGGCCTGCGGCGAGCGTCAGGTCCGGAAGGCGCTCCAGGTAGTCCTCCCGGCTGAGTTCGACGGCTCCCAGGCGAGCCAGGTGCGGGGTGCACCACTGCACGTCCACAAGCCGGTCAGCGCCATTGCCCAACAGGTCGGTGAGGCCGGCGAGGGCGACCTTGGAGGCGTCGGTCCGACGGTGGAACATGGACTCTCCGGCGAACAGCCCGCCAATGGCCACCCCGTAGAGCCCACCGGCGAGGCCATCGGCGTCCCAGGCCTCGACCGAGTGGGCCCAGCCGAGGCGGTGGAGTTCCACGTAGGCCGAGGAGATCCGTCCGTCGATCCAGCCGTGCTCCCGGGTCGGATCGGCACAGGCCGCCACCACCTCGTCGAAGGCCGTGTCCACGCGAACCTCGAAGCGGGCCATGGACCGTCTCAGCGACCGACTGATCCTCATCCCACCCGGATCCAGGACGCCCCGGGGATCGGGGGACCACCAGGCCATGGGCCCGCCGACCTCCATGGGCATGGGGAACAGGCCACGTCGGTAGGCGGCCAGCAGGGTGCCGGGATCCACGTCGGCCCCAACGCCCACCACGCCATGCTCGTCGGCTGACCGGGCGGACGGGAAGGCCCAGGAACTGGCCGGTGGTTCCACGGGTGTGTGACGGCCCATCGGAGCGGTTCCGGACCGGGCGACGACCCCTGGGTCAGCCCAGTTCGATGGTGATGGAGCGGACCACGACGTCGCGGATCGGGCCACCGCCATAGGGCGAGGTGTCGTCCAGCTCGTAGAGGTCCATCATCGCCTGCAGGACGGCGATGCCTGCCTCGTCGGCGTGGCCGAAGACCAGGTACGTGCCCTGGTTGTCCAGCAGCGATACCTCCGGGCCCGTGGCGAAGAAGAACTGGGCGCCCGAGCTGTCCGGTCCGGCCGACCGGGCCATGACCAGGTCGCCGGCCCTGTAGCTGAAGGGCCCACGCAGGCCACCGTTGGACAACTTGATGAACTGACCACCCTCGTCGGGGATGGTGTACCCGGGCCCCGGATCAGACCAGCTGTTGGTCGTCGGGGCGCCGCCCTGGATTATGGCGATGGTCGGATCGAAGCGGAAGAGGAGGGTCTCGTCGTAGTACCCGTACCTGGTGAGGACCACGAAGTTGTTGACGGTCTCCGGGGTCCGGGAAATGTCCAGGGCCACCCGGATCTCCCCCTCGGTGGTGTAGAACACCGCCGTGTAGGTGACACCGGACCGGAGGCACCAGGTGGGACGTGAGTCGAAGGCCAACCGTGGGGTACCCGACCCGTCCGGGGCAGGGCAGTCCTCCGGTATCGGCAGGGCCGGTGCCGGAGCGCTGGAGCCGCCGCCGGAACCGGCCACCACCACGAATATCAGGCTGCCGACCATCATGAAGGCCAGCAGGCCCGCCACGATCCGCGTCGCCGGCGAGAATCGGGCGGCAGCTGACGGCGGGGCGGGACGACGGGACTTGGTGGCCATGGGGCGGCACCCTACCGAGGGCCGTAGGTCGACCGGGATACAGCGCTCCGCCCATCGGTAATACGGCCCGGTGCCCCGGAGCCTCGCAGGTATCGTTGTGCCCCGTGGCCCTCATAGTCCAGAAATACGGCGGCACCTCGGTCGCAGATGCGGAGCGCATGCGCGAGGTGGCCGATCACGTCGCCCGCACCGTCCGGCGCGGCAACCAGGTCGTGCTCATCGTGTCGGCCATGGGCAAGGAGACCGACGAGCTGTTGCGCCTTGCTGGTGAGGTCTCGACCGTCCAGCCGGGTCGCGAGATGGACATGCTCATTACGGCCGGTGAACGCAAGGCCATGGCCCTGTTGTGCCTGGCCCTCCACAACGTCGGAATCGACTCCGAGTCGTTCACCGGTAGCCAGGCCGGCTTCCTGACCGACGCCAACCACCGGAACGCCAAGATCCTGGAAGTCAGGCCCGACCGGGTCCGGGCCTCCCTGGAAGCGGGAAGGGTCCCGGTGGTCGGAGGATCCCAGGGGGTCTCGACGGAGAACGACGTGACCTTCCTGGGGCGTGGGGGGTCGGACACGACGGCTGTGGCGATAGCCCATGCCCTCGGCGCAGACTGCTGTGAGCTCTACACGGACGTCACCGGCGTCTTCACCACCGATCCACGGTTGGTGCCGACCGCCCGACGCATGCCCACGGTCTCGTTCGACGAATTGTTGGAGATGACGGCCACCGGATGTCCGAAACCGGCCATGCGATCCGTCGAGTACGCCCGTACCCACGGGGTGAGGCTGCATGTCCGTTCTGCCTTCACCTGGCAGGAAGGGACGTGGGTCGATGAGGAGGAAACCGATATGGAACAGGCAATCGTCTCGGCGGTCACACACGACACGTCCGAGGCCAAGATGACGATCGCCGGTGTCCCCGACCAGCCGGGTATCGCCGCCCGGGTCTTCCGGGCACTTGCCGACCTCGACGTGAACGTGGACATGATCGTCCAGAACGTGTCGGACCACGGGGTGACGGACATCTCCTTCACCGTCCCGCACGCGGACCTGGCGCGCACCGTTGAGCTGGCCGAACGGCTCGCCACCGAGATCGGGGCGGCGGGGGTCTCCTCCGACGACACGATCGCCAGGGTGAGCGTCATAGGTGCGGGGATGCGCTCGAACCCCGGTGTCGCGGCGACCATGTTCGAGACCCTCTCGGCATGTGGCGTGAACATCCGGATGATCTCCACCTCGGCGATCCGGGTGAGCTGCGTGGTCGACGGTGACCAGGTCGAGGAGGCCGTTCGGGCGCTCCACGACGCCTTCGGGCTGGCCGGAACCTGAACCGCGAGGTGCGGTTCCGTGGACCGGGACGGGTCGGCTCAGCCACGGCTGTGGTCCTGGCGACCTGCCTCCTGGCGGCTGCCTGCGGGTCGACCGACGGGGGACGGGATTCGGCAGCGGAGGTAGCGACCACGACGATCCTGGAGGTGGCCACCACGACGGTCACGCCTGCCGGCGCCAGGGACGGCTTCGTTGCAGGGGTGGCTGACTCCGCCCCGATCCTGGGCGGCCTGACCGACCACGATCTGGGTTGTGTGGCCGACCGCCTCCTGGAGGAACTGGAACCGGCGGAGGTGGTGGCCCTGACCCGCAACGGTCCGCGACCGGACCAGTCGGCGTTGGCGGTTCGGGCACTGCGTGACTGCGACCTGGTCATCCAGGTCGTGACCATCGGGCTGCGGGATGCGATCCAGGCTGATCCGGATTCCCTGCCCATCGATGCCACCTGCCTGCTGGAGGGAGTCGATCCCGACGACCTGACTCCCTATCTGGAGGCACGCTTCGCCCTTGGCTTCGTGGCCTTCGAGGACTCCGAGGCCATCGACCTGCTGGCCGGGACGCCGATACTCGCCAACACGATGCGGTGCTCCACGATGGCTGCGTTGGGGATGGTGGATGCCCATACCCCGGCCGTGTGCCTCGAGCTCTCCCAGCGGCTCGGCGAGATGATGGCTGGGATCATGGAGACCGGTGGGGCCGATGGGGGTCCGGATCCGCTGCTCCTGGCCAGCGTCTTCGGGGTCACCAACGAGATCTTCGCCTGGTTGGCCGACGAGGTTCCCCCGGAGCTGGAGGCCGATGCGATCCTGGTGCGGGACACCATGGCGCGTGTGGGGGAGCTGATGGTCGAGGGCCTGGCCAGGCCCGACCTGGACACCGACGACCCGGATGAGGTCATGGTCGCCTTCCTGAGCGTGATGACCCGTATCTCCGCCGAGTTGTCAGGGGTGGAGGGCGACCTGGCTGCCGCCACCAGCCGGTTGAGGGCCCACCTGGTCGAGACCTGTGGTGAGTCCTCCTCGATGCTGTTCGAGCTGCTCGGCGGGGTCGGAGCCACCTCCTGATGGGACTACCCGGTAGGTCCCGTCACGTCGCCCGGTGGGCGGCATCGGTGGCTGCCCTGATGGTTGCCGCGGCGTGTGGTGGGGCCATGGAGGCGGTGCCACCATCGACCACGATCGGCCAGGTCCAGCTGGCGGCGGGTTCCACGACTGCGGCCGTGTCCCTCCCGACGACCACCGTGTCCGTTTCGACGACCGTGTCCGTTCCGACCACCGTGCCCGTCCCTACGACCGCCGTGCCCGTGCCGACGACGACCCTGGCCGGCGGGCCGATACCGGCTGCGGCGACCGGCTTCTGTGCGAGCCTGGCGGTGGTGTCCGGTGAGCTCGTGCTGGAGGTCGAATCCGTCGTGGCCGCCGACGGGACGCTCGACGCACGCAGCCACCACGCACTCCTGCTGGCTACCCGGAACCTCCTGGCGTGGACCAGCAACCGCGTGCCGCCAGCCATGTCGTCCGACCTGCGACTCCTCACCGGGGTCTACGCCGACCTGGGGGTCCAACTGGACCGGCTGGACCCCGAGACGGTGACCATGCCCCGCATCCAGGCCCTCGTATTCAGCTACATCTTCGACTCGGCTGACGTGAACGCCGGTGAGCTGGACCTCTCGGCCAGGCGTCTCTCTGCCTTCGTTGCCGGCTCCTGCGGCGGCGGCTATCCGCTGATGGCGTCGCTCGCCGACCTCTTCGCTGAGGTACCGGGAGGCTGATCCGGAGAGCGGCCGGCACCGATGTATATCGGGGCTACCGCTGAGCGGAACGTCGGTAGCCTTCGGCCCATGGACATTGCGGTAGTGGGCGCCACCGGTCAGGTGGGAGGGGTCATGAGGGCCATCCTCCACGAACGTTCCTTCCCCGTTGGGAACATCCGCTTCTTCGCTTCGGCCCGCTCCGCCGGAACCACGCTGGAGTGGGCTGGTCGCGACGTGGTGGTGGAGGACACCGCCACGGCCGACTGGGCGGGAATCGGCATCGCCCTGCTCAGCGCCGGCAGGACCGCCTCCATGGAGTACGCCCCGAAGATCGTCGCCGCCGGCGCAATGGTCATCGACAATTCGTCCGGCTGGCGGATGGACCCCGACGTTCCCCTGGTGGTGCCCGAGGTCAACGCAGCCGCCCTTGACGACATCCCCCTGGGCATTGTCGCCAACCCCAACTGCACGACCATGGTGGCCATGCCGGTCCTGGCCCCGCTGCATGCCGAAGCGGGGTTGCGGTCCCTGACCATCGCCACCTACCAGGCTGTATCCGGTGCCGGCCTGGCCGGCGTGGACGAGTTGGCCAGCCAGGTGGCTTCCGTGCTCGGGAACGCGAAGGACCTGACCTACGACGGACGGGCGGTGGACTTTCCAGAGCCATCCTCGTTCCCGCGGACGATCGCCTTCAACGTCGTGTCCCAGGCCGGGTCCTTCGTGGATGACGGCCTGGGCGAGACCGACGAGGAACAGAAGCTCCGCAACGAGAGTCGCAAGATCCTGGGCATCCCCGACCTGAAGGTGTCGGGAACCTGTGTACGGGTTCCGGTCTTCACCGGGCATTCGCTTGTGGTCCACGCCGACTTCGAACGGACAATCAGCCCGGAGCGCGCCTCAGAGCTCCTGGCCGGGGCACCGGGAGTCCGGCTGGCCGACGTTCCCACACCGCTGGACTCCGCCGGATTGGATCCCACGATCGTTGGTCGGATCCGCCGCGACGAGACCCTCGAGAACGGTCTGGCCATGTTCCTCTCGGGGGACAACCTCCGGAAGGGTGCTGCGTTGAACGCCATCCAGATCGCCGAGGAACTGCTGCGTCGCCGGGCCTGAGGCCCACCCCACCCGGTCGGGTAGCGGCTAGGGAGGATCCGTCACGTAGCGGGCCATCGCCTCGTCCATGGAGAGGTCCAACTGGTTGGCCAGGCTGGCCAGCCACGCCAGGACGTCGCCCAACTCGTGGAGCTGCTCCTCCGGGGTCCCCTTGCGGGTGGCCTGGGCCAGCTCGCCCAACTCCTCGCAGAGCCACGCCACGGTGGCTGGTATCCCACGCTCCCGATCGGCGGCTCCGTAGAGGTCCTCCATGAGCCGCTGTACCTCTGCCAGTTCCATGCCGCGGACCGTACCGGCCCACGACGGGCGACCGTGACGGAGCATCCACGCCTCGCGCGCCTGTTCGGTCCACACTCGTCGCCGTGCTCACCGACCACGAGGCGACCCACGTCATGCGTGCCCTGGATGCCCTCGACGAGCTGGAGGCGGCTGCGGTCAAGCTGGTGAGGGCCGAGCTGGCCTGTGGCCCTGCAATAGACGGCCTCATCGCCGATCCGCTCACCGCAGGTACCCGCCTGGACGTGCTGTGCCTGGTCGACACCATCGCAGCCGACCTCCTTGCCGCCATGGGTCGCGCTGACACCGTCCGACGCCTGGTCGACGAGGCGCCCGCAGGTGGAGCCCGTGATGCCCTGGTCGAGTACCTGGCGGGTCAGGGCAGCACCTGAACGCGGTCCCACCCGGGGCGGGTCAGGAGTCGGAGGGTGCGGGGCGGGCCAGACCGTCAACGGCCTCAGCCAACGCCAGCTTCAGGAGCCCGGAGGGTGGAAGCAGGAGCTTGCGATCGCGGCTTCCACCACCCACGACGATCCGGTCACGGGCCATGACCGCGGCGTCGATCCAGACGGGGAGCGGGGCGGGTAGGCCGAACGGCGTCACCCCTCCGATCGTCATGCCGGTCACAAGCGCGGTCTCCTCGGCCCCGGCAAAGGAGGCCTTCCGGGTATCCAGCCGTTTCCGGACGGTGCCGTTGACGTCCAGCCGGTGGGTGGCGAGCACCATGCAGATGGCGAACGGCCGGTCCTGGCCGGGTCTCGGCTTTCCGGCGACCAGGATGGCGTTGGCGGAGTCGGAGGGGTCGATTCCGTAGGCGGCGCAGAAGTCGGCGGTATCGGCCAGGTCAGGGTCGCACGGCATCACCTCATGGTCCACCCCCAGAAGGGCCAGCATGGCCAGCACCGGGTCGATGGCACTGCCTGGTTCAGTCGGTGGAGCGGTCACGACTGCCTCGGTGGCACAGGGTCGACCTCGCGGGCCGGACCGGTCAGGCCGTAGGCGACTGCGGCGACCACGAGCGCCCCGCCGATGAAGGTGGGCGTCGGCGGTACCTCGTCGAACCACAGCCAGACCCATAGCGAGGCTGTCACCGTCTCCACCGGGGTGAACATGGAGACCTCGGCGGCCGGCGCGTGCCGGGTGGCGGTCGACATGCACAGCCTCGCCACCGGGCCGAACAGCCCTCCCATGAGCAGCGTCGCTAAGAAGGCCCGTCGGTCCACGAGGGCGAGGTCGGCCGGCCACGCGGTGAGCAGGGCGGTCATCGTGGCGGCCATGGCCACCACCAGGGTTCGGGGCAGGTCCGGGTAGCGCCGCCAGATGACCAGGTTCACGCTGAACCCGATGATGGCCACGAGGGCCAAGAGGTCGCCGCCGACGCCGCCGCCGGACATGGAGCCGCCCACGATCACGGTGATGCCGCCCAGGACGCATGCGATGGCCCGCCATGTACGGCCGGAGGTCCGTTCGTGCAGGGCGATCCGGGCCAGGACGGCGGCGAAGATCGGACCGGCGGCGATGATGGCGACCACGTTGGACACGGCGGTGAGCGTCACGGCGGTGAGGAATGCCGTGGTGCCTATCGCCGACACGATGCCGGTCGTCAGCAGCTGGCGTCGCCAGAGAATTGCCTCGACCAGGACCCGACGCCCAAGAGACCGCGTGGCCATCGACCATGCCACCGGCGTGGAGAAGAGGCCGACCATGAAGGCAATGGTCCAACCGTCGATCTCCGAGTCCCGCTCGGCCACCCGTATGAGCAGCGAGTCGGTGGAGACCAGGAACATCCCGGTGAAGGCCAGGAGAAGTCCGAGTTGGCGTCCGGAGCGTGGGATCGCGTCAAGGGGGCGGATGGCCATCGCCGGACACTAGTTGTAGAGGCTGGCAGGATGACCGGACGGAGCCCGGGACCGGAGGGTTGGTATGAGTCGTCCGAACATCTTGTTCATCACCCTCGACCAGTGGCGAGGCGACTGCCTCGGGTCTGCGGGACATCCGGTGGTGGAGACCCCCAACCTGGACCGCCTGGCCGCCGAGGGCGTCCGGTTCACCTCCCACTACGCCCAGTCCGCCCCGTGCGGGCCCAGTCGGGCCAGCCTCCTGACGGGCACCTACCAGCACGTCCACCGGTCGGTCCAGAACGGCGCGCCGTTGGACGCCCGGTTCACGAACGTGGCACTGGAGGCCCGTGCCGCCGGTTACGACCCGCTGCTGTTCGGCCACACGGACACGACCGTGGACCCTCGTACGGTCCCCGACGACGACCCACGCCTGGAGGACTACGAGGGCTCCCTGCCCGGTTTCCGGGTCGTCCTGGACATCAGGGAGGACCGCACCGTCTGGTACCGGTGGTTGGAGGAGCGGGGGCACGACATCTCGGACCCGGACCGGTTCCTGCGCCCGCGGACCGACATGGCCACACCGGCGGGCCGGGGGGCCAGCTGGCCTCCTCCACCGTTCGCCGCCGACGAGACCGAGACGGCCTTCCTGGTAGGCGAGGTGATCGACGAGTTGGAACGGCTGGAGGGCGATGGCCGGCCCTGGTTCGTACACGCCTCGATCTACCGGCCGCACCCCCCGTTCGTGGTTCCTGAGCCGTACAACGACATGGTGGATCCGGCGTCGGTATCCGAACCGATCGTCGACGAAGCGGGCGCCGAGCACCCGTTCCTGGCCGCCGCCAGGTCGTGGCGTCACACACGACAACCGCTCGACTCCGGCGACCTCCGGCAGCTGCGTGCCACCTACTACGGGATGATGGCCGAGGTGGACGCCCAGGTCGGCCGGCTGCTGGGGGCCCTGGATGACCTGGGGGCGGCTGACGACACGATCGTGGTGGTCACCTCCGACCACGGTGAGATGCTGGGCGACCACGGCCTCATGAACAAGCTGGGCTTCTTCGACCAGGCATTCCACATTCCGCTGATCCTCCGCTACCCACCCGTGACGGGAGGATCCGCCTCGACCGGTGCGGTGGTGGAAGCCTTCACCGAGAACGTGGACGTGATGCCGACATTGTTGGACCTGGCCGGCCTCGAGGTGCCACGCCAGTGCCAGGGCAGGTCGCTCCGGCCCTGGCTGGAGGGCACCGTTCCAGACGGCTGGCGGACAGCGGTGCACTGGGAGTTCGACTTCCGCCTCTTCGCGGGCGCCGTCGACCTACCGGGCCACCTCTGCAACCTGGCGGTGCACAGGGATCGGAGCGGCAAGTACGTGCACTTCGCCGGGTGGCCGGCGGTCTTCTACGACCTGGAGGACGACCCGGCAGAGCAGCGCCCCCTCGACGCACACCCCGCCATGGCCGACTACGCGGCCTCCCTCCTGGACTGGCGGATGGCAACTGACGATCAGGTCCTGGCAGACCACTTGGCCCTGCCCGGCGGCATGGTTGTGCTCGATGCGTAGGCCGGCGTAGCGGCGGTGTCGCCCCCGGTCATGCTGCTGCGACGGTGGTCACGTGTGACCAGAGTCGCCGTCTCGGAGGGTACGCGTGGCGCCAGAATATGTCCACGGCCGAACCGGTCGGTGGGCTGCCTACAGGTAGTGCACCGCCTCCGGCCAGACACGCAGACCAGTTGGCCCGGGAGTCCCCGGAAGTTCCGGCTGGAGCCCTTCAGACAGGAATCCACATGCGATTCAGTACCCGTTCCATCCACAGCCTCCGTCACCCGCAGGACGATGTCTACCGGGCCGTCTCCAGGGAGGTGGGCCCCGGCTTCGCCATGGGATCCAGCGATCCCGTGCTTCGCACCGTTCTCAAGGGAGCACGTCAGATCGCCGCAGACCAGCGCCTCCCCATGGACCCGGTCGCCCAGAGCGCCGACCCGGAGTTGGACCTGGTCGCCTAGGCGACCATCCTCCGGCACATGACCGGTAGGCACGGGGTCGTCCAGCCCGAGGACCGCCCGCCCTTCGATCTGGCGGACGCCTACGCCGTCGAGACACCGGATGACAACCGTGGCCTGTACGCCCGCTGGGCCACAACCTACGAGTCTGGGTTCATTGCCGACAACGGGTACGTGTACCACCTCGGCGTGGCCGGGGCCTTCGCCGAAGCGGCGACCGTTGACGATGGCCCCGTCCTGGACGTGGGATGCGGCACGGGACTGGTGGGTGAGGTACTCCGGTCCTCCGGGCCGTGGGTCGTGGACGGCCTGGACCTGTCACCCGAGATGCTCGACGAGGCCCGCGCCAAGTCCACGGGAGACGGAACTCCCGTCTACGGCGACCTCCACGTCGGGGACCTGACGGCCACCCTCGACCTCGCCACCGGCGGGTACGGGGCGGTGGTCAGCTGTGGGACCTTCACACACGGGCATGTCGGACCGGGTGCGTTCGACGAACTGCAGCGCATCGCACGCCCGGGTGCCCTCTTCGCCATCGGGATCAACCCCGACCACTTCACGAACCTCGGCTTCGCCGCCCGATTCGCCTCGGACGTGGCGGCCGGTCGGATCACCGAACCGGTCGTCCACCGGGTGCAGACGTATGCGTCGGGTGACCACGTCGGACAGGTCTCCCCGGTGGTCGTCTTCCGGACGCTCTGACGCCCGGGGCCCAGCTCAGCCCACGGCGCACGACATGTCTGCGCCGCAGCACATCGGCGACTTGATCTTGCCGTGGTCGTTGGGGCACTTCGATACCTGCACGGTCGAGCCGTCGTCCCTGGTGAGGGTGGCGTCGACCAGCGGGGCGTCACACGCTCCGCAGGTGGCGTTCACGGACATCCCGCAGGACGAACATTCGTAGGTGGCCATGGTGGGTTCCTCCCGTGGAGCGATCGGAGTGGAGCCTGACACAAAGGCCAACCGGATCCGGTTACCCAGGCGCCCTTCGAGTGCATAAGCCGGGAGGCCTACGAGATGGCAGCAGCTCCGGCCGTTGGCCAGGCCATTGGCCAGTGGTCTACAAGCGCCCGCCGAAGCCGCCACGGCCGAATGGGCCGGGGTGGAACCGCCGTACCGGCCGGCCACCTGGCCTGCCCCGTGGCGGGCGTTGAAGGAGCCGGTCGACTCGATGTGAGGTAGCCCGACGCTTACGCCAGACGCCCAGGCAGACCAAGACGACACCATAGAAAAGCCATAACCGCGACCGGCCCACATCCTCTGAGAGGGCAACCGAGACAACGACATTGACCGCCCCCAGAATCAGAAGGACAGATCCAATCCTGGTGAGGAAGTGCCACGCCCCAAACGCCTTGAACAACCTGGCGACCGGGTTGGTGCGCCTCTCGATACTGGGATTGTTCAAGTCGTCCGGTGATCCGAAGTCGTGGGAGGCGCCCATGTCATCCGTAATAGTAGAGAAAACGCCCCCAGCGGGGAGATTGTCCTCCGGGTGAGGGGATCCACCAGCGCCACCGCCTACAGGAACAGACTGGTGGCCGAGGACATTTCCCCTCTGTATTCATGCCCTCAGGAACGGCCGCCTTCATGGGCGGTCGTTCTCTCGGTGTGCCCACCTCGATCGAGCTTCCAAAACGGCCCCACACACGCGCCCCTTGGTTCGCCGGAGTGTTGCCCCCTGCCGGAGAGGCCCGTGATTACAGGGATCACAGCGGCATCGCGCACAGTCGCCGGTACCTAGAGAACAGTCCTGGTAGCACGGGTTCGAATCCCGTACGGGGTACCACGCGAGCCGGTCCTGTCCAGGGCCGGCTCCAGTGCTTTTTCGGTTCGGTTGCCCTGTTCAGCCGAGGTGGCGCAGGTGGCCGGTCTCGTTCACGCTGCGGAGCGTGCGGATGCCGCTCGAAGAGGCCGTCACCCGCATGATGCCG
>DUAC01000014.1 GCA_012961035.1 Acidimicrobiia bacterium
CCGAGGGCTGCCAGCCGGTGGAGGTGGCGGCCTTCGATCGGGACGGAAAGTCCGACCCGGGCCTACTCGGCCACTCGTCTGGAGCTCCGGCTACCGGCATCGCCGCGATCCTGGCCGGCGACCAGCACGACGCCCGACGGGTGGCTGATGCCCTCGCTGCAAAGGGCATCGACCTGGGCGCCACCACCGCCATCCACTGCTTCTCACAGGGCTCGGCGGCGGCCGAGACAGTCTGGATGACCGCCTCGGCCGACGTGGTGTGCGTGATCGGCGTACCGGGCGGCGACATGTCCCCGGAGGACCAGAACACCCCGACCGACATCATCGCCTTCATCCACCGGACCGCTCCCCCGTCACCCGGCCTCCAGATCCTCCCCACCCCACTGGCCGACCAGAACCAGGACCTCCGCATCCGGGCCTCCACGGCACGGGCCTACGAGGTGAAGGCCGGCGAGTTCATCCAGGTCATCGACGTGGAGGGACGGGAGTGCTCGGACTTCCAGTGCTTCGACGCCGCCCGGCTGGAAGGCGGCGTGGAGGCTGCGCTGGACGCCACCATCACCCGCAGCCTCATGGGCGCCAGCTACCCGATGCCGGGCCTCTATGCCAAGTACTTCACGCACGACTTCCAACCGATGGTGGAGATCATCCACGACACCGTGGGCCGCCACGACACCTTCAACACGGCCTGCAACGCCAAGTACTACGAGGACATGGGCTACCCGGGCCACATCAACTGCAGCGACAACTTCAACTCCGTGCTGGCCCCGTACGGCATCGCCCCCCGGCGCGGTTGGGGAGCCATCAACTTCTTCTACAACACCAATCTGGACGACTCGAACCAGCTCTTCTTCGAGGAGCCGTGGTCCCGACCCGGCGACTACGTCCTGCTCGAGGCCCTGACCGACATGATCTGCGTCTCGTCGGCGTGTCCCTGCGACATCGACGCCGCCAACGGTTGGCAGCCCACCGACATCCACGTCCGCGTCTACCCGGCAACCAGCACCTTCAAGAAAGCGACGGCCTTCCGCATGTCCACCGATGCCGACCCAGAGCTGACGAAGGAGACCGGCTTCCACCCCCGGACGTCGGCCCTCACCCGGAACTTCACGGAGTACAACGGCTACTGGTTGGCCAACAGCTACACCAACCACGGCCCGATCGACGAGTACTGGGCCACCCGCCAGAAGGCCGGGATCATCGACCTCTCACCGCTTCGCAAGTACGAGGTGACGGGCCCGGACGCCGAGCTGCTGCTGCAGACGTGCATGACCCGCAACGTACGCAAGCTGGCCGTCTGCCAGATCGTCTACACCGCCATGTGCTACGACACCGGCGGAATGATTGACGACGGCACCTTGTTCCGACTGGGTCCCAACAACTTCCGGTGGATCGGCGGATCGGACGCCAGCGGACTCTGGCTGCGCAGGCAGGCAAAGGAGCTCGGCCTCCACGCATGGGTCCGCGACTCCACCGACCAGCTCCACAACGTGCAGGTCCAGGGACCGCTCAGCCGGGAGATCCTCTCGGAGGTGATCTGGACCCGACCCGACCAGGCATCGGTCGAGGAACTGGGCTGGTTCCGCCTCTCGATCGCCCGGATCGGCCATGCCGACGGCATCCCGATCATCGTGTCGCGCACCGGCTACACGGGCGAGCTGGGCTTCGAGGTCTTCTGCCACCCGTCGAGGGCGCCGGAGGTATGGGACGCCATCTTGGAGGCCGGCGAACCGAAGGGCCTCACGCCGCTCGGATTCGAGGCCCTGGACATGCTGCGCGTGGAGGCCGGACTGGTCTACGCCGGTGCCGAGTTCTGCGACCAGACGAACCCCTTCGAGGCCGGCATCGGCTTCACGGTTCCACTCAAGACCAAGGAGGACGACTTCATCGGTCGCGATGCCCTGGTCCGGGCCAAGGAGCACCCGCAGCGCGTCCTGGTGGGCCTGGACCTGGTCGGCGACGACCTGGTGGGCACCGGCGACCCGGTCATGATCGACCGCCAACAGGTCGGCACGATCACCAGCGGGGCCCGGTCGCCGATCCTGCGTAAGAACATCGCCCTCTGCCGGATGTCCATCGAGCACTCGGAGATCGGCACCGAGGTCGAGGTGGGAAAGATGGACGGCCACCAGAAGCGCCTACCGGCAACCGTCGTGCGCTTCCCGCACTACGACCCGGACAAGGAGCGCGTGCGCAGCTAGACGTACGCAGTCAGGAGAGGAAGCGGGCCCGGAACAGGTCCCGATCCACCTCCGTCGGCCACGGATCCCCGAGGAGCATCCCCGCGGCCAGGCCACCCAGCGCCGGTGCGCACTTGGCTGCGTAACCGTTGCCACCCACGCAGCAGGCGATACGCCCAGCACCGACTTCGACGCCGGGACCCACCCAGTCGATGGCCGGATGGCCGGTCGGCGTGTAGGTGGTGACGCACGAGCCGGTCCAACTGTCAGCCACCCGTAGTTCCGGGAGCAGGCCCCTGAGGATCCGGTCGAGTCGTGCCGCCGTAGCCGGATCACCGTCGGTCCGGTACCAGGCCGACAGGTCGGCTACCGAAACACGGACGTGGTCGTCCTGGGGCATGCCGATCTTGAGCACGTGGTGGCCCGGTCGGACAGGATCCGGAACGGGTGGCGTCAGGTAGAGGTCTCCGGTCGGATCGGCGTGCTTGGCGATGATGCTGGGCATCCCCGACAACCGGTCCGCCTCATCGCTGTCGAGGGCCACGTACAGCTGGGTGTGCAGTGCGTACTCGACGTCCAGACCGGCCAGCGGCGTGTCGCCGTGCCCCGAGAAGGCCCCGGTGGCCAGCAGCACCCGATCGGCGCTGATCGGACCGACGTCGGTACCCACCTCGACGCAGTGGCCGGAGACGGTGACCGACCCGACCAGGGCGTCGACCACGGTCGCCCCAGCCCCGACAGCGGCTAGCACCTCAGCGCGGACATGGGCCCGCGGGTCCACGTAGCCGGCGGGCGCAGGCTCATACATGGTGTCCAGGCCCTCCGCAAGGGACAGGTACGACATGGCCGCCATGGCCTCGGCCGCCGGGCGACGGCTGCACCCCAGGTCGAACCTCTCGTCGGCGAGGGCCAGGAGGTCTATTCCCTCCGACGCCTCCACCCACAGGTGGCCGGTCCCGACCGTGCAGCTGATGCCGGTACGGGCCGTCAGCATCTCGAACTGTTCCACGGATCGCTGCGCCAGCCAGGCGCGGAGCGGGTCCGGGTCGATCGTGCGACAGACGCGGGCGATGTCGTGGTGGCTGGCGAACACGCCGGTGTGGCTGCGATGGTCGGCCGGCTCCGGCTGGCCGATGAGGACCACATCGCAACCGGCGTCGGCCAGCCGCCGGGCAGCCGAACTTCCGAGCATGCCGCACCCGACCACGGCGACGTCGTAGCGGTGGCCGCCCATCAACTGGAGATGTCAGACGACTGGATGGTCAGTCCTCGCCGGGTGGCCTCACCTCGGCGAACATGTTCCAGACGAGGAAGACGACGGCCACGGTGGCCGCCAGTGCGCTGGTGAGGAGCCCGAGGCTCCGGATGAACTCGCCACTGGACAGCCACTCCCGCCACAATACGGCTGCGGAGAAACCGGCTGCGAACCACGCCAGACGGCTACCCATGCGGATCATCGCGATCGTCACGATGGCCGTGAAGATGACCAGCTGGCCCTCCGCCACCTGGATGCCCCGCAGCGTCCGCTCGTCATCGACGGCCCACGGCATGAAGGCCGAGAAAACGATGACGGCGGCGGCCACCTCCGCAACGCGGAGCCGCACCGCCGCCCTCATCTGACTACTTCCTTCAGTATCTGCTACCTGCCGTCTGCTACTAGCAGCAGGTACCGCCACCACCGACGACGTTGACCGCGATGATGACGAACACGATGCACAGAGCTGAAAGGATCAGCATCCCACGCTCGTAGCTCTTCTTATGGGTGTGGTTCTCCTGGAACTCGATCTGCTTGCCGGCCATCTCACTCACCTCCCATCGGTGCAGTCGGTGCAGCATCCCGTGCGGCCAGCCGTGCGGCCGCGTGGTTGAGGTTCCTGTCCTCGGTCCTGATGATGTGGATCATGCTCAACAGGAACGCTGCGATACCCAGGCCCGTGAGCAGGAAGATGATGCTCTCGTTGTCGGCAAAGGTGTATATGGCACTGTTCGCTTCAAGTGCCTCCGCCCAATCGGCGTAGGGAAAACTATCCATGACTTTTCACACTCCTTTTCAGACTGAACTGTCGATGTCGTTCGCTTCTGCCTCACGCAGGGCCCTTGACTTTCGGGTCGCCCAGATGCCCGCAGCCAGGACGACTGCGTACATCAGTGCGATGGCCCCGATGAGTTCCAGCATCGATCAGCCTCGGATCACCTGGCTGGCGGCCCTCACGAGTATCGGTGCCGCCGGCACCTCTGTGCCGTCCGCCTCCACGATGACCTCTTCGGTGGCGGCGAAGTCCGGGTAGAAGTCCGTGCCGAACTCGGCGAGGTCGATGCCCTCGAGCTCCACCTCTAGCGGGACCCGAAGCAGGTTGGCCCGCTTCAGGACCCACGAGATCGCGTAGCCGGATAGGAAGGCCAACGGTATGAACGTGGCGATGCCGACCAGCTGGCCCAGGATGGTCACACGGACGTTGCCCGAGAACCCGCCTGTTGGATAGCCGCTGGCGAAGATGCCCATGAAGAGCACGCCCAGCATTCCTGTCCAGCCGTGGACGGCCACCGCCCCTACGGCATCGTCGACCCGCATCTTCTTGTCCTGCCAGGTGCCGATCCACACGGCGAACGCCGCTCCGGCCATAGCCAGCAGATAGGTCAGCGACGGGGCGTAGATGTCAGCACCGGAGGACACGGCGATCACGCCGGCGAGGCCGCCCGAGAGGGTCCAGAACGGATCCCCCTTGGAGCAGATGTAGCCGCTCATGAAGCCACCGGCGAAGGCGATGGTGATGGTGTAGGTGATGGCACCCAACGTGGTCGGGTTGTAGTAGATGGTGTTCCAACCCGGAGCCTCGCCCGGCAGCACCGCCAGGCACGCCGCGTAGAAGGCGTAGAAGGCCGTGAAGATGATCATCAGGCCCATGAGGGTCATGTGGAGGTTGTGGGGCTTGAACGCCCGTGCACCTCCGTCATCGTCGTACTTCCCGACCCGTGGACCCAGGTTGAACAGGACGCCCAGGGCGAATATCCCTGCGATGCCGTGCACCACACCCGAGGCGGCGAAGTCATGGAAGCCGAAGTGGACCGTGAGCCAGCCGTGCCAGCTCCAGCCCCACGCTGCGGCGAGGATCCAGACGAACGCACCAAGGAACACGGTGAGCACCAGGTACGCCGAGACGCGGATGCGCTCGATGCAGGCACCTGACATGATCGAGCCGGTTGTCCAGGAGAACAGCAGGAACGCCGCCCAGAATACGGCCATGACGTGGTCGCCGAGGTTGGGACCCATCAACTCGCCCCACGGATTGCCCCAGGTGCACTCGGCACCGTGGATGGCATCGCCGATCGTCGGGATGAACCCCTGCGACATGCAGAAATAGGTCCACCAACCGGCGTAGTAGAAGGCCGGCGTGACCACGGCGATGGTCATGATGTTCTTGACCGCCGTGGACATGACGTTCTTGCGGCGGCTGACGCCTGCTTCGTAACTCATGAATCCCACATGTAGGAACCACATGAAGACAACCGTCACGAAGTAGTAATTCTCAATGAAGATGTCATCGCCCATCATCGTGCCGTCACCCCCTCACCCGGACTGCGAACAAGCACGTACATGGTTGTCTCTCCCCTTTGGATGGACCTAACGAATCGGTCCCGTGCCCGTGATCCCCACCCATGGACCGTCGAGCACACCGATCGCTACTGTTACAAATGTCACAGTAACAGTCGCCTATCGCCCACGCTGAGAAATCATTTCTTCCCTTGGTAAAGCCTCCCCCAGCGGGTGAACGGGCCGCCGCTCGCGCCGCGAGCTGGCCCGTGGCGGCGATCAGGGGTTGTGGTGGACGGCGATCACGGTGCCCGTGTCGGCGTGGATCTCGACGGCCGTCCGGCGCTCGAAGCCGCCGTCGGTGCCCTCCGCCTCGATCCAGAAGGTGACCCCCCAGACCGCCGTCGGCGGAAAGCCCTTGCGACCCAGTTCGGCGTTGGTGTGCTGGGGAACGAAGTCGATCTCCGCGCGGGCGATACGGACCGCCTCGTCCCCGGCGATGCCGGTCCCTCCCAGGCACCCACCGAAGAAGCCCACCATGAGGATCACGGTCAGGGCCACGAACATCTTGGCGGCGATCGACCACTGTCGGAACCAGGTCATCTGTCCTGCCTTTCCCGATAGGACACCCAGACTCGAAGGGCCAGGTAGCCCAGCACGTGTGTCATGCCCACGACCGAGATCCACCAGAAGGTGAGCCGATTGTCGAAGTCCTGCTGGCGGGCCTCCCACCACGTGAGTCCGAGGGCGGCAACCAGCAGGAGGAACAGGACGGCGCTCTGCTGTGCGCCCATCAACCAGAGGATCCCCATACCGTCTCCCTACTCCGCTGCCGGGAAGACCTTGATCGACATGAACCGGACCGGCAACTCGACAAGGTTGATGGGGCCGTGGGCCACCTCACCGTGGATCTGGATCGTGTCACCCGGCTCCAGGCGGTAGTTCCTCGGCCCGTAGCCGTACTCCATGATGCCTTCCAGGATGTGGAGGAACTCCACGCCCTCGTGCTGGAACAGGGGGAACACGTCGTCGGCCGACTCCAGGGTGACCATCATCGGCTCGATGATCCTGGTCCTTCCGCGAAGCGACCCGAGGTCCTCATAGACGTGGCCGGGGCGGCTGCCCTCGTGGAGGATCTCCATGCGCTCGCCGGCCCTCACGATCACGACGTCGTGTTCCTCGTCCAGGCCGCGGAAGAAGGCGGTGATCGGTACGCCGGCGGCGTGGGCCAGGCGCGTGAGCGTGGAGAGGCTCGGCGATGTCTGGCCGTGCTCGATCTTGGACACCATGCCGAGGGAGATCTCGGCGACCTCGGCGAACTGCGCCATCGTCAGGCCGAGGTTGCGACGTGCATCACGGACACGCTCGCCGACCACCCGACAGACGTCGTCCGATGAGAAGGAGGAGGTGATTCCTGCCTGATCGTCCACTGTCGTCACTGGGCTCCCCCTGCCTCGGCGTCAATCGGCGGGAGAAGCAGAGTGGGAACTCCAGCCCACTCCCGACTCCAGCCGACTCCTCCGATCGTACCTACGTTCCAGCACGGTGGTTGTCACTCCCTTCTGGGTGAAATTCCACACACAGGATCGGCGGCACCCGGTCGCCAGATCCGGACCAACCCCTGGCCAGGCCCCGATCCGCCGACGACGCCCTCCTAGGCTGCCTCGGATGCCGGACGTGGTGGTGGTCGGAGCGGGGGTGCTGGGGGCTTCGATCGCCCTCGAAATGCAGCGGTCGGGCCGCACCGTCACCGTCGTGGACAAGGGCATGTCGGTAGGAGGCGGATCCACCAGCTCCAGCTCGGCGGTGATCAGGTACAACTACTCCACACTCGCCGGGGTGATGTCGGCCTGGGAGTCCGCTCACCGATGGTGGACCTGGGCCGACCACCTGGACGTGCCCGAGGGGGCCGGCCCCCTCGCCACCTTCCACGGCTGTCCGACGATCCTGCTGGAGTCACCGGGCTTCGACCGGGCCCGGATGCTGGGACTCCTGACGGACGTCGGAGTGGACTGGGAGGAACTGGACCGCGATGCCCTGGCCGGGCGGTTCCCCCGTCTCGATACCCGGGCCTTCTTCCCACCGCGTCGGCCTGACGACGAGAGGTTCTTCGACGAACCGGGTGACCGCCTCGACGGTGTCCTGATCCCCGACGCGGGCTTCATCGACGATCCGCAACTGGCGGCGGTGAACCTGATGGACGCCGCCAGACGCCACGGGACCGTGCTGCGCCTGCGGACCCGGGTGGTCGGCGTGGCCACCGGCGGTGGACGGGTGGCCGGCGTGGAGCTGGCCGACGGCTCCACCATCGATGCTCCCGTCGTGGTCAACGCCGCCGGACCCTGGAGTTCGGCACTGAACCGCCTGGCTGGTGTCGCCGACTCGATGGCTGTGTCGACCCGGCCGATGCGACAGGAGGTACACGTGGTCGGGAGCCCCCCCGGCTTCGGACTCCACGACGGGGGTGCACTGCTGGCCGACCTGGACCTCGGCTACTACAGCCGCCCCCAGCCCGGGGGCACCATGCTGGTCGGCAGTGTCGAGCCGGACTGCGACCCGTTGGAGTGGGTGGAGGACCCGGACGAGGTCTCGCCGACTCCCACGGTGGAGTGCTTCGAGGCACAGGTCTGGCGGCTGGCCCGTCGCCTTCCCGACCTTGCCGTACCCCACCGTCCGACCGGGCTGGCCGGGGTCTACGACGTCACGCCCGACTGGCTGCCCATCTACGACCGGTCCTCGCTGGATGGCTTCTACCTG
>DUAC01000015.1 GCA_012961035.1 Acidimicrobiia bacterium
ACGATCGGCGGAAGGGTGGACCACGCGCTGGGAAACCTCCTGGTCGTTGCCGCAGACCGCTGGGCCGGCATCAGGATCGACCTCAGGATCGACGGCACGCGGGCCTGGGTGGTGCGCGACCGGGTGGAGATCCGCGGAACGGTCGATGACCTGGTCAGCCTGCTGGCCATCGGTGGTCAGGCGACCGGTGTCACCACCACCGGCCTGGCGTGGCCGCTGTCCGACAGCGTGCTGGATCCGGGGGCGGGCCTCGGCCTGTCCAACCGGATGGCCGACCCTACGGCGACGGTGGAGGTCGCCAGCGGGGTGGTCATCGTCTTCATGTCGACCACCAAGGGCCCCTAGCCGCCAAGGTCAGGTGCCGCACTGGTCGGTGGCGGGTTCGCCGGCCACCCGTGCCTCCAGCCACGCCGTGAGGTCGTCCAGGTATGCCGGAACGACCGAGCCGTGACCCTCTCCCTCGTAGACGCGCCGTTCCAACGGCGCGTGGTCGGCGAAGGCACACAACTGGGCGAACAGGGCTGCGCTGCTGACCACCGGGATCTGCTCGTCCTGATCGCCGTGGAGGATCACCACCGGCACCTGGTTCGGCAGCTGGTTGGTGTCGTTCTCCACGAGCCGGGCGTTCCACCCCGGGATGGCGAAGACGTCATCGACGCTGACCAGTTCCGCGTACGGGATCCCATTGAAGACGTCGAAGATGTGGCCGGTGCAACCCTTCTCGAGTTCGTCCAGGAGGTGGAGGTTGGCTGGGTTCATGACCCCCTCCAGGTCCAGCTCGTCGTAGGTGGCAGCGAGGCTGGCGGCCGCCATCACCAGGTAGCCCTGGAAGGCCGAACCCTGAAGGAAAGCGGACAGAAGCGGGAACTGGGATGGCGGTGCACCTGCGGCGACCCCGACCAGGTCCAGGTCGGGGGCTAGGTCCTGCCAGCGTTCGGCCACGTGCATCGCGGCGTGGCCTCCCTGGGAGTGTCCCCACACCACCAGTGGGCCGTCGGCTCCCACGCCGGGCATCGTCTGGGCAGCCCTGACTATGTCGAATACCCCGCGGGCCTCGCTCTCACCCACGATGTACGGGTGGATGCCCGGCCCGCCCATTCCCTCGTAGTCCGTCGCCGTCACCACCCAGCCGCGCTCCAGGAACGGAGCCATGACTGTCAGGGAGACGCCGTCCGGGAAGTCCAGCGAGGGGGCGCACTGGTCGGCCATTCCGGTGGTGCCGTGGGCGACCGAGAGCACGGGCCGCGGTCCGTCAGCGTCGCCGGACGGCGCGGCGATGATTCCGGTCACCTCGATTGGCTCGCCCGCCACCGACGTGGACCGGTAGACGACCCGCCAGGCCACGCCCAGGTCACCGATGTCCACCGGCTGGCTGGACAGCAACGTGCCGGGTACATCGGCGGTGGTCGTCGTCGGGACGGCGGTCGTGGGTGGTGCCGTCGCGG
>DUAC01000016.1:0-2762 GCA_012961035.1 Acidimicrobiia bacterium
ATCGTGAGGAACATGGCGAGAAGCTTCAGAAGCTTGCTCTTGTTCATAGGTAAACCCCTCCGGTTTGTTTCTGGTTCCCGTTGGGCGGTTATCGCCACAGCCGGGGGCTGCCCGTCATTGGACAACGGATGTGAATCGTAGGTGCCGGCGGTCACACGAGCAACCTCGCCCATGCAGATCCTGCATGGAACGGCCCGTCAGGTGGGTTTCAGCCAGGTGGGTGGGTTCGGCCGGGTGGGTGTGGGTTCCGGCCGCGCGGATCAGCCGACCGTCTCCACCGGGTCGATCGTGACCTCGTCGAGCAGGCCCGTGGTCACGCAGTAGACGAATCCCCGGATGTGGTCCTTGTGGGCCAGGAAGGGCGACAGGTGCAGTCGCTGCATCGACTGGTGCACGCTGGCATGCGGGTCGGTGAACGCCTCCACCACCCACGGTGGGGTCACGCCCAGCTCGTCCTGGAGCTCGGAACGGAAGGAGTCCTCGGTGACCTGTTCCAGGCCGCAGTCGGTGTGGTGGACCAGTACGACCTCACGGGTCTTCATGAAGCGTTGTGACAGGCAGAGCGAGCGGATGACGTCGTCGGTGATGACCCCCCCGGCGTTGCGGATCACGTGGGCCTCGCCGTGGCCGAGGCCGAGTAGTTGGAACATGTCCATCCGGGAGTCCATGCAGGCCACTATGGCCACGTGGCGGGTCGGCTCGACCTGGAGGCCCGCATCGGGGAAGTCGACGGCGAACGTCCGGTTGGCTGCGAGGAACTCGTCGGCGATGGGAACGTGGTCGGACATGGTGGCCTGGTCGTGGTCGTGGTAGTGCTCTGCCCGGTCGTCAGGTCGTACCTGTCGCCGGTGGGTGTCCGGGCACCCGGGCACCTGCAACGATGATGCCATGAGCGTGAACCGACCGGAGCCCATGGTCCAGACGGTGACAGGACCGATTAGCCCGGACGACCTGGGCCGCACGCTGATGCACGAGCACCTGACCGTGGGCTGGCCGGGCGCCGAGAGCCACACCACGGTCGTCCGGCGGTCCCGGGCCGATGTCGTGGCGGTGTGCGTGGACCGGATCTCCGAGCTCCAGGACCTCGGCTACTCCACGCTCGTGGACCCGTGCCCCAACGACCTCGGGCGGGACGTGTCGCTGCTCGTCGAGGTGTCGGAGGCCACCGGCTTCAACATCATCTGCGCCACCGGCCTCTACAAGGAGTCGGAGGGCGGCCACGCCTACTGGTCGTTCAAGGCCCGCTATGAGGACGTCACGGCGGTGATGGCCGAGATGTTCGAATCGGAGCTGACCGACGGGGTAGGTGGGAGCGGCGCCCGACCGGGAATCCTGAAGGTGGCTACCGGCCTGGGCGACATGACCGACCACGAGCGGCGGGTCTTCGACGCAGCGGCCGCCGCCTCGCTGGCGACCGGCACGCCCATCACCACCCACACGGACGAAGGCACCCTCGGGGACCTGCAGCAGGCGGTGCTGACCGATGCCGGAGTCCCGGCACAGCGGATCATCGTGGGCCACTCGTGCGGGACGACCGATGCCGACTACCACGAGGGAATCGCCGCTGGTGGCAGCTATCTGGGCTTCGACCGGTTCGGCATCACGGCGCTGCAACCCGACACCGACCGGGTGGCGGCCCTGACAGAGGTGATCCGACGTGGATATGGCGACCGCGTGGTCGTCAGCCACGACTCGGTCTGGTGCTGGCAGGGAGAACCGTTCCCTGCCCGGTCGATGGACCGCCTGGGTGAGCTGTTCGATCCCACACGCTTCGACCGCGAGATCATTCCGATGCTGTTGGAGGCCGGCGTGGATCCCGCTGAGATAGAGGCGCTGGTCGTGGACAACCCCCGCCGGTTCTTCACCGGAGAACCGCTACCTACCGGCTGAGTCTGGGTTCGAGTCCGGCGACTGGGCGGCACTCCGGGCCAGCAGGCTGGCAGTCACCAGGGCACCCAGCACCCCGCCAGCCGTCGAGAGCACCAGGTCGCCGATCGTGTCGTCGTAGGTGAGCTGCAGGCCGGTGGTTCCCATCTCCTGGATGATCCACTCCACGCCCTCCCAGGCGATGATCGCGATTGCTCCGAACCCGGAGCCCATCAGCACGAGGTTCCAACGGGCCAGCCCGGCCGGAGCCATGAAGAGGACGAGGGCGGCCACCAGGAAGGTCCAGTTCACGAAGTGGAGCACGTCGTCGAACTGCTCCATCGTGTCGAACAGGTTCACGAGGTTGCCCAGCAGGTCCAGCACGAACGGGACCACCAGCAGGGCGTCGGCCAGGTGCGGATACCGGCCACGTCGGCCCCGGAGCACCCAGATGGCAGGAACCACCAGGGCCGAGATGGGGTAGCCGACGCACCGTTCAGGCCAGCCCTTGCCGGCCACACCGGGAATGCCTGGAAACAGCAGGCCGGCCAGGAGGCTGGCGGCCAGTGCCCCCTTGACCACCCACATGAGGCGGCGGCCACCCTCGAGGTGGAAAACGTCCATGGGACAGGATCGCCCATGGGGCTGCCTTGTTCAAGGTAGGCCCCGCCCACCCGGTGTGGCCGGTCCAGGGACCATCCGGGTCCAGCGGCGTGGCCCGTCGCTCAGGTCGGGCCCGTGCCGGCTAGTTGATCTGCTTCTCCATGCCCTCCCAGTAGGGGGCACGCAACTTGAACTTCTGGAGCTTGCCGGTGGCCGTCCGGGACAACTCGTCCCGGAACTCCACCGATGTCGGGCACTTGAAGTGGGCCAGGATCTCCCGGCAGTGGTCTATG
>DUAC01000016.1:3015-8383 GCA_012961035.1 Acidimicrobiia bacterium
TGGAACCAGTCGTCGGCCAGTGCCGCCGCGGTTGCCTCCGGCTGGGCCCAGTAGCTCTTCAGCACGTGGTTGGTGCGGGCCAGCAGCTCGCCGTCCGCTGACGTCGACATGGTCACGCCGAGGGCCGGTGCGCCGGCGCGCGACAGCCTGGCTGCCCGCTCGGCAGGGGTGTCGTCGTCCCACTCCGCCCTGCTGCGGTTCATCGTGAGCAGGGGTGCGGTCTCGGTCAGCCCATAGATCTGGATGAACTCCCAACCCAGCTCGGTCTCGACACGTTCGATCGTCTGCGTGGGTGGCGGCGCTCCGGCCACCACGATGCGCATGGTGCCGGTACCGGGAATCGGGCCGTCCCAGTCCGCAGCGGCGTCCAGCACGGCGCTGATCACCGCCGGTGCGCCACACAGCAGCGTCACCCCGTGCTGCTGGATGCGGCGGAGGATCTCGGGGCCGTCCACCTTGCGGATCACGATGTGCTTCCCGCCCATGGCGGTCACTGCATACGGCATGCCCCAGCCGTTGCAGTGGAACATCGGCAGCGTGTGGAGGTAGACGTCGCGGTCGTTCACGGCGGTCTGCCAGCCGAACACGGCTGCGTTCAGCCACAGGTTCCGGTGCGTCATCTCGACGCCCTTCGGGCGCGCCGTCGTGCCACTGGTGTAGTTGATGGTGGCGGTGGAGCTCTCGTCCGGGATCCAGGGACGTGGCTCGACGCCCTCCAGGAACAACGAGTCGGATTCCTCGCCGTTCAGGAGCCGGTGCTTCACCTTCACGTCGCCCAGGTCGGCCTCCAGCTCCGGGTCCATGAGCAGCACCTCGGCGCCCGAGTGGTCGACGATGTACTGGACCTCCTCGGCGTTCAGGCGGAAGTTGATCGGCACGCCGACACGCCCGAAGGCGCTGGTCCCGAACAGGAACACCAGCATCCGGGCGGCGTTGTGGCTGACCATCGCCACCCGGGCTCCCATGTCCAGGCCCATGGCGTCGAGGCCGGCCGCCATTGCCCTGGACAGCTCGGCGGTTCGTGCGTACGTCAGGTCGGGGAGCGGAGCCGCCACCTGGTCCGGTTCGTCGATAATGGCGATCCGGTCGCCGTAGACGACCTCCGCGCGGCGCAGGTGATCGGCGATGGTCAGCGGTATCTCCATGTAGGGGTTTCCTTCTGGGAGGTGCTTTCGATTCTCGGGTCCGTGGTCCGCTCCGGCACCGTAGGTAACAACCGGATCCAGGGTGGTCGGGACAGCGGGTGCGGCGAGACTAGTTCGGAAGCTCAGGTCTTCTCGGCCTCGGCTTTTCCTGCCTCGGCTTTCTCGTCCCCGGCTTTTCCGCCTCAGGGCCTACGCTGCGCGGGCCGGATGGGCCGGGCCTATCTGTAGGTCGACGGCCTGAGATCCGTCGGCGTGATTACAGACCAGGACGCCAGACAGGATGTCAGGCCGGGTTGGCAGGGCGAGATGGCAGGCCATGGTGGCCTGCCGGGAAGGGCATGTGAGCAATGGACCACGACGAGGCCCTCGACGGATTCCGGTCGAGCATCGACAACATCGACGTCGCCATGATCCACCTGCTTGCCGAACGCTTCAGGGTGACCCGGCAGGTGGGTGCCCACAAGGCTGCCGTGGGCCTACCGTCCGCCGATCCCGACCGTGAGGCCCAGCAGGTCCAACGCATGCGCGAGCTGGCCGAGGCGGCCGGCCTGGATCCCGTGTTCAGCGAGAAGTTCCTGCGGTTCGTGATCGACGAGGTGATCCGCCATCACGAGCAGGCTGGCTACGACCCGGCCTGAGTAGGCATGGCCTGCCAGTTGGGTCGGTCATGCGGGTCGGGGTTGATTCCCGAACCCGATCCGGGTTGATCCCCGAACCCTGCCGGATTCAGCCTTCGGCCAGCGCCCGGTCCTTTGCGACCTCGTCCAGGTCGTCGTACTCGTCGACCGTGTCGACCCAGTTCTCGAACTCGATTACCCCGATGTCGGTGAACCGGTCCCGCAGCCAGCCGTCGCCGGCGTCCAGCAGGCCCAGCTTCTTGCAGTTCGGCACGATCTTGGAGAACAGCATCTTCTGGAAGATGCGCAGCTCGTCTGGCATCGCCAGCGTGAACTTCACCATGTCCTTCACATCGACGCCCATGCGCTCCCAGACCTCCTGGCGCATGAACCGGTCCCGCATCTGCAGGGCGGCCTCGAAGGCGAACTCCTGGCGGTCACGTAGTTCGGCCACCGTGAGCTCCTGGTACACCTCCTGGAGGCTCAGGACTCCGAAGGCCACGTGGCGGGCCTCGTCTGACATCACGTAACGCAGCAGCTTCTTGAGCAGCGGCTCCTCGGTGGTCTGATGCATGAAGCCGAAGGCGGCCAGGGCCAGGCCCTCCACCATGATCTGCATGCCGAGGTAGGTCATGTCCCAGCGGCTGTCCTGGATGATGTCGTCCAGGAGGGTGCCGAGGTGGGTGTTCACCGGGTACTTGATGCCGTCCAGCTTCTGGTCCAGGTACTGGGCGAATACCTCCACGTGGCGGGCCTCGTCGACCACCTGGGTGGCGGCGTAGTACTTGGCGTCGATCCACGGGACGGTCTCGACGATCTTGGCTGTGCACAGCAGGGCGCCCTGCTCACCGTGCATGAACTGGCTGAGGCTCCAGTTCATCGACTCGACGCCCAGGTCCTCCCACTCCTTCTCGTTCAGCTTGTAGAGCGGAGACTCCGGGTTCTCGGCGAAGTAGGCCACCTCGGCGGGGTCTGCGGGGGACAGCACCTTGTACGGGTCGACGTCGATCGACCAGTCCAGGTCGGTCTGGCCGTTCCACTGGGAGACCTTGGCCTTCTCGTAGAGCTTGTCCAGGCGGGCCCGCTCGCCCTTGTCGTAGCCCCAGGTGAAGATGGCGTCGGAGTTGTCCTGGACGGTGTGGATGAGCGTGGTCACGTCATCGTTGAAGACCGAGAACTCGGTGATGCGATCCGGGTCGTTGGCATACGCCCGGAAGTCGAACGCCTCGTCGGTGATCTCTCCGCTGGGCATCGGCTCTGTCGTGGTCATGTTGGTTCTCCTGGTACTGGGAAAGCGGTCTTTGTCATCGGGTGTCTCGGGTGGTTCAGGTGGTCGATGCGCCGAGGTGGATGGGCTCCACGGCGTCGCCGATGGTGAGGGCCTCGGCGGTGTTCTCCCAGTTCTCGTACTGGATGATGCCCATCTCCTGGAAGCGCTCACGCAGCCATCCGTCGCGGAGGTCGAGTAGGCCCAGCTTCTTGCAGTTGGGGACGATCTTGGAGAACAGCAGGTGCTGCATGCGCTGCTGTGACTCCTGGCTGGGCAGCAGGGCCTCGATCTCGGCGTTCGAGATCCCGAAGCTGGGCCAGAGCTCCGAGTTCAGGGTGCGTCGCCGCATCATGTTGCAGGCCTCGTAGGCGAACTCCTGGCGAACCCGGAACTCGGCGGCGTCCATGTCCTCGTAGAGCTCCTGGAGGGACAGGATCCCGAAGGCCACGTGGCGGGCCTCGTCTGCCATCACGTAGCGGAGCATCGCCTTGAGGAGGGGTTCCTGGGTGGTTCCGAGCATCAGGCCGAAGGCGGCCAGGGCCAGTCCCTCGATCACCACCTGCATGCCCAGGTAGACGAGGTCCCAGCGTTCGTCGCGGAGCACCTGGTCTATGAGCGACTTGAGGTTCTCGTTGATCGGGTAGGTGGCCGGCATCTTCTCGTCGAGGTACCTGGCGAAGGCCTCCACGTGGCGGGCCTCGTCGACCACCTGGGTGGCGGCGTAGTACTTGGCGTCGATCCACGGGACCGCCTCCACGAGGCGTGCCGTGCAGAGCAGTGCGCCCTGCTCGCCGTGGAGGAACTGGCTGAGCGAGGCCGACTGGGCCTGCACGGCGAACTCCACCCACTTGTCGTCGTCCCAACTGGCGACCGGTGAGCCCTTTACGTCCAGGAGGCTCCTTGCCGGCATGCCCGCCGGTACGCCCGTGGTCTCGACCTGAAGCCGGATGGTGCGTTCCGGGTCGACGTCTATCGACCAGTCCAGGTCATCGCTGACGTTCCACTGTGAGCGCTTGGCCTTCTCGTAGAGGCGGTTCAGGCCGTCCCGGGAGCGTTCGTAATCCCAGGTGAAGGTCGTGTCGAACTCGGCCCGGACGTGGTCCAGCAGGGAGTCGAAGGCCGTCTCGGCATTGGCGTCGGTGCCGGGCTGGCCGGGGTGTTGTCCTGGCTGCCCGCCTACATCAATGACCGTCATGCCGTGTCTCCTGGTGTCTGGGTTCCTGCTGGGCTTGCTGGGCTTACTGGCTCGGCCAGGCCTCCGAGGACCCTGTCGATGACCGTGTGCCAGTGGTCCGGCGAGGGGAGGCTCAGGCCCATGGAGCGGGTCAGGAGCATTCCGAGGCCGATTGCGTGTGCCAGCCTCACGACCGCCTGTTCGTCCAGGTCGGCATCGAAGAGCCCGTCGCTGGTGGCCTCGTCGACGAGCTTGCCGAGACGGCGATCCTCGTCCTCGACCCGCAATTTGAGGCGCTCGGCCAGGACCGGGTCACGCCGGGCGGCCACGATGGCCTCCAGGAACAGCCCGTGTCCTCCGTCGAGTGGGTCCAGCAGGTGGTCGCCGAGCATCGAGAGGACCTCTGTGGGGGAGCCCAGGTTGCCGCTGCCATTCAGGACGCTGTCGATGGAGTCGGGCACATGGTGGTCCACGGCTTCCAGCAGTAGTTCGGCCTTGCCTCCGTACCGGGAGTAGATGGCGCCGGTGGTGACCCCGGCCCGTCGGGCGATCTCGGCCACGCCGGCCTTCTCGTAGCCCTTCTCGGCGAACACCTGGGCTGCGGCGTGCAGTAGTCGATGGGTCAGATCTCCACCGGCGTCGTGGTCCGCCTCTGGCGTGCTGGAGACCTCGGATGCGTCGGACACCTCGGACGCGTCACGAGTCTTGGGTGCCATGCGTGGATAATAACCGTTGTTATCGACAGGTCAAGCATGCCAGTCGCATGCCAGCCGCATGCCAGCCGTAGACCGGGCCGGAGCCCGGGAGCCGGAGGCAGCGCCACCTCGGTACTAGTTTCACGTCCGGGACTCCCGCCAGGCACGCCAGTGGCGGAGTCGTCGGTGGGTCCTGACAGCCCTACAAGAGACCCAGACACCCACTCCAGCCCACCCAATAGAGAAACGACCCACTCCAGTGCATTTCGGCGCCTGCTTCTTCCCGACCTCGTATGCGATCAGTCCAGCCGAGCTGGGCATCGCCCTCGAGGAGCGGGGCTTCGAGTCGATCTGGCTGGCGGAGCACAGCCACATACCGGCGTCCCGAATATCGGCGTGGCCGGGAGGCGCCGACCTGCCCCAGATGTACTACGACACCCTCGACCCGTTCGTGACCCTGGGAGCGA
>DUAC01000017.1:0-274 GCA_012961035.1 Acidimicrobiia bacterium
CGCTTCCTCGAGGATGGGGACACGTTCGATGCCGGTACGGGTGTGAACCTGGAGAGGACGGTGCTGCGGGACCTCGAGGGCGTCGAGGTCGAAACGGATCTCTGGACGACGTGCTTCACCCCACGCGAGCTCCGCCTCCTCTGCGACAGGGCCGGCCTGGTGCTGACGGGCATCCGCTCGGTGCGACCGGGGGACTACGCGGATCGCCCACCGGACCTGGAACATCCGGAATTTCTGGTCCTGGGTCGCAGGCGGTCCTGACGACCGAATCATG
>DUAC01000017.1:344-8142 GCA_012961035.1 Acidimicrobiia bacterium
GTTACGGGCGCTGTAGCAGGGGTCCGCCGGTAGGCTCTCCCGGTCCGATCCGCGTGATTCCACGCTCCCGGACTGTCCCTGTCCACCTACTCCCATCCGACGAGAAGAACACGTGCCCGACACCAGCCTGACCGCAGCCATCCTCGACTCCCCGCCAATGGGGACATTCGACGAGAGTGGCGAGTACATCCCCCGCCCGATCACCGAGAACGACCTCGGTTCGCTGACCCTGGAGGAGGCCTACTCGGCCACCATGGTCGACGTGGAGAACGGCCAGCTCGTAGAGGGCACGGTCGTCCGGGTCGACAAGGACGAGGTCCTCCTCGACATCGGCTACAAGTCGGAGGGTGTGATCCCGCCGCGTGAGCTGTCGATCCGCAACGGCGTGGATCCCAGCGAGGTCGTGACCCTCGGCGAGCGGATCGAAGCGGTCGTGCTCCAGCGCGAGGACAAGGACGGTCGTCTGATCCTCTCCAAGAAGCGTGCCCAGTACGAACGTGCCTGGGGCAGGATCGAGGAGATCCAGCAGGGTGACGGGATCGTCTCCGGCACGGTCATCGAGGTCGTCAAGGGCGGCCTCATCGTTGACATCGGACTTCGTGGCTTCCTTCCCGCATCCCTGGTGGACCTGCGCCGCGTCCGTGATCTGCAGCCCTTCATCGGGACCACGATCGACGCCAAGATCATCGAGTTGGACAAGAACCGCAACAACGTGGTCCTGTCCCGCCGGGCGTGGCTTGAGGAGACCCAGAAGGAGAAGAGGGAGGAGTTCCTCCACAACCTCCGTCCGGGCGAGATCCGCAAGGGCATCGTGTCCAGCGTGGTCAACTTCGGTGCCTTCGTGGACCTTGGTGGCATGGATGGACTGATCCACGTCTCAGAACTCTCCTGGAAGCACGTCGACCACCCCGGTTCGGTCGTCAGCGTTGACGATGAGATCGAGGTGCAGGTACTCGAGGTGGACCTCAGCAGGGAGCGCATCAGCCTCTCCCTGAAGGCCACCCAGCAGGATCCGTGGCGGGAGTTCGCAGGCGCCCACCAGGTGGGCGAACTGGTCTACGGCCGGGTCACGAAGCTGGTTCCGTTCGGATCCTTCGTGCAGGTCGGCGACGGAATCGAGGGCCTGGTCCACATCTCGGAGATGTCCGCCCACCACGTGGAGTTGCCCGAGCAGGTCGTCACCCCCGGTGAGGAACTCTGGGTGAAGATCATCGACCTGGACCTCCAGCGTCGACGGATCAGCCTCTCGATCAAGCAGGCCGCCGAGGGTGGCATCGTGGCGGCCGAGTACCAGGAGCACTTCGGCGAGCACGCCTACGATGCCGAGGGCAAGTTCATCGGTGGCGAGAGCTCGGAGGGCCAGGAGGCCTGGGCCGACATGTACGTCGAGCCCGAGGCCACCGGAGATGCCGATCCAGCCGTCGAGGCGGTTGAGGCTGACCCTTCAACAGATGATGCTGGCGAGGCCGCAGAGGCGGTCGAAGCCGTAGAGGTCGAAGCCGTAGAGGTCGAAGCCGTAGAGGTCGAAGCCGTAGAGGTCGAAGCCGTAGAGGTCGAAGCCGCAGAGGTGGTCGAGGCTGCCGAGGTCGTAGAGGTCGAGGCCGCAGAGGTGGTCGAGGCTGCCGAGGTCGTAGAGGTGGTCGAGGCTGTAGAGCCCGACCCTTCAGCGGAGGATGCCGGCGAGGCCGTCGAGGCGGAGACCACCTAGGCCTGAACCGACCCGGAACGCCGAGAGGTCGACCCTGAGCGTGCTGGAGCTAGGGCTCACCGGGGGAATCGGCTCGGGCAAGTCCACCGTGGCGGCGATGCTGGTGGAGCGTGGAGCCACCCTGCTGGACGCTGATGCCATCGTCAGGGAGCTGCAGCTCCCGGGCATGCCGGTCCTCCTGGCCATGGCGGAGCGGTGGGGTGATCAGATCCTGGACGACGCAGGTGGTCTGGACCGCCAGGCGGTCGCCGACATCGTCTTCGCCGACCCTGACGAGCTGGCGGCCCTGAACGGCATCGTCCACCCGGCCGTGGGCGACGAGATGACCCGCCGGCGTGCGGAGCTGGCCGCCACCGACGCCACCGTCGTCCTGGACATACCCCTGCTGGTGGAGTCTGGCCACAGGGGCCTGGCGGGGGTCATCGTGGTCGACGTGGACCCCGACGTGGCCGTGGAACGACTTGTCTCCGGCAGGGGCTTCACCGCCGTCGACGCCCGGAACCGGATATCCAGGCAGGCATCACGCTCCGAGCGCCTCGAACTGGCCGACCTGGTGGTGGACAACAGCGGCACCCTCCAGGAGCTCGCCGACCAGGTGGACCTGGCCTGGGAATGGATCGCAACGTTGGAACGCCCGGAGCCGGGCGCCGAGGTGCGTCGGATCGGTAGCCGGGCCGAGGACGGCTGAGTCCCGGCCGCCGTGGACCGGGGCTCCCGGGGGCCGCTGGGTACCATCCCCAGATGGCCGCCCCGACATCGCCGAGCGACTCTCCGGGGCTGTCCGCGGGGAAGGTTGGACCATCGCGCGGCCAGGCCTTCCGGATGGTGGCCCCGTTCCAGCCGGCGGGCGACCAGCCGAAGGCCATCGAGGAGCTGAGCGACGGGATCCTGGGCGGCGAACGGTTCCAGACGCTCCTGGGCATCACCGGGAGCGGGAAGAGCGCCACGATCGCATGGACCATCGAACGGGTTCAGCGCCCAACACTGGTGATCGCTCCCAACAAGGCGCTGGCAGCCCAGCTGGCCAACGAGCTCAGGGAGTTCTTCCCCGACAACCGGGTGGAGTACTTCGTCTCCTACTACGACTACTACCAGCCCGAGGCATACCTGCCGACGTCTGACACCTTCATCGAGAAGGACTCCTCGGTGAACGACGAGATCGACAGGCTGAGGCACTCCACCACAGCCTCGCTGCTGACCCGCAGGGACACGATCGTGGTCGCATCGGTCTCGTGCATCTACGGCCTGGGCTCGCCGGAACACTACGAGGGCCAGCTCCTCGTGCTGGAGGTCGGTCAGGAGGTGGACCATCGCGCCACCCTCGGACGCCTCATCGACATGCACTACGAGCGCAATGACATGGTGCTGGAGCGCGGCAGGTTCCGGGTAAAGGGCGACACGCTGGAGATCCACCCCGCTTACGAGAAGACGGCGTTCAGGATCTCCCTCTTCGGGGATCTCATCGAGGCGATCACCGAGGTGGACCCACTCACCGGCGACCACATTCGCCCACTGGACGAACTGGTGGTGTTCCCCGCCACCCACTACATGGCGGACGCTCCCAACATCCGTCGGGCGATCGTCGGCATCGAGGCCGAGCTGGCTGACCGCCTGGCCGTGTTCGAGGCGGACGGAAGGCTGCTGGAGGCACAGCGCCTGCGGATGCGCACCGAGTACGACCTGGAGATGCTGGCCGAGCTGGGGTACTGCAACGGCGTCGAGAACTACTCGATGCACCTGGATGGGCGGTCCTACGGGGATAGGCCGTACACCCTGTTGGACTACTTCCCCGATGACTTCCTGGTCGTCCTGGACGAGTCGCATGTGGCCGTTCCCCAGTTGCACGGCCAGTACGCGGGCGACCGGAGCCGCAAGAAGACGCTCGTGGAGCACGGCTTCCGATTGCCTTCCGCAGCCGACAACAGGCCACTCACCTTTGAGGAGTTCATCGGCCGGGTGGGACAGGTCGTGTTCCTTTCGGCCACACCCGGGGCATGGGAGCTCGAGGCCAGCAGCCGGGTGGTGGAGCAGATCGTCCGCCCCACGGGGCTCATCGATCCGGAGGTGATGGTCAGGCCCACGAAGGGCCAGATCGACGACCTGCTGGAGATGATCTCGCAGCGGGTGGAGGCCCAGCAGAGGGTCCTGGTGACCACGCTCACCAAGAAGATGGCCGAGGACCTCACCGACTACCTGCTGGAGCAGGGGGTTCGGGTGCGTTACCTGCACTCCGACGTGGACACGGTGCAGCGCATCGAGATCCTGAGGGACCTTCGGCTCGGGGAGTTCGACGTGCTCGTCGGAATCAACCTCCTGCGAGAGGGCCTCGACCTGCCCGAGGTGTCCCTGGTGGCGATCCTGGACGCCGACAAGGAGGGGTTCCTCCGGAGCGAGACCTCGCTGGTCCAGACGATCGGCCGGGCGGCCCGGAACGTGGACGGGGAGGTCGTCATGTACGCCGATTCGGTGACCCCCTCGATGCAGCGGGCCATCGGCGAGACGATGCGGCGCCGGAGCATGCAGGAGGCGTACAACCTGGAGCACGGCATCGACCCGCAGACCATCCGCAAGGCGGTGAGCGACATCCTGGAGATGATCCGGCCCGGTTCCAAGGCCCCGACTCCGGCGGGGCGGCGGCGCCGTACCGAGCGCCTGGTCCAGGACTTCGCCTCGATGGGCCTGGATGACCTGCAGCGCCTCCTGTCCACTCTCGAGCAGGAGATGGGAGAGGCCGCCGCCGACCTCAGGTTCGAGTACGCAGCCAGGCTCCGGGACGAGATAAGGGAGATCGAACGGGAGCTCCGGGACCTCTCCGAGGCGGTCTGAGCATGCTCCCGTACGACCCCGACGTCCTCGGAGCGACTCCACTCGCCGGCCCGTGGCTCCCGCCGGCGCGGGCGTAGGCTCGCCGGCGATGTCCGACCGGTTGATCGTCAAGGGTGCACGCGAGCACAACCTCAGGGACGTGGACCTGGATCTCCCGCGGGACCAGCTCATCGTCTTCACCGGCATCTCCGGCTCCGGGAAGTCGTCGCTGGCCTTCGACACCATCTACGCGGAGGGCCAGCGTCGCTACGTGGAGTCGCTCTCGGCGTACGCCCGCCAGTTCCTCGGGCAGATGGACAAGCCCGACGTGGACTTCATCCTGGGGCTCTCACCGGCGATCTCGATCGACCAGAAGAGTGCGTCTCGCAACCCCCGTTCCACCGTCGGGACCATCACCGAGGTCTACGACTACCTTCGCCTGCTCTACGCCCGGATCGGCGTGCCGCACGATCCGGAGACCGGCGAACGCCTCGTTCGACAGACCCCGCAGCAGATCGTGGACCGGGTACTCGAAATGGAGGAGGGCACCCGGTTCCAGGTCCTCGCACCGGTGGTGCGTGGCCGCAAGGGCACCTACGACACCCTGTTGGCGGACCTGGCGGCGCAGGGATTCAGCCGTGTGATCGTGGATGGCGAGCCGCACGACCTGGGCGACGAGGTGGACCTGGCCCGTTACGAGATGCACACGATCCAGGTGGTGGTCGACCGCCTGGTGCTGCGCGACGGCCTGGAACGTCGCCTCACCGAGTCGATGGAGACGGCGCTGGCCCTGGCCGAGGGGATTGCGGAGATCCAGGTGCTTCCACGCGACGGCGAGGTGGACGAGGACGGCCAGCCGGTGGAGCCCCGGACCATCGTGTTCAGCCAGCATCTCTCGCGCCCCAGCGACGGCAGGTCCTTCGAGGACCTGGCGCCCCGGAACTTCTCCTTCAACAGCCCCTACGGGGCCTGCGGCCACTGCAACGGCCTCGGATCGGTCTTCGAGGTGGATGCCGAGCTGGTTGTCCCCAATCCCGACCTGAGCCTCTCGGAGGGAGCCATCGCCCCATGGTCAGGTGGCCGGAACCGCTATTTCGCCCGTCTCATCGAAGCGGTCGCCGAGGATCAGGAGATCGATCCCGGGACGCCCTGGCGGAAGCTCTCGGCCAAGCACCGTCGGACCCTCATGGAGGGCGGCATCGGAGGGCGGGTGAAGGTCAGGTACAAAAACCGCTTCGGCCGTTCCCGCGTCTACTCGGCCAACTTCGAAGGGGTGATGCCCTACCTGCGACGTCGCCACAAGGACGCCGAGACTGACGTGCAGCGGGACCAGATCGAGGGCTACATGCGCCAGGTGGCATGCCCGGACTGCGGAGGAGCGCGCCTGAACCCGCTCTCCCTGGCCGTGACGATCGACGGGCACTCCCTGTCGGAGGTCTGCGGCCTCTCGATCGCCGAGGCCGCCAGGGTCCTGACGGAACTGGAGTTGACGGATCGGGAGTCGACCATTGCAGAACAGGTCCTGAAGGAGGTCAACGCCCGGCTGGGCTTCCTGCTCGACGTCGGCCTCGACTACCTCAGCCTGTCCCGGGCGGCGGCAACCCTGGCCGGTGGGGAGGCGCAGCGCATCCGCCTCGCCTCCCAGATCGGCAGCGGCCTCGTCGGGGTGCTGTACGTGCTGGACGAGCCGTCCATCGGCCTCCACCAGCGGGACAACCGTCGCCTCATCGAGACCCTGGAGCGCCTCAGGGACCTCGGCAACACGGTGATCGTCGTGGAGCACGACGAGGAGACCATCCGGGCCGCCGACCACGTGGTGGACATTGGTCCGGGGGCGGGGGAGCACGGCGGTGAGATCGTCCACTCCGGGGACCTCGAGGGGCTCCTCAGGTCGAAGCGTTCCCTCACCGGCCAGTACCTCTCCGGGAAACGGGGGATCCTGGTACCGCAGGTCCGTCGGCCCGCCGATGGCGACAGCCTCCGGGTACGGGGCGCCCGTGAGAACAACCTGCGGGACATCCAGGTGGAGTTCCCGCTGGGATGCTTCGTGGCCGTGACCGGCGTCTCGGGGTCGGGGAAGTCAACCCTGGTGAACGAGATACTGCACAAGGCCCTCATGCAGAAGGTGTACCGCTCCAAGGTGCCACCCGGGCTGCACACGGCCCTGGAGGGCGCCGACCTGGTCGACAAGGTCATCAACATCGACCAGGCCCCGATCGGCCGGACGCCCCGCTCCAACACCGCCACCTACACGGGTGTCTTCGACCACGTCAGGAAGCTCTTCGCCAAGACCGAGGAGTCCCGTATCAGGGGCTATCAGCCCGGCCGGTTCAGCTTCAACGTGAAGGGTGGTCGGTGCGAGGCCTGCGCCGGGGACGGCACGATCCGGATCGAGATGCACTTCCTGCCCGACGTCTACGTCGTCTGCGAGGTCTGCAAGGGGCAGCGCTACAACAGGGACACCCTGGACATCCGGTTCAAGGGACGGACCATCGCAGACGTGCTTGACATGTCCTGCGACGAGGCGCTGGGCTTCTTCCAGAAGCAGCCTGCCATCACCCGCCACATGCAGACGCTGGTGGACGTGGGGCTGGGCTATGTGCGCCTCGGCCAGTCGGCACCCACCCTCTCGGGCGGGGAGGCCCAGCGGGTGAAGCTGGCCAGCGAGCTGGCGCGGCGACCGACCGGCCACACCGTCTACATCCTGGATGAGCCCACCACGGGGCTCCACTTCGAGGACGTCCGCAAGCTCCTGGGCGTGCTGAACCGACTCGTGGACAACGGGAACACCGTCATCGTGATCGAGCACAACCTGGATGTCGTGAAGACCGCCGACTGGTTGGTGGACCTCGGCCCTGAGGGAGGCGCCGGGGGTGGTGCCGTGATCGCCACCGGCACTCCGGAACAGGTGGCCGAGGTGTCGGAGAGCTACACCGGCCACTTCCTGGCCGGGATGCTGCTCAGGTAATCGACAGCATCCTGTCGAGGGCGACCCTTGCCCACCGGGCGGTCTCGCCATCCACCGTGATCCTGTTCTGCACGCGGCCTTCGACCAGGCCCTCCAGGATCCAGGCCAGGTGGGCGGAGCAGTGGCCCCGCCACGGCAGGAACGTGAGCTCCTTCACCTGGGCCTCCCTGGCCGCCCGGATCCTGGCGTCGTTGGCCGGGTCAGCGGCTATGAACCGCTCAGGGAGCGGTGCCTGGAGTCTCAGCAAGTCGAAGCCCTCGAGCCTCTCTGTGTAGCTCCCGATTATCGGCCGGTGGGGGCAGCCTGGACGCCTCACC
>DUAC01000018.1 GCA_012961035.1 Acidimicrobiia bacterium
GTCGCCGCTATGGCCCCGGTGACCAGGCCGCTGAAGGGCGACCCCGACCACGCCGCTGCGCCGGCACCCACCAGGCCGAAGCCCATGAAGGCCGCCCGGCCTGTCCGGCGGCCGTCGACGACGACCCGACCCAGGACGGCTCCGGCAAGGAGGGTGACCACGACGATCCCCGTGAGCAGGGCCGGCTTCTGGGAGGTGCCCAGCAGGTCGATCGTCCGTCTGACCAGCCAACCGGGGGCCAGGTCCACGACGAGGTCGCCAACGGCCACCACGAGCGACGGACCACCGGTGATGGCGGCCACGGCTTCGGCAACGGCAAGCGCCATGCCCGCAGCGAGGACCCCGGCTACCGATGTCGCCCTGACCATGTCCTGAAACTACGGCAGTGCCCGGAACCGGGGGGCGCGCCCGGGAGACCGTCCCACTACGGGTGTCAGCCGGACCTGCCGGCTACCGCTTCCTCGACGACCTCGTACAACAGGCCTGCGAGGGCGTTTCCGGTTGGTGAGTCAGCCTCGACCACCAGGTAGGCGCCGTAACCGTCCTCGAGGTCCAGCCACGGCACCGTGCCGTAGAGGCCGCCGTCGGTGATCCGTCCGTTCTCCCGATCCACCCACCAGCCCATGCCATAGCCGGAACCCCCGACATCAGATCCGTAGGCCGCCATGATCCGATCGGAGTGCATCCGGTCCAGGGACTCGGCCGAGAGCACCCGGTTGTCCCCGCACATGCCGTCCCTCAGGTGCATGAGGAGCAGGGCGCCGTAGTCGCCCGTCGTCACGTAGGCGCCGCCCTCCAGGTTCGGGTTGTCGGTCGGCATGAGGGTCGACGGGTCGCTGTCGAACGAGGCCGGGTAGCGGTACGGCTCGCCCTCCAACTGGGTGAAGGGGTTGTTGAAGGCGAGCACGTCCAGGCCGCAGGGTTGCACGTAGACCTCGTCGATGAGGGCCGCCCACGATTTCCCGGACGCCACCTCGGCGACAGCACCAGCGACCTGCCACTGGGCTCCGCCGTATCGGAACTCCGTGTCCGGCGGGACGACGTCGGCATCATCGTCGGTGGTGGTGAACACCTGCTCGGCGCAAGCCTGGAGTGTGCCGATGGGCAGGAACTGGCAGACGTAGGGCCCATATGCCGGGTTCGGGAACAGGCCCACCAGGCCCGAGCTGTTGGAGATCAACTGGGCCGGCGTGACCTCGGGGTTCCCTGCCCCCCACCCGGCTACGTCGGCCACCGGTGCGTCGATGTCCAGGAGGCCGTCGTCGTGGAGTCGCATCAGGACGCCGGCCACGACCATCTTTGACGACGAGGCGATGAGCGAGATCCGTTCGGGCCCGAACTCCCCCCAGTGCTCGTGGTGAACAACGCCGTCGTCGCGCTGCACCACGATCAGGCCGGCCCCGTTGAGGCCCTCGAGGTCGATGAAATCCTGGACGATCGGCGAGATGGCGGTGAAGTCATAGGTGGCGACTGCCGGTTCGGGCTCGACTGTGGTCGTCGGCGGCTCAGCCGGCTCGGCCGGGACAGACGTGGTGGTCGTGGTGCTCGTCGTAGAGGTGGTTGTCTCCGGTGCAACCTCGACGGTCGTCGTGGAAGCCTCGGCCGGCTCGTCCGGGACTGTCGTGGTGGAAGCCTCCGTCACCGCGGTCGTGGTAGCGACCGTCGTCGTCGTTGCCGCTGGCTGGTCTCCAGCAGGGGCGTCGCCTCCACAGGTCGTCAGGACCAGGAGGGCCGCGAGGATCGGGAGGGACGCCATCGGGCGTGCTGTCCTGGGCACCGGACAAGAGTAGCGATCAACCATCGGGAGGCGCTCGCCGAGGCCCTCCGCAGTTCATCCGCCTACTCACACAGCCAGATCCGAGTGGCTACTCGGACCAGCGTCTCAACTGTTCGAACGTGTAGATGCCGGTGCTGTGCCCGTCATTCCAGGTGATGTCCAGGCCCCAGGCGCCGTGCAGCTCGGCGGTGGTGATCTGTAGTCGGGCCGGGCTGCCATGGGTGGGCCAGGCTTCCTGACCGCGCTCCCGGAGCGATCGGCACGTCGCACATGGACAGGCCAGGCGAAGCCGCATCAGGTTGAACTCGGCGACGTGCTCGTCGGCGAAGGTGACGGTCAGGCCCTTGCTGCGTTCGACCACGATGTCCACGGCGTCGTATCGATCCTCCATCCGGCCATCATGCCTCCCTCCGTCCACGGAGCGTGTCGCCACCGACGCGACGCCCTGCCGCCTACGAAACGCCCTGGGCCTCACGGAACGCAGGTGCCTGCATGGTCGATACCCCCGACCATGGGGGAAGCCTCAGCACGTCCTGGAGTCGACCGCCCCTGTGATCCGGAGTGGGGTCAGGCCGAGGGGTTCACGACCCGGTCGGTCTCGAGTTCCCTGGCCAGAGCAGCGAGATACCGGGCGACGGCGACCGGACCGGAGCGCCCGGCCTCTTCCTCGACGACGGGGTTGTAGTTGGTGTTCGTGTTTATGTCGTAGGTGACGAGACGCCGATCTTCGGTCTCGATGAACTCGAAGCCAGCTATCCCGATGCCCCAGAAGCGGCTGAAATCCAGGTAGCGGTCGATGATCGGATCCCTGAAGCCCTCACGCCAGTGGAAGAGACTCCCTGCTGTCTGTGCGTCGGCAGGACACAGCCCCAGACCCGCGCTGGTGTCGTCACACTCGTCAGCGGGACAGAGTTGGAACCCGGCACGGGTGTCGGCGGTGAGGGCATAGAGGAACTGGCCACCGACGATCTCGACCCGCGTGATGTAGCCCCCGACCGGATGCAGGTATTCCTGCAGCAGCGTGATCCCGTCGACCGGATGCTCGTAGTCGGGTCCGTCGACGTAGTCGTCGAAGTCCTCGAGGGAGTCGAAACGCCGCACCCCGAGGCCCTTGCCGCCCTGGTTGTGCTTGGTGATGAACGGTAGCGACATGCCCCTCGCCTGTGCCTTCAGGTGGTGCCGGCCGATCACCGCGACGGTGGACGGGACGTCGAACCCGAAGGCCCGCAGTGCCGTGTGCTGGTCGACCTTGCTCATCTCCAGTTCCACGACCCGTCGCCCATTGATGACGAGCCGGCCGTGGCTCTCCAGCCAGCTCAGGACCGACCGGGTGTAGTCCTTGGATGCGACGTGGCCACGTGTATGCGACGAAGCGCTCATCCGCGAGTAGAAGACACCCTCTGGTGGTACGGCGTCGAGGTCGAGCGCACCCTCGACCAGGTACCACTCCTCCCAGGCCACTCCCTCGGCGTCGAGCGCCTCGGCGAAGGGTGGCAGCCATTCGGAGTTCTCGTGGATCACGAATATCTTGGACATCAGCGATTGCACCAGTCGTTGGTCGACTTCAATTCCTGACCAATCTTATCGGGAATAGTCTGAGGTCAAGTTCCGGGACGTCCCTCTATGACATGGCTGTGTACTTCGCGAGACTCAGGGCGATGCGCTCCGCCCCACCAGACGAACCGTCCGAGGATCTGGCAGTCGACCCATCCGACGATCTGGCCGCCGAGTTCGCCCGACTGGTGCTGGAACTGGGTCGGGAGCAGGCGAGCCGGATCTGGCTGGAACGATTCGCCGCATACGACGAGGGCCAGACCTGATCCTCGATTCGCCGCGCTAGCCCTCGAGGTCTCCGAGGGGTTCGTCCCTGCCCTCGACCCGGGTCACCACGGCATGGCGGGGCCCGGTATGGCACCACGCCTCAACGCCAGCGACAGCATCAGCGGGGCCCTCGAGAAGCACCTCCACTCGTCCATCGGCGAGGTTACGGGCCCATCCGACAGTCCCTGCGGCCTCGGCCACCCGCCGGTACTCCCAGCGAAACCCGACTCCCTGGACAAGACCCGAGATCAACAGTCGCCGTCTGACCAAGTGGGCATCATTCTTCTGGCAATGCGAGTTCATGGCCGCACCATGGACAGAATCTGTCGACCGACGCCACCTGGCCACCGCACTTCCCGCAGAAGGTCCACTGCCCTGCCATACCCGGAGTCTGCCACGGGTCGCCCTGCGGCTGGGTCCCGGTGAATGACGAAACCTTCTCCGCCACACCGGTCGCCTACGGGGACGGCGTCACGATCCTGACTGACGGGCGGTCCAGCCGAGCCATTCGTCGATCTCGAGGATGATCACAGCCCCGGTGGGCGGCGTGTCAACGAGCTGCGGGTACTTGTCGACCATCAGTCGGACGGCATCCCGATGGTCTGGCCCGGACGCGGTGGTTCTTGCAGTGCCGCGCACCCGGACCCACCAGAGCCGGTCCCACTCTTCCTCGTAGTTGTGGGCCAGCACCGTCACCCGCGGGTTGCCTGTGATGTTCTCCAGGCGCCGCAGATGAGGTGTCGTCTTCGGCTTGTGGTCGACCACGCTCACCAGTTGGTTGCCGGCAACGGCGAATGTGATCGGAACCAGGTCAATCTCCCCGGAGGGCCTCGCAGTGGCGAGGGTCGCCACCCTCGCCGAGGTCAGACACAGTCGAGCTTCATCGATCCCCATGGACGGCATGACTACAGGATGCCCCTTCTCTCCTGGTCCAGGGGCGTGAGGTGCGTGGGCCCTGGGGCATCGCACCCGACTTGGCCTACCTGCCCAGGTGGCCGCCCTGGTTTCTCGACGAATCCGGCGGGCCGCTCAGCAACTCCTCACGATGGTCGGCCGCTGTGTCGGGGCCGGCACCGGGCCGGCGACCTCGAACTTCGGTGCCTCACACAGGGAGGTGCCGGGTTGTCAGGACCGCGGCCGCCCCGGAGAGAGCAACTCGGCGATTGCCGAGGCGAGGTCCGGTGACCTGAATTCGAACCCAGAGTCCTCCAGCCCGGCGGGTCGAACCCTGGCACTGGCCAACAGCAGCCCGTTCGCCATCTCACCGAGGACGGCCCGTAGCGCCAGGGCGGGCGCCGGGAGCACCGCCGGACGCCGAAGGGCCCGTGCGAGGGCGCGAACAAACTCGGCGTTACGGCAGGTTCCGGGGGCGACCAGGTTCACAGGGCCCGCCACCGGCGTGTCCAACAGGTGGAGGAGGGCCCGGACCTCGTCCTCGAGTGTGATCCACGACCACCACTGCCGACCGTTACCGAGTCGGCCACCAAGGCCCAGTCGAGTCAGGGCCAGCATCCGTCCCAGTGCGCCACCGTCGGGCGTGCACACGATGCCGGTTCGGGCCAGCACCAGACGAGTGTCGGGCGAGGCGATCGGCGCTGCTGCCGCCTCCCAGCGTTGGCAGACCTCGGCCAGAAAGCCGGTCCCCGGCAGCGAATCCTCGGCGAGCTCCTCGTCGCCGCGGTCGCCATAGAAGCCGATTGCAGAAGCCGACACTACGACGCCGGGTGGGCGACCCAGGCCAACCAATGCTCCGGCCAGCAACTCGGTTCCCTCCACGCGGCTGTCGAGGATCCTCCGCTTCTTGGTTGCCGTCCATCGGCCATCGATGCGCTCACCCGCCAGGTGGACGACGGCGTCGACGCCCTCGAGGGCCGCCCCGTCGATCCTGCGCGCAGCCAGGTCCCAGGCCACGCCACCATCGGGTGGGTGCCGGCCGATGGGGACGACTCGGTCACCGCGCTTCTCCAGGGCGGCCGTCAGGGCGGTTCCGATCAGCCCCGAGGCGCCGGTCACCGCAACCCTACGCATGCCACTTTCCTCCTCGCAGATGCGACGCCAGCGGATGGGCAGTCGGCGAACTCGTACGACAGTAGGTGAGCCGTTGGTCAGATCGCCACCACCAACCTGGAGTCCCTGGGAGCGGATTGATGGCCCACTTCACGTCGAGTGTCAGCAGCGGCGTCGCGCAGGTTCGGGCCGACCTCCCGGTACTTCGCTGGTCCCAGGAAACCGGGTGCATGGTCAGGGAGTAGGGTCTTCCCACTGCGGCAGCGGGGCGTGTGCACGACTGCTGCCTCTCGAACGAGGAGGGCGAACCGTGGCTGAGTCGTTGATCGGAATCGTGGTCCACCAGTGGCAGAAGGCCGGTGCGGCCCTGTTGGCACTCTCCGGAGGTGGTTTGAACGTCGGTGACACCATCCGCATCAAGGGCCACACCACAGACTTCACCCAGACGGTCCGGTCGATGCAGATCGACCACGAACCGGTCGACTCGGCCGGCCCCGGCGACGAGGTTGCTGTTGCGATCGACGACCGGGTACGGGTCAAGGACAGCGTGTACCTGGTTTCTGCCGACTCGACCCCGGGGCCCTGGGGATTCCTGAAGCGCCTGTTCGGTACCAGGTCCTAGAACCCGCTCATCGGCCAGGCGACAGGGACCGACCAGCAAGAGGTCGCTCTGGCCCCAGAGGGAGCGTTTTAGCCCAACCGCCCTGAGAACCTGGGAAGCAGGGGTCAGATGGGCAATCCGGCACAGTGCATTCTAGGATCTCGCCGTGGCCGCCGCTGACCGTAAATCATTCTGGGCGTGGTGCATGGAATCGGAGGAGCCGACCGACGCTGAGCGCGCGGAGTTCGCCAAACACCTCTCGGAGCGGTTCGGAACTTCGGTTACCGCGAGACCTGTGCCAAAGGCCGAGGACGCGGAACTGCGACCTCCTCGCATCCAGATTCCCGACTCGGTTGCCGACTGGTGTTCGACCTCCACATACGACCGGGCGAGTTACGCCTACGGCGCGCATTTCACCGAGCGGGTTCGCGCCTTCAACCTCGATTTTCCGAACCCTCCGGACGTCGTAGCCCACCCTCGAACCGAAGAAGAAGTTGTCTCCACGCTCGACTGGTGCGACCAGAACGGGTACGTCGCCGTCCCCTATGGGGGTGGGTCCTCGGTCGTCTGGGGCCTTGCCCCCCCGGAAGATCGAGGACCGACCGTCATCATCTCGCTCGGCCAACTCAACCAGGTCCTGGAGATCGACGAGGTTTCGCGCGCCGCCCGGATCCAAGCCGGAGTGTTCGGCCCCCACCTTGAAGACCAACTCCGGCCACACGGGTACACGCTTCGTCACTTCCCGCAGTCATTCCGATTCTCGACGCTTGGAGGGTGGATCGCCACCCGTTCGGGCGGCCACTACGCCACCAACCACACCCACATCGATGAGTTCGTCGAGTCCACCAGGATGATTACCCCAGCCGGATGGTGGGAGTCACGTCGCCTCCCCGGGTCAGGTGCCGGTCCGAGCCCCGACCGGATGGTGATCGGTTCCGAGGGCATCTACGGAATCATCACGGAGGCCTGGATGCGGATCCAGAAGCGACCGACCTTTCGGGCAACAGCAGGAATCACATTCCCAACCTGGGCAGCCGGCTGCGAGGCGGTTCGCCAGATTGTGCAAGCCAAGCTGTGGCCGGCGAACCTCCGGATCCTGGACCCGGACGAAGCCGCCCGCGCTGCGGGGCTCGATGGGGAGAACTCACTGGTGATTGTGGGGTTCGAAAGTGCCGAACTCACCCAGCGACACAACATCGCCCAAGCGGTAGAGATCGCCCGAGACGCCGCCGGGGAGATTTCCGACGACGAGATTCAGGTCGATGACGGCACCGGAAACCCAACCGGGCGCGGTGGAGCGGTTGGCGCGTGGCGCGATTCGTTCATCGGAGTCGGCAACGGGGTGGAAACATCGCTCGGATTGATCAATGACACGTTCGAAACGGCCATTACCTGGGACCAGTGGCCGGCGTTCGACGCGGCGGTCAGAGAAAGGGTCGGCGCGGCACTTGCAGAAACGTTCGGTGAACACCACTCGCTGTCCTGTCGCTTCACCCACGTCTACCCGGACGGTCCCGCCCCCTACTACACGTGGTTCGGGATGGGTACCCAGGGCAGCGAGATCTCACAGTGGCAGACCATCAAAGACGCCGCGAACGAAGCGGTTGTCTCAGCCGGAGGCACGTCGACCCACCATCACGCTGTTGGACGAATGCACCGCCCGGGCGCCTACGACGTTCAACGACCGGAACTGTTTGCCGAGTCGATCCGAGCGGTAAAGAAGCGACTCGATCCAAACGGCATCCTCAACCCGGGCGTCCTCATCGATCCATGACCGCCCGTCCCGACCAGCAGGACAGCCAGAAGGGCCTGTTTCCCACCAGCGCTGTACGCGGTCATCCAACGCTCAGGAAACCAGGACCACGCCGCTGTGGAGTAGGGGCAACTCCCACAAGGTCCGAGCATTCAGC
>DUAC01000019.1 GCA_012961035.1 Acidimicrobiia bacterium
CCTCGAAGATCAGGCGCTCCCGGTGTGATCGGCTCGTCGCACCCTGCAAGGACTGGTTGCGGGAAGTCCCGATACCCACCAGGAGGAGTATGCGCTACAGGGATGTCCACCGCCTTGACGGTCGTTTCAGCCGGGGACGCCGAAAGGGGTGTCGGCTCGAAGTGTTCACGCCCTGCTGGAGGTTCATCTGGACGTCGCCGGCTTCGGAGTGGGGCCATGAGGAGTCTCGGGATGACCGCTATCAGATTCGTCGCCTTCACCGTTCACCGCCCTTCACTGCTGCACCATCGCGGTTGCGGTTCCGGTGTTGGAAGATTCGAGTGGTTGGAGGAGTCGGTGCAGGGCGGTCACCCATGTCCGCCGGACCTGTCGAGGCGTGCGGTTGTGGTCGTGCACGATCTGGTCCCAAGACTCGAAAGAGGTCAGGGTGCTGATGGTCGCCACGAGGTCGTCACGGGCAGAAGGACTCAAGGCCTCCAGTTCGTAGGCGAAGCATTGGCGAATCTGGTCTGCCTGCCTGGCCCGAACGGAATGCAACTCTTCGTCAAGATCTGGAAAATCCGGGGCTCTTCTCCGGGCCTGGCGGCACATCGGTTCGGTCGTTTCATACAACTTCGCCCGGCGGTTCACTAGAACCTGAGTGCGATGTTCGAGAGTGCTTTCGGTGATGTCCGGTAGCTGGAAAAGGTGGTCGTAGCGCTTGAAGTATCGGCGAAGCGTCTCCTGCCTGAGCTCTTTGAGCGTTTCGAAATAGCGGAACAGGGAGGCGACCGAGACTCCTGCTCGCTTCGCTACCTGTTCGGATGTCGGGTCCGTATTCCCTTCGACCATAAGGTCGATCACTGCGTCGGACACGGCAAGGCGGCCGCGTTCCCGCCGGGCCCGGCGGCCGTCGATGGTCTCGTTGCCCAAAGCGGTCTGGGTCATCAGCGATTGCGGTGCCATCTTCGCCTCGTCTCCTCCCTGCAAACCGTGAGTTTAGCACTTCTATCAGATATTGATAGTTATACTCTCATAAGATAGAGTGCAACTTGGAGGAGGACACCGTGTCAAAGCCGGATCTGCCAACAGGCACCTTCCACGGCCGCATCGGTCGAACGTTTGCCGAATCAGAACCCTGGTTCGAGGAACCGGCACACCCTGCAGATGACTCACCCAACGTGGTCGTTGTGCTGCTGGACGACACCGGGTTCGCCCAACTCGGTTGCTACGGGTCAGAAATCGATACTCCACATATTGATGAGCTGGCGGCGAGCGGCCTTCAGTTCACGAACTTCCACGTGACTCCGCTTTGTTCGCCGACCCGGGCCTCGCTACTTACCGGCCGGTCGCAGCATGCGGTCGGTATGCGAGCAGTGTCCAACTTCCAGACCGGATTTCCCCACCAATTGGGCCACATCTCAAACCACGCCGCCACGGTCGCCGAGGTACTCCAAGCCGAGGGTTACGCGACCTTCTGCACCGGCAAGTGGCACCTGGCCCCCATGGAACAGTGTTCGGCAGCCGGGCCGTTCGAGCAGTGGCCGCTGGGGCGCGGATTTGACCGGTTCTACGGATTTCTCGAGGGTGAAACCGATCAGTTCCATCCCCAACTGGTCTGCGACAACCACCCGATCGAGCCGCCCGGCAAGGCTGAGGACGGCTATCACCTCAGTGAGGACCTGGTCGACCAGTTGCTGCGGATGGTGTCTGACAGCAAGGGAGTCCGACCCGACCGCCCATTCTTCGCATACCTGCCCTTCGGTGCCACCCACGCTCCCCACCAGGCCCCACCCGAGCACCTGGCGAAGTACCGGGGCTCGTTCGACGAGGGTTGGGACGTTGTTCGACAGCGATGGTTCCAGCGTCAAATCGACATAGGGGTCATCCCTGAGGGCACTGAGTTGGCACCCCGGAATCCTGGCGTGGAACCGTGGGACACGCTGCCTGTCAACCAGCAACGCCTGGCTGTTCGGCTACAGGAAGCCTTTGCCGCCTTTCTCGACCACACCGACGACCAGATCGGTCGCCTCGTCGACGGTCTCCGCGCTATTGGAGAACTGGACAACACGCTCCTCATCGTCCTAGCCGACAACGGCGCCTCCCAGGAGGGTGGTCCCTTCGGCGTCATGCACGAGATGAAGTTCTTCAACGGGATCCTCGAAACACCAGACGAGGCCGTCGAAAGGATCGACGAGATCGGTGGGCCACATAGCCACACCAACTATCCGTGGGGATGGGCCCAGTGCGGCAACAGCCCGTTCAAGTGGTACAAGCAGAACACCCACGAGGGCGGGGTCCACGTCCCGATGGTCGTGTCCTGGCCAGCCAGCATCGAAGAAAGTCAGCGGGGGACGATGCGCGGGCAGTTCACCAACGTCGCTGACATCGTGCCCACCATCTACGACCTCCTCCAGATCACTCCCCCTGACGTGTTCAGAGGCCGGAGCCAGTTGCCCGTCACAGGTCACTCGTTTGCCGATGTCTTCAGTGATGCAGAGGCGCCGGCACCCAACACCCTCCAGTACTTCGAGATGGCCGGCAGCCGGGCCCTGGTGGCAGGCCAGTGGAAGGCCGTCTGCAAACACCAGGAGGGAGCGGACTACGAAACCGAACCTTGGGAGCTCTACAACCTCAGCGTCGATGCATCGGAGTGCAACGACCTCTCCGGCTCGGATCCAAACAAGTTGGCAGAACTTGTTGCGTTGTGGTGGTCCGAAGCCGAACGCCACGGAGTCCTCCCACTCGATGATCGTGGCATGGGCAGTCTCTTTGGTGCCCGGTTCCGGGATCACTCACCCCACCCGCTCGACAGGCGCTACGTGTATCGGCCACCAATGTCGCCGATCCCGGGTGGGGCGAGCGCAGCAACGGGCGGACGGAGCTTCGACCTGACCGCCCAGGTCACGAGGGCTAGTGGAGAAGACGGCGTCTTGTGGGCAACCGGCACCGAGAACTCCGGAATCTCGGTCTTCGTCCAAAACGAACGCCTGATCGTCGACTACAACGCGTTCGACAATCACACCCTGTTGGAATCTGACGTCGACCTACCCGTCGGCGATTCGGTTCTGACAGCACGATTCCGACGAACTGGTGGCCAATCCGGAACCGTGATACTTGCCGTCGACGGCAATGAAGCAGGCCGGGTCGACCTGCCGTTCTACATGCGGATGATCTCCTCCGTTGGACCGAGCATCGGCTACGACCACGGCTCAGCAGTGTCCGATCGCTACCAGGCACCCTTCCCGTTCTCCGGGACACTCCACGAGGTCGAGATCCAACTGCTGTCACGGGCATCGGTGGAAGCCGAAGATGCTCTTGCCAGAGCGGAGATGGCCCGGCAATGACCACTGTCGAGCGGTCCCGCCTCGTTGATGCCGCACCGACCGAGGTCTGGAAGGTGCTGTCCGAGTTCGAGACCATAAGTTCGTGGGCGCCCAACGTCGAACACTCATGCCTCCTCACCGAGGAAACATCAGATGTCGGTACAACCCGTCGTGTGCAGGTTGGTCGATCAGCCCTCGCAGAGACGGTCGTCGAGTGGGAGGAACCGCACACCCTGTCGTACTCCCTCAAAGGGCTCCCACCAGTGATCCGCTCAGTCACCAACACCTGGCGGCTCGAACCAACCGAGGACGGAACGAAGGTGAGGCTGATCACCGACATCGATGCCGGCCCGCGACCCCCACAGAAGTTGATCGCACGCATCGTCGGGCGCAGGCTCGGGGCAGCATCCGACGAGATGCTCTCAGGGCTTGTCGCCCATTTGGGTCGGAGAGGGCAGCGGCCATGACCGTTCGACCCGACGTCATCGTCATTATGACCGACGAGGAACGCGCCGCCCCACCGTACGAAAACTCAGACATCACCCGGTGGCGTGCAGAAGCGCTGACCGGTCGGGCCTGGTTCGACGAACACGCACTCAACTTTGGGCGCCACTACACGGGCTCACTGGCCTGCGTTCCCAGTCGGCCGACGATCTTCACCGGGCACTACCCCGACGTTCATGGTGTGACCCAGACCGACGGCCTGGGAAAGATGGCCGACGACTCGCGCCTACGTTGGCTGCGTGCCGGCGAGGTACCCACGCTCGGTCACTGGTTCAGGGCCGGCGGCTACGACACCCATTACGACGGCAAGTGGCACATCTCCCACGCCGACCTGATCGACGAGAACACCGGCCAGGTTCTTGCAACCAACAACGCCGCCGGCGATGTCGACCAGGAAGCCGTCGACGCATACCGCGCAGCCGATCCGCTCAACCCCTTCGGCTTTTCCGGTTGGGTAGGCCCCGAACCCCATGGTGCCCCACTCGCCAACAGCGGCTTCCGACGCGATCCACTCATCGCAGACCGAGTAGTCGCCTGGCTGCAGGACCGTTACAGCCGGCGAGCGGCAGGAGACGCGAACGCCTTGCGTCCCTTCCTGCTCGTCGCGAGCTTCGTCAACCCCCACGACATTGTCTTGTTCCCAGCCTGGGTTCGACGCGGAATCCCGATCAAGAACCAACCAGAACTAGATCCACCCTCGATACCCGCATCGCCCACGGACGACGAAGACCTGTCCACCAAGCCAGCAGCCCAGATCGCGTACCGGGCGGCCTATCCGACGGGATATGGGCCGGCAGCAGCGGTTGCGCGGACCTACGACAAGAACGCCCAGAAATACCGGGACCTCTACTACCGGCTACACGCAGAAGTAGATGGCCCAATTGATCGGGTGCGTCGAGCCGTAACTGATGGAGGATCTGAACACGCGGTGATCGTGCGTACCTCTGACCACGGCGAGTTGCTGGGCGCCCATGGCGGCCTTCACCAGAAATGGTTCAACCTCTACGACGAAGCTACCCGCGTCCCATTTTCGATTGCCCGGATCGGCACCAACGCCACCACCGGGATATTGATCCACGACGCCCCGACCTCCCACATCGACATCGTGCCCACCCTGTTGTCAGCGGCAGGTATCGACGAAGCGATGACCGCCAGCGTGCTCCAAGAATCATTCACCGAGGTCCATCCGCTGCCCGGTACGAACCTCATGCCGGTCGTTGATGGCGTTGAAGAGGTAAACCCCGATCGCACCGTCTACCTCATGACGCGCGACAACATGCTCGAGGGTGATTCCGGCGCTTCCGGCGTGGCCCGCGCCACCGGCCGTGCCGCAAAACCGCCTGGACCGCTACGAATCCGAGTTCCGGAACATGTGGGCTCAAACTTCGAAGGGCTCGTTGCACGGGTTGACGACTCGATCAATCGTGGTGAAGGCCACCTGTGGAAAGTGGTTCGCACCTTTGACGACCCGGCTACGTGGACCAATCCGGGAGTCCGCCACCTCGCCTCAAGCGGCCTGGCTGGTGAGACGACCCGGACCATCCCACTCCCGGACCAGTGGGAGCTCTACGACCTCGACGCCGATCCGACCGAAGCCGTCAACCGATGGAACGACGATTCGGCCCGGGACGTGTTCGTCCACCTCCGCGCCCTCCTCAAAGAGGAGCGCTTCCGAGCCGTGCCCGAGCGAAACAACCCGTGGCCCTATGCGTCACGTCAGCCAACCGGGGGACCGGCGACGAAGCGCCCACCCCCACCAGCGAGAATGTTTCGCAAGCTTGTACAGAAGATTGGCATGCACCCCGAAGATCTGGACGCAGTCGAGTTCGGACTCGCCGGAAAGCGTGCCCTGGTGGTCGCAACGAACACCGCGGTAATGGACATCGGCAAGCCGACCGGCGTCTTCGCCAGCGAGATGACCGTTCCCTACTACGCGTTCCTCGACGCGGGCATGAAGGTGGACGTGGCAAGCCCCCTGGGAGGTGTGATCCCAGTCGACCCACAGTCGCTCAAGCCGGTCATCCGCACCGGTGACGACGACCGTTTCCTCGCCGACGACGACTTCCGGAACCAGGTCACCAACTCGCTGGCGATCGGGCAGGTGGACATGGCCGAGTACGACGTGGTGTTCCTCTCCGGAGGTTGGGGCGCAGCGTTCGACTTCGGATTCTCGGATGACCTGGCAGCCAGGATCACCGAGGCGAACGCGCAAGGGAAGATCATCGGCGGCGTATGCCACGGCCCGCTCGGACTCCTCAACGCAAAGGATGCCGCTGGGGAACCGCTGGTCAAGGGCCGTCGGATTTCCGCAGTCACCGACAAGCAGGTGAGAGAACTCGGCATCCAATCCACCCCGCACCACCCGGAGAGGGAATTGCGTCGAGCCGGTGCGGTCTTCCAGAGCAGCACCAGGTTCCGTGACCCGTTTGCCAACCACTGGGTGGTCGACGGCAACCTTGTCACCGGTCAGAACCAGAATGCCGGTCCGATGGTTGCAAGGGAAATGATGGAACTCCTTGTTGCCCAGGATCTGTAGCCCCATCCAAGATGACCACGACTCGTAACTGAAGGAAGTACCAGATGACAAGCAGTGCACCTCGCTACGGCCTCGTCGACCGGGAATACGGCATCCAGTTGGCCACCACCTCACCAGCTGACGATGGCCCGGTATGGATGGTCAACCTGATGAAATACCGTGAAGTGGCCGACTACGTAGACGGCCGAAAGACGACTATCTCTGGTCAAGCGGCAGATGACCTCTACTCGCCAATCGACTCACTGACCGCGGTCGGAGCCGAGATCGTCTTCCTGGGAGACGTAGACCAGCAACTCCTCGGCGACAACACCGTCTGGGATCGCATCGCTGTTGTGAAATACCCAACCCGCAAGTCGTTCATCGACATGCAGTCGCGCCCCCAATTCCAGGAATCCCACAAACACAAGGAGGCTGGGATGCAAAAGACCTTCGTCATCGGGTGCCAACCCCTGCAGGCTCCGGAGCTGCCACCCGACCTGGAACCCCTCGACTGGGCCGATGTTCCATACCCGCCGACGAAAGACGATGGTCCAGTAGTGGTGATGCACGTGTTGCGGTTCGAAGACGTAGATGCCGGGGTTCAGACCCCCGCACATTTGGAGGCTTACCAGTCGACAGCGGCAGTAGTCGCCTCAAAGCACGGCGTAAGGACCCCTGCCTGGTTCACAGTTGAAGGAACGATCATCGGTGACGGACGGGATTGGCACCAGGTGCGCTTCAACCAATTTCCAAGCAAGGCAGCGTTCATGGCCGTCGTTGCTGATCCAACCCGTCTGAAAGCTCAACATGACCATCGCGAGGCAGCGATTGCTGATACCTACACGATGATCGTTCGACCGAAAATCATCCAGCTCAGAGAGTCATTGTGAACCCCAAAGAGGCCCTCCTCGATCCTGACGTCATGCGGGAGCGTTACCGGGTTGAGCGTGACAAGCGTCTTCGTGTCGACGGCAACGACCAGTACGTCGACGTCGTCGGACCGTTCGCCCACTACACCGATGACCCCTACATCGAGTCGGGTATCGACCGTCCGCCCCTGGTCGATGAGGTCGATGTCGTGATCATCGGAGGTGGTTTCGGGGGACTGCAGATGGGGGCCCGCCTCCGTGATGCCGGGGTGGAGGACCTGCGGATCATCGAGAAGGGAGGCGATTTCGGTGGCACCTGGTACTGGAACCGGTACCCGGGGGCCCAGTGCGATATCGAGTCCTACATCTACCTTCCGCTCCTCGAGGAGGTCGGCTACATGCCCCGGGAGAAGTACTCCCACGCCCGGGAGATCCTTGACTACAGCCAACGACTCGGTCGCCACTACCGCCTCTACGACGGGGCGCTCTTCCAGACCGAGGTGACTGGGATGTCCTGGGATGATCAACTCTCACGCTGGATCGTGGACACCAATCGGGGAGATTCGCTCCGGGCCCGGTTCGTGGCCATGGCTAACGGTCCGCTGAACCGCCCGAAACTCCCCGGCATCCCCGGCCTCGGCGACTTCGCGGGTCATTCCTTCCACACGAGCCGCTGGGACTACGAATACACGGGCGGAGGGCCAGACGGTGACCTCGATCGCCTCGCAGACAAGCGGGTGGCGGTCATCGGTACCGGGGCCAGTGCCATACAGTGCGTTCCGTTCCTCGGCGAGGCCGCAGAGCACCTCTACGTCTTCCAGCGCACACCCTCGTCAGTGGACGTGCGCGGCAACCAACCCACCGAACCAGGGTGGGCCGCCGGCCTGGATCCGGGCTGGCAGAAGCAGCGCATGGAGAATTTCAACGGCCTGGTTTCGGGCCTGCCCCAGCCCGAAGACCTCGTTGATGACGGTTGGACCGACCTCATCGGCAAGATGATCCGACGCTTTCGGGAGGCCAGCGCTGACGGGAGCGTCGACATTCCCGAAGTGATGGAGCTGGCCAACTTCGACAAGATGAACGAGATCCGCTCTCGGGTCGACGACCTGGTGGAAGACCCGGAGGTCGCCGAGAAGCTCAAGCCCTATTACCAGATGTTCTGCAAGCGGCCGACCTTCAACGACGAGTACCTCCCGACGTTCAACCGGCCCAACGTCGAGCTCGTCGACACCGACGGGAAGGGTGTCGACCGCATCACCGAACGCGGCCTGGTCGTGGCCGGCGTCGAGCACGAGGTCGACTGCATGATCTTTGCCACCGGCTTCGAGGTGGGGACCCCGTACGTCCGCCGGGCCGGGTACGAGATCCTCGGCAGCCGGGGGCGGACCCTCTCGGAGAAGTGGACTGATGGGATGGCCACCCTGCACGGGATGCAGAGTCGGGGCTTTCCGAACTGCTTCTTCATGCAAATCAGCCAGACCGCCTTTACAGCCAACTTCCCCCACCTTCTCGAGGAGCTCACGACCCACCTGTCCCACATCATCGGTCACGCCCTGGATCGTGGCATCAGCACCATCGAGGTCTCACAGGACGCCGAGGATGCCTGGGTGGCGACGATCCGGGAGAAGGGCCTCGGTGCGATGGGGGCCCTCGGCGGGGCGGATTGCACCCCCGGCTACTACAACAACGAGGGACAGGCCCGCGAACCTGGCTCGATTCAGGCGGCCCCATATGGTGGCGGTTCCATTGAGTTCTTCCGAATCCTCCAGCAGTGGCGGGACGACGGAGACTTCGCCGGTCTGGAGTTCACCCACTCCTCCACGAAAGATGGTGGACGGCCGCCTGAGTGACCTTCTCGTGGGCCTCTTCGCTCGGCTCTGAGCGCTTGGCACCTGGAGACGGATGGTGCGATCGTATTGGCAACGGCCCTCAGGTCGCCGGAGACGATCGTGAGGTCCGACGTCTCGATCGCCACGTCGGTTCCTGTCTACACGTTGCCGTGATGTTCCATGCCGGTGGGTCTGCGCGTAACTGGAATTGCCAATTCGCGCAACCGGACCCTGTTGCACACGCCGTGGACCTGCGGTAATGGAGTTTCGCGCCGCCGCCCACGGGGTGGGGTGGCGCTAGGGCTCAGTCCAGGACCTGGCGGGCGATGAGCTCCTCGAGGTGGTCGTCGCCGAACCAGTTCAGCTGCCAGGACTTGGCCCGCCGGAAGTACAGCTGGGCGTCGCACTCCAGGGTGAACCCCATGCCGCCGTGGACCTGGATGGCGACGCCGGTGACCTCCCGACAGGTCTGGGTGGCGAACATCTTCGCCATGGGCGCCAGGGTCTCGATGGAGCGGTCCACGTCACGGGTCCAGGCCGCACGCTGCACGAGCACCCTGGCCCCGTCGATGGCCGTGATGCCGTCGGCCAGGGAGTGGCTGATGGCCTGGAAGGCGGCGATCGGCTTGCCGAACTGGTGGCGTTCCCTGGCGTAGTCGGTGGTCAGCGCATGTACGGCCTCTGCTGCGCCCACGGCACGGGCGGCCACCAGCACCAGGGCATCGAGCATCACCGTGTGCCAGGTCTCCCAGCCGGTGCCGGGTGCCCCGATGCGGTCGGTGCCCGGCACCCTGACGCCGTCCAGGTCCACCCGGTACTGGGTGTCGCCGGCCACCGTCCGCTGGAGGGTCAGCGTCACGCCGTCGGCCTGCGGATCCAGCAGGTATAGGTCGATGCCCGCCTCGCCCCGGGCCAGCACGACCAGACGGTCGGCCGCCAAAGCGAAGGCCACGTGGCGTTTGGTTCCGGTCAGGACCACCTCGTCGCCGTCGGTGACAGCCGAGAGTCGGATGCCGGACGGGCCCGAGCTGTTGTCCGGTTCCAGCCAGGCCGGGGTGAGGATGTATCGGCCGTCGGCGATCCCGGGCAGCCACTCGGCCTGCTGGTCCGGCGTCCCGGCCCGGGCCAGCACACCGGCCGAGACCACCGTGGATTCCAGGTGCGGCGAGGGCACGAGGCTGCGGCCGAACTCCTCGTAGACGATGACGGCGTCCAGAAGTCCCATGGCCGAGCCACCGTGTTCCTCGCCCAGCATCAGGCCGGTCAGGCCCATGGATGCCAGCTGGCCCCAGAAGCCGTCGTCGAAGCCCTTCGGGTCGTCCTCCAGCAGGCGTACGGACTCCAGGGCGTCCGTGCAGAGGCCGCGCACGGCCTGGCGGAGCATTTCCTGTTCATCGGTGAAGGCGAGGTCCATCGGTTCTCCTAGGGGCGCCAGTCGTCGCCGTGGCGCGACCATGGATTGTCCTGACCGTCCACCGGGACGGCCACGCGGGTGGCACACGTCGTGGCGACCACGTCGCCCACCATCAGGGCCACGTCCAGGTTGATCCATCCGCAGCCAGCGTCGTCGGTGCCGACGAGGGTGACCGTGGCGTTGAAGGACATCAGGTCACCGGGGAACACCGGCGTGTTCATGCGGAAGGTCATCCGGCCGAGGCGACCGGTGGGTCCGGTCCAGTCGGTCACGTAGCGCTCGAACCAGGCGGCCTGGTTGGGGGTGTTCAGGAATATGTCCCGGGTGCCGTTGCGGTTGATGGCGAAGTCACGGTCGTGGTGCATCGGGCGCCAGTCCCTGGATGCCAGGGCGCCGAGGACCACCGTGGTGGCGGTGACGTCGTGGTCCAGGCCCGGCAGCGTGTCGCCGACGGCCACGTCGCCCAGGAGCAGCAGCGGGGCGTTCATGCGGAGTCCCCGGAGGCCTGGTCCGTGTCGGCAGGTCGTCGATACCCGAAGGCCGTGTACGACTCCACGCCCAGAAGCTGGTCGTCCTGGTTCAGGTACTCCACGTCGATGGTCCAGAACCGGCCCCTGCCCAGCTTCGTGGTCTTGGGTTCGCTGACCGACCGGAGGACCTGCCGGGACCTCACCCGGTCGCCGATGCGGACCGGTTCGTGGAAGGTGTTGGTGTTCGACGAGATGATCGCCTCGGGGAGGTCCAGGGCGGCCTTCAGGTCGAAGTGGGCCTGGAGCGGGACGGCCGGTTCGGTGCGGCCCGGCGACCAGTGGTGGGGCCGGAACCAGACCGAGAGCATGGTGGGTGGCGCTATGGGTCCGTCTGTGATGGCGGTGGCCACGTCCTCGTCCCAGAACAGCGGGTTGCCGTTCTCCACGGCGGCGCACGTCGTCCAGACGTAGCCGTGCTCGACCGGGAATCCGCCCTCCTCGGCGTACTGGGTGACTCCTATGAGGTCGGTCACCGCTGCGGGGATGGGCATCGGCTCTCCTGCGTGGACCGTGTTGCTCATGCGATGGCCCCCACGTCCCTGAGCTCGCCGATCTCCGTGGCGCTGAGGCCTGCGTGGGCCAGGATCCGGTCGGTGTCGGGAATCGACTGGTCACGGACCTCCAGGGTGGAGGCATCCACCTGGCCTGCCAGCGGAGCGGCCACCTGGCGGATGGTGCCGGCGGTTGGATGGGTGACCTCGGTGAAGTTGCCCCGTGCACCGAATTGCTCGTCGGCTACCACCTCCGGTATCTCCAGGACGGCCGATACGCAGGTGTCGGCAGGTCCGAGCTCTGCGGCCCAGTCGTCCCGGTGGCGGGTGGAGAACGCTGCGGCGAAGTCGACCCGCATGGCGTCGACAGCGTCATCGTCGTACTGGTGGTCCAGCCACCGTTCGGCTCCGAGTGCCCGACAGAGGTTGGCGAAGAACCGTGGCTCGATGGCTGCCACGGTCAACCAGCCACCGTCGGCGGCTTCGTACAGGTCGTACCAGGCGTAGCGGCCGGTCAGCAGGCCGTGGCGGGGGCCCGGTTCGGTGCCCTCCGCGAGGTACTCGTCCACCGCCAGGGACATGAGCGACAGCACGCCGTCGGCGATGGACACGTCCAGGTAGGTGCCCTCCCCGGTGGTTGCCCGGGCAACCAGGGCGGCACAGATGGCGGCGACGGCGTGGAGGCCCCCGGCGGCGCTGTCGGCAATGGTGGCTCCCGGCAGTGCGGGGCCGCCGCCCGCAGCGCGTCCCGAGCAGTGCAGGTAGCCGCCGACCGCCAGGTAGTTCAGGTCGTGGCCGGCCCAGCCGGACCGCGGGCCGGTCTGCCCGTAGCCGGTGGTGGAGCAGTAGACGATGCCGGGGTTCACCGTCGAGACGTCGTCGAAGCCGATGCCGAGTCGGTCCACGACTCCGGGTCGGAAGCTCTCGATCACCACGTCGGCGTCTGCAGCGAGGCGTAGGAAGGCGCCCCGGCCGCCGTCGGACTTGAGGTCAAGGAGCACACGGCGCATGCCCCGCTGGGCGCTGTATGCGTAGGCGGGGGGCACGATCTGGACGCCGGCGTCCTTCGGGACCGGCCCGACCTTGACCACGTCGGCTCCCCAGTCGGCCAGCCAGCGCGAGGCGCGCACGGCCGGTCCCACCGAGGCGAGGTCCAGGACGGTGATCCCATCCAGGAGGGGGCGATCGGGCATGCGGGGTCGCCTAGAAGTTCTTGGGGAGGCCGAGGCCCCGTCGGGTGATGATGTTCTTCTGCACCTCGGAGGTGCCACCGCCGATGGTGTCCAGCACCGTGTAGCGGTAGGTGGATTCCGCCCGCCCTGCCATCGGCGCCTCCTCGGTGCCGACCCGCAGTTGTGTGCCGGGCCCGCCCAGGTCCATGGAGGCGTCGGCCAGCCGCTTGGAGAACTCGGTGGTGAAGAGCTTGTACTCCGAGGCTTCCATGGTCGGCGGGTTGCCACCGTCGGACTCCGCCCTCATAGAGGCGTCGACCACCCGGAGGCCCATGCCGCGGGCCACCTCGGCGGTGGTGGCCAACCTGGCGATCCGGGCCCGCACCTTCGGGTCGTCCTTCAGCGGCTCGCCGTCCCGGGTGGCGGTTCGCACATGGTCGACCAGCAGGTCCAGGCGCTGCTTCACCGGGGAGAAGGTGAACATGGTGAAGCGCTCCAGGTCGAGGGCCTGGGAGATGTACCGGAAGCCGTGGTTCAGCTCGCCCACCACGTACTCGTCGGGTACGAACACGTCGTCGAAGAAGACGTCGTTGGTGCGTTCGTCGCCCATGGTCATGATGCCCTGGACGGTTATTCCCGGGTGGTCCATGGGCACCAGGAACAGGGTGATGCCGAAGTGCTTGGGGGCGTCCGGGTCGGTGCGGGCGCCCACCCAGTACCACTCGGCGAAGTGGGCCGAGGTGGTCCAGGTCTTCTGGCCGTTCAGGATCCAGCCGCCGTCGGTCTCGGTGGCCTTCAGCTTCATCGCAGCGGCATCCGATCCGGCCTCGGGTTCGCTGTAGCCGACGGCGAACTCGACCTCGTTGGCCAGGATCTTCGGTAGGAACTCCTCCTTCAGGAACTCCGAACCGTGGGCTATGAGGGTCTTGCCGATGATCCCGACGCCCTTGCCGATCTGGGGTCCTCCCCGTGCGGCCAGGGCCTCGTTCAGGATGTACTCGTAGATGCCCTCGCCCTCCTTGCCCCCGTACTCCTTCGGCCAGGTCATGCCCAGCCAGCCCTGCTCGCCGAGCTTTCGCATCAGGGCCCTGCGCTTCGGGGTGTCGACGATCTGGGCCATGTTCTCGCGAGTGGGGTCGAACACGTCGGGGTCGTCGTTGGCGTCCAGGAACGCCTCGACCTGGACGGCGAAGGCCTGCTGGTCGGGTGAGAAGTCGAAGTCCATGCGTGGTCGGGGTTTCCGGTCCAGTCGGGTGGTGCTGAATCTGACGGTGTGTCAGGCCCTCAACGTATCGGATGCGGGCGCTGCTGTCCCCTCGGGAGGCACGGGCAGGCGGCCGGGGTCGGCGTCGTGGGCGCCACCTCGTAGGATCGTTTCTGACGGACCGTCAGGAACTGGTGGTCACCCACAGGACGGAAAGCGGAGCAGGATGGGAGCATGAGCGGCAGCAGGGGAATCCTCGCCTACGGCGTCCACCTGCCGTACAACCGGCTGGCCCGTTCGGCCATCGGCGAGGTGATGGGATCCGGTGGCGGACGCGGGCACAGGTCGGTGGCGTCCTACGACGAGGACACCACCACCATGGGGGTGGAGGCCGCCCGGCGGACCCTGGCCGGCGGCGTACCCGCACCGCAGGCCCTGTGGTTCTCCACCGTCGCCCCGGCGTACCTGGACAAGACCAACGCCACCGTCATGCACGCAGCGCTCCGGTTGGATGCATCGGTTCCGGCGCTGGACTTCGGCGGGGCTTCACGCTCGGCCGTGGGCGCCCTGCGAACGGCACTGGACGGTCCGGCGAGGACGCTCGTGGTGGCTTCCGACATCCGGGTGAGCCTGCCCACCGGGCCGGAGGACGGTGGTGGCGGCGACGCCGCTGTCGCCATGCTGGTCGGATGCTCCGAGGACGGCCCACTCCTGGCCGGGTACCTGGGCGGAGCCTCGACCACCGCCGAGTTCACCGACCGCTGGCGCACGCCGGGTAGCGACCATTCCCGCAACTGGGAGGACCGCTTCGGCGAGCAGGCCTACCTGCCGCTGGTCCGCAGGGCCTGGGCCGATGCGCTGGCGGCCTCCGGGCTGACGACCGACGACGTGGCTGTCGCAGCCGTCACCGGACTGCACGCCCGTGCGACCCGAAAGGCCGCATCCGGCCTCGGCGTGGCCATTGCCGGTGACAGGGCCGAGACGGTCGGCAACGCCGGAGCCGCCCACCCGGCCCTGCTGCTGGCCGACGTCCTGGACACGGCCCAACCCGGAGACGTGGTCGCCCTGGTGGTGCTGGCCGACGGCTGCGAGGTCCTCTTCTTCCGGGCCACCGACGCCCTGTCGGCCGGCCGACCGGAGCGGTCGGTGGCGGACCAGGTCGCCGAGAGGGCCGACGTGGCCTACGCCCGCTACCTGGCGTGGCGTGGCCTGCTCCAGGTGCAGCCCCCCAACCGCCCGGGGCCGAACCGCACCTCGGCGCCCGCAGCCCTGCGTAGGACCGACTGGAAGCACGGCTTCGTGGGTTCCACGGACCGGACCACCGGCATCACCCACCTCCCGCCATCGCGGGTGGGGATCTCCGGTGGAACCGTCGACGACATGGACCCGACGCCCATGGCCGATGCCATCGGCACCGTCGCCACCTTCACCGTTGACCGGTTGGCCCACTCGCCCAGCCCACCCGTGGTGTTCGCCGTGGTCGACTTCGACGGTGGCGGCCGGATGCCGATCGAGCTGACCGACGTGGACCCCACGGCTGTGGCGATCGGCGACAGGGTGGAGATGACCTTCCGACGCCTGTCCACGTCCGACGGCCTGCACAACTACTTCTGGAAGGGCCGGCCCCTCCGGGGCTGAGCCGGCACGAGGGGACTGGAGTCCACATGGCCTCACACGGCATACGGGACCGCGTGGCGATCGTCGGCATGGGTTGCACGCCGTTCAGGGAGCACTGGGACTCCTCCCTGGACGACCTCCTGATCGACGCCCACGGCCTGGCGCTGTCCTCTGCCGGCATGGTCGCCGATGACATCGACGCCTACTGGTACGGCACGTCGCAGTCCTCGGCCTCCGGTATCTCGCTGGCCACGCCGCTGCGGCTGGCCGACAAGCCGGTGACCCGTGTCGAGAACTACTGCGCAACCGGGTCCGACGCCCTCAGGCAGGCCTGCTACGCCGTGGCGTCAGGGGCCTACGACGTGGCGGTGGCGATTGGCGCCGAGAAGGTCAAGGACGGTGGCTACCAGGGACTCAACGCCTTCCCCATCCCCACCGACGGCACCAACCGGACGCTCACGGCGGCGGCGATGTTCAGCCTCATCCTCCCCGCCTACGCGGAGCGCTACGGGGTGGACGCCGAGGAGCTGCGCTACGTGGTGGCGAAGATCGCCGAGAAGAACCACTTCAACGGGGCACGCAACGAGTTGGCCCAGTTCCGACGCGAGACCTCGGCCGAGGCCATCTGCGAGATGCCGGCAGTGGCCGGTGGGCTCTCCGTGTTCGACTGTGCAGGGGTAGCCGACGGCGCGGCGGCCGCCGTCGTGGTGGCTGCCGACCGGGCGACGGACTACACCGATGCACCGCTGTACGTGAAGGCCCTCTCGCTGGTGGCCGGTAACGGCAGTGGGCTGGTGGACCCGGAGTTCGACTTCACCACGCTGCCGGAGTGCGCCGCCGCCGCTGCCGAGGCGTACGCCCAGGTCGGCATCACCGACCCGCGGACCGAGCTGGCCATGGCCGAGGTCCACGACTGCTTCACGCCCACCGAGCTGGTGCTGATGGAGGACCTCGGCTTCTGTGATCGGGGCACCGCGTGGCGCGAGGTCCTGGACGGCACCTTCGCCCTGGACGGAGACCTACCGGTCAACCCGGACGGCGGCCTGAAGAGCTTCGGCCATCCGGTCGGCGCCAGCGGCCTGCGCATGTACTACGAGGCCTGGTTGCAGCTTCGGGGCGAAGCGCCGGTGGAGCGACGGATCTCCACGCTCGCCGATCGCAGCATGGCGCTGATCCACAACCTCGGGGGCTACCCGGGCGAGATGGTCTCGTTCGTGGGGATCGTCGGCACCGAGCTGGGCTGACCCGCCCACCGGGCTGGAGTCGGCCCACCGGCTGAGGCCCCGGGTGATGGCCAGGGTCAGGGACTGATGGCCAGCCAGGCCTCGACCACGGCTTCGTCGCCGAAGTACTCGAGGCCGGGCAGGCGGCGGTTCCACATGAACAGGGCGAGGTCCGACGCCGTGCCCCGCACCGCGGCATCGCCCCTACCGTGCTCGTTGGTGACATTCAGCACGTCGTCCACGACGGTCAGCAGCCATTCGCCCTGCCCGTCGGTCCGGTGCAGGTGGAGGGATTCCTCCGGGTAGCCGGTCGTGGGTCCCCTCATCTGGTACCTCCAGGCGACATCCAGGGCCTCGCTGATGCCGTCGGCCGCCAGGTCGGCGTCGATGGGTTCGGCATCGCCAGCGGCGTTCTCCGCGTCCCAGCGGTGGATGGCCGTCTCGTGCACCATCCGGCGAAGGATCCATGCCACCGTCCGGCCTTCCTCGGGACACCAGTTCCATGCCGGCGCCGTGGGTTCGGCACCGGACAGGATGTCCAGCAGCGAGTCGAGTGTCTGGTCCGGCGTCGAGGCATCGTCGGGATCGGGTCGGGCCGGTCGATCCGGGGAGGCTGCCGAGACCTGGGCCGCCATGAACCCCCACACGTTGCGCATGTGATCGGCGAGGCCGGTGTTGTCCCAGTCGGGGCAGTGCTGGATGCGGGCATCCGGGGCATTGGCCACGGCGGCCAGCAGGGCACGGCCCTCGTCCCGGATGGCGGAAAGGTGCTGGGAAGGTTCCATTGCGGGAGTCTGGCCTGATCCGGCCCGCAGCGGCCAGTCGTCGGGCACTCGTGGGGCGCTATCGACCAGGTGTATCGCCGGATTCAGGCGTCGGGTGGCGCGTCCTGCTCGCGCAGGAATGCCTCCAGCTCGGCGGCCAGGTCGTCGCCCCGGGCCATGAGGTCCTCGCTCTGGTCCACCTGGGACTCCAGTCGCCGCACGTGTGCGCGCACCTCGGCATCTCCGGCGACGGCCAGCTCGACGCGTGACTGCCACTCGGCGGCGGGGCCGTCCAGATCGGCGTGGGCGGTGTCTATCCCGCTGACCTGTTCGAATCGGCGCAGCAGGGCACGGGTCGCCTTGGGGTTGGGGGAGTCCGGCAGGTAGTAGGGGACCGAGACCCGCAGGGATATGACCGGGATCCCGGCCCGGTCGAGGGTGTCATGGAGCACGCCGACCACACCCGTGGGGCCCTGGTAGGAGGGCCGGTCCAGGCCCAGTCGGTCGGCCAGCTCCCGGTTGGTGGAGCTGCCGGTGACCGCCGGTGGCCGGGTGTGGGGAGACATGCCGCTCATCGATCCGAGGGTCACGACCAACCGTGATCCGGACCGGGTGGCAGCCTCCAGGAGGGCCTCGGTGAAGGTGCGCCACCGGAGGTGGGGTTCGATTCCGGAGACCAGCACGATGTCGCGTTGACCGTCGGCCGTGCGGACGGCCAGCACGCGGTTCGACGCCCATCGGATCCGGCGTACGTCGTGCTCGTCGAATTCCACGACCGGTCGTTCCTGGGTGAAGTCGAAGAACGTCTCCGGGTCCACGTCGCCCACCTGCATGCTGTCGAGGCGTTCGGCCAGCCACTCCACAGCGGAGGTGGCGGATCCGGCGGCGTCGAAGAGCCCACGGAAGGCCACGACCAGGATGGGCCTGTCCAACCCGGCGGTGAACTGGTCGTCGGCGGTCCACCGGAGTTCGTCCATCCCGACAGGCTCGCAGATGCAGCCGCCGGATCGGGGACCGGCGCCGGGTTCGAGCCGGATCAGGCCCGGTGGAGGACTCCGTGGGAGCATCGACAGGTGACCATCGTGGAGGCCCACCACCATCCGTACAGGTGGGTCCTGTTCACGGGTATCTGTGGCGTCTACTTCGCATTCGGGGTGGTGGCCATGTCGATCCCGCCACTGGTCGGAGAGGTCCGGGCCGACCTCGGCCTGAGCCGTGGTTCGATGGGTCTGGCCCTGGGCGCATGGCAGGTGGTCTACATAGTCAGCGCACCCGTGGGCGGCCGCCTCATCGACCGGTTGGGCATCCACCACGGAATCCTCCTCGGGGCGATCGTGGTGACGGCGAGTGGTCTGGTCCGGGCGGCTGCCACCGGCTTCGGAAGCTTCTGGCTGGCCATTGCCCTATTCGGGGTGGGTGGCCCGCTCGTCTCGGCCGGTGCTCCCAAGGCCGTCGGGCTGTGGTTCGGGGCGGAGAGGGAACGCCGTCTGGCCATCGGCATCTACAGCACGATGCCGGCGATCGGTGGAATGGCGACCCTGGTGTTCTCCAACTCGGTCCTGATGCCGTTGACCGGCTCGTGGCGGGCCACCGTCGTCATCGAGACGGGGGCGATGGTCGTGGCGATGGGTGTATGGCTGGTCGTCTCAGGCCGTGCACCCGAGCCGCCCATGGCCGTGGTGCCACCTCGCGGGTCCGTCGCTATCGGACGAAAGGGCCTCCTGGCGAGTTCCGAGTTCAGGTTGGTCCTCCTACTGGGCCTCGGTGTGATGTTCATAGGCCACGGCCTGGGCGGCTGGATGCCGGAGGTCCTCAGGGAGCACAGCGGTTTCTCGGCCATGGCGGCCGCCAACTGGGTTGCGCTGGGTGGCCTCGTGGGGGTGGTCGCCTCCCTGGTGGTTCCACGTCGTACCGAACGCCATCGGCTGCCTTCGGCGATGGCGATGATCCTGGTGGCGGTGGCTGTGGGGGTGGCGGCGGTGGTCGTCCTGCCGACCGTGCTGGATCCGATTCCGGTGGCCATGGCCGGGTTGCGTGCGGCCATGATGCCGCTCGTGCTGGTGGCACTCATGGAGTCCGACGCGGTGGAGCCGTCCAACACCGGCGTCGCCTACGGCCTCTGGTTCGCCGTTGCCGAGATAGGAGGTGTGACCGGACCCCTGGTGCTGGGCCGGGTGGCCGATACCTCGGCCGGCTTCGGTGGGGCACTCCTGCTGATGGCCCTGGTGTGCGTCCTCATGCTCGTGCCGGTCCGCCGGATGCGGCGATTCACCGATCGGGATCTTCGCCGGTGACCCGTGCCCGGGATAGTTTCGGCAGCGGCCTGACGGTCGGATCGGCGTACCGGAAGCACCGGGTGGGAGCCAAATGACCAGCAGCGACGCGCAGGCCGACCCGACCGAGGCGTACGCGGGCTTCGGGGGCGAGATCGGTCGGATCATGTCCACGTCGACGCCGGACTGGCCCCAGCCTCCGACGGCTCCGGATGGTGCGCCCAACGTGCTGGTGGTGCTGGTGGACGACCTGGGGTACAGCGACGTCGGGTGCTACGGCTCCGAGGTGGACACCCCGAACATCGACAGGCTGGCCGCCGAGGGCCTGCGCTACACCAACTTCCACGTCAACCCGATGTGTTCGCCCACGCGGGCCTCCCTGCTCACGGGGCTGAACCACCACCTGGCCGGCGTGGGCACCGTGTGCCACATGGAGCCGGGCTTCCCCGGCTACGCAGCGTCCATCCGCGACGACGCCGTCACTATGGGCGAGGTCCTCCGGGATGCCGGCTGGTCGACGCTCATGGTCGGCAAGTGGCACCTCTGCCCGGACTCGCAGCTCACCGAGGCCGGCCCCAGGAACGGCTGGCCGTGCCAGAAGGGCTTCGACCGCTTCTACGGGATCCTGGATGGCTTCACGAACTTCCACCAGCCGCACCGCCTCTACGAGGACAACCGGGCCCTGGACATCGACGACTATCCGGAGGGCTACTACTTCACGGACGACCTGACCGACCGGGCCCTCGACATGGTCCGCCAACTCCGGGACGGCCACCCCACCCGGCCGTGGTTCCTGTACTTCTCCCACGGGGCGGTCCACGCCCCGCTGCAGGCGAAGTCCGAGGACATTGAAAAATACCGGGGCCTCTACGAGGCGGGCTGGGACGAGGTTCGCCGCCGACGTTTCGAGCGTCAGAAGGAACTCGGGATCATGGCCGACGACGTTGTCCTGCCACCCCGGAACACCGAGGAGAACTACGCCGTGAAGGCGTGGGACGACCTCTCCGAGATGGAGAGGGAGTTGTTCGCCCGGTACCAGGAGGTCTTCGCCGGCATGGTCGACAACGTCGACCAGAACCTGGGCCGCCTCCGTGAGGGTCTGGAGGAGATGGGTGAATGGGAGAACACCATCGTCGTGTTCACCTCGGACAACGGCGGCAGCCGGGAGGGGCTGGAGAACGGCACGTCGGCCTACTTCCGTACCCTCCTCAGCCAGACGCGCGCCAACCGCCTGGACTCCGTGGAACTGGACCACTCGCGCATGGACCTGATGGGCGGACCGCAGACCCTGCCCCACTACCCGTCGGGCTGGGCAATGGTCTCGGGTACTCCCTTCCGCCTCTACAAGATCAACACCCACCAGGGCGGTCACCAGGTACCGCTCATCATCTCGAAGGGGTCCGGACTGCCGGACGGGGGTGGGATCCGACGCCAGTACCAGCACGTCACCGACCTGCTGCCCACCATCCTGGACCTCGTCGGTGTGGAGATGGCGACCAGCAAGGGCGGGAGGCCGGTGCCGGCCCCGGCCGGTGTCAGCTTCACGGCCTCGATGGGCGATGTCTCGGCGGCAAGCACCCATCCCGAGCAGTACTACGAGCAGGCGGGCCACCGCGGCATGTACCGCGACGGCTGGTCGGCGGTGGTCTGCCGAAAGGCCCGCACGCCGTTCAGCGAGGAGGTCTGGGAACTCCACAACCTGGTGGAGGATCCGACCGAGAGCAGGAACCTGGCCGACGAGTACCCGGAGAAGGTGGCCGAGCTGGTGGAGGCATGGGAGCGGGCCGCCTGGGCCAACCAGGTGTTTCCGCTGGACGAGGGCAACAACGTCAAGAACCTGCTGAGGCCACCGTGGAACGCCGACACGGAGGCCGAGGCCCGCTTCAGGCCCGGCAGCCCGACCACCGAGCGCTACCGGTCCCTGCAGCTCGTCAACTCCCGTTCCTTCGAGGTGGAGGTCTCGCTGGAGGTGGCCGACGGCGACCGCGGCACGCTCGTGGCCCACGGCGACCAGGGTGGCGGCTACGCCCTCTACGTGGTGGATGGCCGTCTGCTCCTGGCGTGGAACGGCTACGGCTGCATGACCGAGGTGGACGGCGGCCCGTTGGCTGCCGGTACCTCCTCGATCATCCTGGCGGTCGAGGCGGTGGGGAACCTTTCCGTGCACGTGGACTTGAGGGTGGACGAAACGGTCGTGGCCGGTGCCCGGGACCTGCCGGCGCTCACCGCCATTGCGCCGTTCCAGGGCATAGACGTGGGCATCGACAGGCGTTCGCCGGTCTCATGGACGATCCGGGAGAGGTACGGGACCTTCGGGTGGAGCGGGATCCTGCACCACGTCACCTACCGTCCTGGGGAGTTGGCGCCGGACGCCGGGCAGCGTTGGCTGGACGTCCTACGCGAGTCGGGCACGAAGTACGAGTAGGTGCCCCGGAGACCTCCGGGGCGGACGGGAAACGGAGTCGAGGATGGATCTTCAGGAACTGGTCGCTCCGGACCACACGGCGTTGTGCATCGTGGAGTGCCAGAACGGCGTGGTGGGTCCGGAGTCCAGCATGCCCGCCGTAGCTGACGCCGTGGCCGCCGCCGGGCTGCTGCCCCGCCTTGGTGGCCTGGCCGTGGCCGCCCGCTCGGCCGGCGTGAGGGTCGTCCACTCCACGTTCCATTCGAGGGCCGACCTGTGGGGCGGCAACCGGAACTCCCGGCTCTTCGCGGCGGGAAGGAAGGCCGACGTGCAGCAGCTGGTCGGGACGCCGGCCGTGCAGCCGGCACCCGAGCTGGGGCTCGACCCGGATGTGGACGTGGTCCTTCCACGGTCCCACGGACTCTCGGCCGACTCGGGTTCAGGGCTCTCGGCCATGCTTCGCAACGAGGGCACCACCACCGTCGTGGTAGTGGGCGTGACGCTGAACCTGGCCATCCCCAACACCGTCTTCGACCTCGTCAACGCGGGCTTCCAGGTCGTGGTCCCGACTGACGGCTCGGTGGCCACCGCCGAGGGCTACGGCGACCAGGTGCTGGCCCACACCCTGGCCTACGTGTCGACCCTCACCGATGTGGCGACCCTCACCGAGGCGTGGCTACGGGCCTGATCCGACCGGCCTCAGGCACGCCGGCGGCGTAGGCCGACGGCCAGCGAGACCAGGATTCCGACCAGGACCCCCTGTTCGACCCGCGGGCTGAGGGCGAGGGTGGCGAAGAACGTGACCCAGGCCACGACGGCGTCCGTCGGTGAGATCCGCGCCATTCGCATGAGTCGTCCGGGCTTCACCAGGCCGACCACCGCAGCGATGACCACCCCACCCAGGGTGGCCCGCGGGAGTGGTGCCAGCACGTCGGCGAACGGCAGGAAGGCCAGCACCGTGATTCCCGTCACCATTCCCGACCAGCGGGTGCGCGCTCCGGCCAGCCGGTTCAGCGAGGAGCGGCTGAAGGATCCGCCCACCGGGAAGGACCCGGAGACGGCGGCGGCCACGTTGGCCACCCCCTGGCTCACGAACTCCCTGTTGGCGCTCCACCGCTGGCCGTCCTCGTCGGCGAATACCCGGGCAATGGATGCAGGCTCGGCGAAGCCGACCAGGGCGATGAGGATTCCCCCGACCAGCAGTGAGCCGGTCGACCCCCAGGGGAGGTCCAGCGAGAGGGAGGGAAGGCCCGTGGGAACGTCGCCGACCACCGGCCCTGCGTAGTCGGTCAGCCGGCTCACGATGACGCCGCCACCGACCGCTATGAGGGCACCGGGAAACATCCGGTGCACGACCCTGCGACCCGCCAGCACGAGCAGCACCGTCGTGGTGGCGATGGCCAGCGACGCCATCTCCCATCCGCCGGGATGCCCCAGCGACCAACCGGCCCGCCAGAGCACCCCTCCGGAGGGCGTCGCCGTGCCGAGGGCCTTCGGGAGCTGCGAGGCCAGGATCAGGATCGCCGCGGCGGAGGTGAAGCCGGCGACCACCGGGTCGCGCATCAGGTAGGTGACCACGCCCAGGCGGAACACTCCCAGGAGCAGTCGGGTGACGCCGACCATCAGGGCCAGCAGGGCGGCCAGGGCCACGTAGTCGGCGCTACCGGGGTCGGCCAGGCTGGCAAGGGCACCGAAGGTGAGCAGGCTGGTGAGCGCCACGGGCCCCGTCTGGAGGTACGGCGAGGAGGCGAACAGGGCGGCCAGGATCGGAGGCAGCGCCGATGCGAACAGCCCGATGTGGGATGGCAGGCCTGCCAGCTCGGCGTACGCCATCGACTGGGGGATCAGCACCATCGCCACGCTCAGCCCGGCCAGCAGGTCGGCGGGGACCGGTCGGCTGGGGGGCGCGACCAGGGCCTCGGTGCTGGCTCCATCGGACACCCCGGCACCCTAGGTGCCCGGTCGACGGTCCCCTTCGCCGCTGCCCTTCGCGGCTCCCCCTCGCCGGGTCCGGATGGCGGGACCGATGGGGTCGACGCGATGGGAGTGGCCGTAGCCTCGGGCGATGGATGACGGGCGGGGCGAAATTCGGGACACCGGTACTCCACGTCACGAGCTGTCGGTGGATGGGGTGCCGATCAGGTCGGCCGCCACGATCCTGCTGGTCGCCGACCGCCCGGACCTGCAGGTCCTCACCCTGCGTCGGACCGATTCCTCGACCTTCGTGGCCGGACACACGCTGTTTCCCGGTGGGGCGGTGGATGTCGGCGATCACGATCCCCGCTGGCCGTCGCTGGTGACCGGACTCACGGCGGCCACGGCGGCGGAGCGGTTGGGCGTGGCCGATGGCCTGGGGTACTGGACGGCGGCGGTCCGCGAGACCGTGGAGGAGGTCGGCGTGGCGGTCGGAACCACTGATCCGGGGCTGGCTGCCCGCATGGTGGCGCATCGCCACGACCTGGAGGCGGGGAGGGTCGGCCTGGCGGACCTGGTCCACGACGGTGCCACGAGGCTGGACCTGTCCGGCATCCACGCCGTGTCCCGCTGGGTGACGCCCATGCCCAGCATCAAGAGGTACGACACGTACTTCTTCGTGGCCACCGTTGACCCCGACGTCCAGCCGGTGGTGGATGGCCGTGAGGCGGTGCACGCCGAGTGGTGCAGGCCGATCGACGTGCTGGAACGGTGGCGTGACGGTCAGCTCACGATGATCAGCCCGACCATTGCGATGTTCCAGAGGCTGGCCTCCCATGGGACGGCCGCCGGGGTACTGGCCGCGGCGGCGGCCGGTGGGCCTGCCAGGAGGGCACGGATCCTGGACGACTCGACCACCCCCGTCCGCTTCGAGGGGGACCCGGGCTTCAACGAGACCGGCACGCGCGAGAGCTTCGGTTGGATGTGGCTTCCCGCCGGGGACCGTCCCGATCCGACGACCGGGTGGGCCTGAACCGATCCTCGCCCGTAGAATTGGCAACGTGTCAGCTCCCTCCCACGTTCCAACGCCTGCGGTCCGCTCCGCCGATCCCGCATACTCCGGTCCGCTGCGTCGGCTCGGCCCCTGGCGGGCCGGTCGCCCCGGTGAGGTGGTGGACCTGGGCGGTCAGCCCAGCGGGACCAGCCTCGGCAGCCAGGGGCCGGACCAGGGCTTTGCGTTCCGCCTCGCCAGGTCGTTCGTGGGGCGTCTACGCCCGGGTGCGGGAGAGCGGATACCTGACGTCGTGGCCGGCTGCGTAGGGGTGGCGCTGAAGCGTGCGGCCCTGTTCGGCAGGGCCCCGATCGCCGCGGACCTGGAGGTCGCCTTCGACCTGTTCGGGTTCCTGGAGGATCCGCCCACCGGGGACCGCCTGGTCGAGCGGCGTCGCCTTTTCGCCGAAGCCTCCCACCACCATCACTACTCCGAGGTGCGACGCATCGTCGACCTCGTTCCGGATGGTGACCTGCGACCGGATGCTGCCACCGATGCAGCCGACCGGGCATCCTGAGCCGGCCCGACCCGGACCCAGGTACAAGGTGATCCAGAAGCCGGCCGGAGGGTCGGGCTCCCAGAAGGGGCGTGCCCTCGACTCGGTCATCCCCATCGCACTGTTCCTGGTGCTGAACCGCATCTGGGGCCTGGGTGCGGGGGTGGCGGGCGCCACGCTGTGGAGCATCAAGGTGGCGGTGGACCGCCGTCGCCGGGGGGAGTCCGTCGGCAGGTTCCTGCCGATCCTGGTCGTCTACCTGGTGGTCCGGGCGATCATCGGGATCCTCACGGACTCCGAAGCCGTGTACTTCGGGATCGGCATCGGTACGAAGGCTGCCGTCGGCGTAGCCCTCATCGCCACCGTCGTGGCGGGTCAACCGGTCCTGGCCCGCTACGCCCCGATGCTCGTCCCGTTCAGCTCCGAGACCAGGGCCCACCCGCTCTACCTGAAGGTGATGGGCCGGTTGACCGTGTTCCTGGGCGTGTACCAGATCCTGACGTCGGTGTGGGACATCTGGCTCTTCAACCGGACGTCGACGGACGGCTACGTGCTGATCCGCTTCGCCGTCGGCTGGCCGGCCGGCACCCTCGCCACCATGGTCGCCTTCGCCTACGCCGACAGGGCCCTGCGGCCCATCCCGGACTACCCCGGGATCATGGACCTGATGGATGGCCCCTCCGAGGACTGACCTGCCACGCGAATGGGTCGCCGGGTACCCCCGGTGGAAGGATCGGGTCCGATGACGATGGGGGAGGCGACCTGATGGCCGATGGAGCACTGCGGGGCTACGGGGTACTGGTGACCGGTGGTGGCACCGGAATCGGACGGGCCTGTGCGGAGGCGCTGGCCGCCGATGGCGCCGTGGTAACGATCTGCGGCAGGACCGAATCCAGCCTGACCGATGCGGTCGACGCCATACGGCCCGGCCACGGCGGCAGCGTGCACCACGTGGTGGCGGACGTGACGTCGGAGGACGACGTACGGGCGGCGGTGGCCGCAACCGTCGCCAACGCCGGGAACCTGCGCGGCGCGGTGGCCAACGCCGGGGGTGGCGGGGGCCTCGGGCCGTACAACGTCCAGGACCTGGCCCAGTTCGAGGCGGTCCTGCGCCTCAACGTGGTCGGCACGATGCTGTGCGTGAAGCACTCGGTTCCCGAGATGGTGGCCTCCGGTGGTGGCTCGTTCGTCGGGATGTCGTCCATCGCCGGGCACCAGAACCACCCCCACTTCGGTGCCTACACGGTCGCCAAGGCGGGGATCGAGGCCATGATGCGCAATGCCGCCGATGAGTTCGGCCGGTCCAACGTGCGGTTCAACGCCATCCGGCCCGGCTTCATAGCCACTGAGATGATGGACTTCGTGCCGCGTGATGGCGAGGTGTTCGCCAGCTACCTGCGAAACACGCCGCTGGCCCCGGCTTCTGATACCGGGGTCGGGGAGCCGTCCGACGTGGGCGCCCTGGCCAGGTTCCTGATCGGTCCCGAGTCGCGCTGGATCACGGGGACGGCCATCAACGTGGACGGCGGCCAGGCCCTGCGGGCCGGGCCCGACTTCTCGTCGTTCATCGCCCCGGGGCTGGGCGACGACGTCATGGCCGGCAACAGGCCCGCCGACGACTGACGCCACGCCGGCCGTCAGGCCGGGTCGAACTCCAGGTGCGCCTGACGCAGCCCGTATACGAAGGCGTTGGGCATCTCCACCGGTGTGGTTCCCGGCTTCAGGCGCAGGTCCGCGATGCGACGTACGAACTCCTCGAAGAAGACCCGGATCTCCAGGCGGGCCAGGGCGGCGCCCAGGCAGAAGTGGGTGCCGAAGCCGAACGCCAGGTGGTTGTTGGGCGTCCGGGTGACGTCGAACGACTCGGGGTCCTCGAAGTGCGACGGGTCACGGTTGGCCGACGAGTACATGAGGAGGAGCTGGTCGCCGGCCCGAACCGGGATTCCGGCCACCGCGGTGTCGATGGCGGCCGTCCGGCACATGTTGTGGATCGGCGTCACCCAGCGGATGAACTCCTCGGTGGCCACGGTCATGTCGGCGCCGCCACGCAGCAGCGCCCACTGGTCGGGGCGCTGTGCCAGCTCGACGAGCGTGCGGGCTATCACGGTCCGGGTGGTCTCGGCGCCGCCGTCCAGCAGCAGCAGGCAGTCCGAGATCATCTCGTCCAGGCCGAAGTCGTACCCGTCCAGGCCCGTGCGCTCCCGGTCGATCCAGACCGTCATGACATCGTCCATGGGGCAGCCTTCGGTCACCGTGGGCTTCTTGGCCTCGTAGAGCTCTGCGGCCGCCCCGGCGAACTCGATGGCCGCGGCGACCCCGTCATGGTCGTGGTAGCGGGGCCCGCCGCCCAGGGCGATGGTCCGCTCCGACCAGTCCTGGAGCTTCGGCCACATCTCGTCGTCGAAACCCAGCAGCAACCCGATCATCTGGGCGGGCAGGGGTGCGGCCAGTTGTGAGATGACCTCGGCCTCGCCGGCCGGCAGCACGGCGTCGATCAGGCCGGTGACCACGCCGCGCACGTGGTCCTCCCAGCGGCCGGCCGCCCGCGGCGTGAACCGACGGGACACCAGGTTGCGACGGACCGTGTGGTGGGGGTCGTCCAGCCCGATGATGGACCGGTCGGCCGGGATGTTGGGCCGGTAGCCGCGTTCGGTCCCGGACGAGATGAAGGTGGCCTTGTCCCGCTCGATGGTGACGATGTCGTCGTAGCGGGAGATCCCCAGGAGGTCGTTGGCGGTGTCGTGGTGTACGGGATCGTGCTGGCGGAGCCAGGCGTAGGTGGGGTACGGATCGCTGACGTAGAAGTCGCCGTCCAGTAGGTCGATGCTGCGCGGCTCGCCCGGGTCCATGGATGGATCGTACGGTCGCATCGTGGATCGACGGAAAGCGGGCGTCTGCCCGCGGCGGTCGACACCGGGAAGGGGGCACCATGCGTGCGGTACGGACGGTTGACGGGGGGTTCCAGGTCGTCGAGGTGGACGACCCGACCGGTGACGGCGTGGTGGTCGAGGTGGCGTCCGCCGGCATCTGCGGCTCCGACCTGCACATGGCCGGATTCGGCCTCTCCAATACCTTCGGCCACGAGGTGGCGGGCCGACTCGTCGACGGCACGGAGGTGGCCATCAGGCCCACGCTGGCCTGTGGTACCTGCGACCGGTGTGCCGCTGGTGCCGAGCAGCAGTGCCGGGCCATGGCGCTCTATGGCCTGGCCATGGACGGGGGCATGGCCGACCGGATCCTGGTGGACCCGGCCTGCCTCGTCCCGCTGGCTGACGGCGTCCCAGTGGGCGACGCCTGCCTGGTCGAGCCCATCGCCGTGTCGGTGCACGCCGTGAACGTGGCCGGGGTGCAGCCCGGCCAGCGGGTGCTGGTAGTGGGTGGCGGGACCATCGGCCTGACCGCTGTGGCCGCAGCCCTCCACGTGGGTGCCGAGGTGGACCTGTCAGCCCGCCACGCCCACCAGGTGGCGGCCGGCGAACGCCTGGGTGCCGGAACTGCGGCCTCCGGTGAGTACGACGTGGTCATCGAGGCCGCCGGCACCGAGAGTGCCCTGGTGGCGGCCATCGACCACGCCCGCCCGGGTGGGACGGTGTCGATACCGGGCGTCTACTGGGACGGGATAGCCATCCCGAACGTCATGTCCATGTTCCTGAAGGAGGTCAGCCTCAGGCCGTCGTCCATGTATGGCTGCTCGGGTCGGCACGGGCCGGACGTGCGTGAGGTGGACGAGGCTGCGGCGCTGCTGGCGGCGGTTCCCGAGCTGTCCGAGGCGGTCATCACCCACCGTTTCGCCCTGGACGACGCTCCCGAGGCGTTCCGGGTGGCCGCCGATCGTTCCGCCGGCGCCATCAAGGTGGTCCTGGAGCCCTAGTGCGGGGCCGTCCGGACGCTCGCCGGAGGACGGGTGACGGCGCCTCAGGCCAGGGTCATGGACGGGAGGGGGTAGCGGCTGTCGCGTGAGAAGACCTCGCGCACCAGCGGCTCGAAGTCCTCCAGCGCCATCTCGTCGTAGTTCCGCTCGAAGCAGTTCTGGTCGTACTCGGCGCAGAACGCGGCACAGTCGTCGAACCACTCGTGCTCCCGGAACTGCTCCCGGGCATCGGGGTCGGCTCCCATATGGTGGAAGTAGTAGTACCCCTGGAACACGCCGTGGTGCCGGACGATCCAGTGGGTGCGCTCGTCCACGTAGGGCCTCAGGATGTCGGCGGCCACGGCACTGTGGTTCTCCGGGGCGATGGGATCACCCACGTCGTGCAGCAGGGCGGCCACCACCATCTCGTCGGCCTCGCCGTTGCGTAGTGCCCGGGTGGCGCTCTGGAGGCTGTGGTGGAACCGGTCCACCGGGTAGCCCAGCATCGGCCCGGCCATGGCCTTCAGGGTGGCCAGCAGGTGGTCGGTGAGGTGGGCGGCCTTGTGGGCCACCAGCTCGCGGCCGATCAGCTCGTAGTCCTCGGGGGTGCCGTCCACCATGTGCTCGAAGCCAACTGTCTCCATGGGACCGGAGTCTGGCAGGCGGGCGCTGCGGCGCAAAGGAACCGGAACCAACCGACCGGTCGTGGCGCCGGAGGCCGCGAACCCGACCGGTAGGGTCGCCGACGTGCCAGCGGTCGCCGTCTCCAACCTGACCAGGTCCTACGGCGACGTGCTGGCAGTCGACGATCTCTCCTTCACCGTGGAACCGGGCGAGGTGTTCGCCCTGCTGGGGCCCAACGGGGCGGGCAAGTCGACCACGCTCGAGATCCTGGAGGGCCATCGGCATCGGGACGGCGGCACGGTCGAGGTGCTCGGTCGGGACCCCGCCGATGGCGATCGGGAACTCCGGGACCGCATCGGAATCGTCCTCCAGGAGGTCGGGATCGAGCGGGAGCTGACCGTGCGCGAGGTGCTGGAGCACTACGGCGCCTGCTACAGGCGGCGCCTACCGGTTGACGATGTGCTGGCCCTTGTGGGCCTGGAGGGCCTGGGTGACCGGCGGACACATCGCATGTCGGGCGGACAGAAACGACGCATCGACCTGGCCACCGGCCTGATCGGCGATCCCGACCTGCTGTTCCTGGATGAGCCGACCACCGGCTTCGATCCGTCGGCCCGTCGCCAGGCGTGGGAGATGGTGGACGGCCTGCGTTCGCTCGGAAAGACCATCCTGTTGACCAGCCACTACATGGACGAGGTGGAGGCCCTGGCCGACCGCGTCCTGGTCATCGCGGGTGGTCGGGTGGTCGCCACGGGTACCCCCGACGAACTTCGAGGCGGCGCCGATCGCGACACGCTGATCCGGGTCCGATTCCCCGTGGAGGCCAGCGGCACCGTTGACGGCCTGTTGTCCGCCCTCACCGGCCGGGCCTCGCTGCGCAACGGCATGCTGGAGGTCAGGACTCCGGCTCCCACAGCCGACCTGCACCACCTCACCACGTGGGCGCTGGAGCGCTCCCTGGAACTGGACGGACTGGAGGTGAACCGCCCGACCCTCGAGGACGTCTACCTGGACCTCGTCGGCCACGGCGGGGACCCCGACGACCCCGAAGCCGGAGGTCTCGCCGGTGTCTGACCGCTTCCCCTCGTCGCTGGGGCTGCTGGCCAGACAGGTCGGCTACCAGAACCGCCTGTTCCGGCGGACGGCCATCTCGGCGTTCTTCACCCTGGCCTTCCCGCTCATCTTCCTGCTCCTCTTCGGGGCGATCTTCGACGACATCCACGTGGCCCCCGGTGAGGCGGTCGCAGCTGCGCAGTTCTACGCCCCGGGCCTGGCGGTGTTCACGGCCGTTTCGGCCACCTACACCAACATCGGGATCACCACCGCCATCTATCGGGACGAGGGGGTCCTCATGCGGATCCGCAGCACGCCGCTGCCCCGATGGATCTACATGGGCGGGATCGTCGGATCAGCCGTCGTCATAGCGGTGGTCGGCTCGCTGGTGATGCTGGCCGTCGGCTTCGGCCTCTACGGCCTCGAGATGCAGGCCGACAGGATCCCGGCGGCCGTGGTCACCTTCGTGGTGGGCGTGGCCTCCTTCTCCCTGCTGGGCCTGGCCCTGGCATCGATCGCTCCGTCGGGGCAGTCGGCGCCGGCGCTGGCCCAGGCCACGATCCTGCCGGTGGCGTTCATCTCCAACGTGTTCGTGGTCGTGCCGGATCCGGCCCGCTGGCTGGACGTCGCCGGTGACGTCTTTCCGTTGAAGCCGTTCGTGGAGGCCTTCTATGCCGCCTTCGATCCGTTCCGGACCGGCTCGGCGTGGGAGCCCGGCCTGCTGCTGCGGATCGCGGCGTGGGGCCTGCTCGGCGCCGTCGTGGCCGTCCGACGGTTCCGGTGGGAGCCGTCCACGGGTACCGGGTCCGGTGGCGGCCGGGGTCGCCGCAGCCGGCGCTGACCCGGCGTCCAGCTCAGCCCTCCAGCGCCGCCAGGTCGTCGGGGCCGTCCACGTCCCAGGCCAGGTCGGGGTCCAGCAGGCTGCGCCAGGCCAGCCCCAGGCGTTCGGCCTCGGCCACGTGGGCAGCGAACGAGCCGGGACCGTAGGCGAACCGGAAGCCCGTGCCGGTAGGCACCACGGCCACCGGAGTGCCGTCGTGGTGCCGGTCCGGCACCAGCGTGATTCCGTCGAACCCTGCGCAGTGGTCCAGTCGGGTGGCCCGTGGCAGGTCGGCGTGGGCCACGATCACCATCGCCACCCCGTCGGCGGCCAGCGCCTCCATTCCGGCTTCCACCGCCCGGTTCAGGCCGGGTCCGTCGACCCTGACCACGTCGGCACCCACCGATCGGGCCCAGGCATCCACGTCATCGTCGTCACAGACCACGGTCACCGGGAGCGGAGCCGCTGCGGCCACCACGATGGTGGCCATGCTCCGTGCGAGGTCGGCCCGGGCCTGACCGTCCAGGACCTCGGCGAGACGGCCCTTGGCCGCTCCGAAGGCCTTCACCGGGATCAGCACAGCCACGGTTCCGGACACCGGCGAAGCCTATGGGCCGATGCCGGCAGCCGCCGCTGCGTACCGCCTCCGGGCGGCGCTGCGGTTCCGGGCCGGGGGCGCCGGGTACCGGCCCGTAGGGTTGCGCCATGGCCAACGGCGGCGCGGTGTCGAGGGTGGCGGTCATCGGGGCCGGTTCCTGGGGGACGACGGTTGCCGCCCTGCTGGCTCCCGTGGTGCCCACCGTGCTGTGGTCCCGGAGGGCCGAGGTGGCCGCTGACGTGGCCGCCGGCCGGGGCAACCGCCGCTACCTGGACGGCTACGCGCTTCCCTCACAGCTCGAGGCCACCGATGACCTGGGGTCGGCGGTCCGGGGCGCCGACCTGCTGCTGATGGGCGTTCCCACCCACGGATTCCGCCAGGTCCTGGAGTCGGTGGCGGATGCCGTGGAACCCGGAACGCCCGTGATCAGCCTGGCCAAGGGATTCGAGCGTTCGACCGGGCTGCGCATGAGCCAGGTGGCGGCCGACGTGCTGCCCGGCCGGCCGGTGGGTGTGCTGACAGGTCCGAACCTGGCCAGGGAGATCCTGGAGGGGCGATCGGCGGCCACCGTCATCGCCGCCACCGATCCGTCAGCCGCCTCGGCCCTGCAGGGGCTGCTGGCGTCGGAGCGGTTGCGTGTCTACACCAACGACGACCTGGTCGGCTGCGAGCTGGGTGGGGCGCTGAAGAACGTGATCGCCCTGGCCGCCGGGATGGCCGAAGGGCTCGACACCGGCGACAACGCCCGGGCGGCGCTCATCACCCGGGGCCTGGCCGAGATGACCCGACTGGGTGTCGCCCTGGGGGGTGACCCCATGACCTTTGCCGGCCTGGCCGGCATGGGCGACGTCATGGCCACCTGCATGAGCCCCCAGAGCCGGAACCGTTGGGTGGGCGAGCAGGTGGGGCGCGGCGCTTCGCCGGAGAGCGTGCTGGCCGGCATGGACCAGGTTGCCGAGGGGGTTCGCACCGCTCCCGTCGCCTGCGAGATGGCCGCCACCGTGGGCGTGGAGGTTCCGGTGGCCGAGGGCGTGCGGTCGGTGTTCGACCTCGGACGGTCGCCCACCGAGGTGTGGTCGGAGCTCATGTCCCGGCGGTCCGGCCCCGAGGTGGCGACCACCTGATGTTCCGGTTCACCGACCTGCTCCGGAGGCGTCGCGCTCCGGTTCCCGGACCCGTGGGCACCCGGCTGGGTACCGACGACGGCTTCCGTGCCGTGGTCGACGCCCGGGCGTCCATCCATCCGTCAGGAACCTCCCACCGGGTGGAGTGGTGGATCGGTGGCGAGGACCGCTGGTACGCCCCGGCGGTGGAAGCAGCCGTGCGCCAGGACCGCCCGGGTCCGGCCCCCGTGCTGGTCACCCGCATGCGCGTGGCGGGTGGCGACGTGGTGGCGACGACCTGGGCGACGCTGGCCAGCGGGTCGTCAGGTGCGGCTGTCGTCGTCGAGCTGCTGAACGAGACCCCGGTTCCGGTCGCCGTGGCGGTGACCGTCCAGGCCGCGCCCGGTGGGGCGATACGGCGCATCTCGGTGGATGGCCGCCGCCTCCTGGTGGACGGTGGGACGGCGCTGGTCGTGGACCGCGAACCCGGCCGCTACGCCATCGTGGATGCGGCCGCCGACCTCTGGGAGACGGTGACCGGTGGCCGGGCGGTGATTGCCGCCCCTGAACCCGTCAGGTGCAGGATCGGTGCCGCTGCCGGTGCGCTGGTCGTCCCCCTGCCCCACCGTTCGGCCCTCAGGTTCGCGGTGCCCGCAGGCGACCTGGTGGACAACCCGTCGGCAGTGTTCCCGTCGGCGGAACGGGTCACGGCCGGGTGGGTGGGCCATCTGGCCGATGCGGCGACGGTGGACCTGCCGGACCAGTCCCTTGCGGCCACGACACATCGGAACCTCGTGGACCTCATGCTGGCTGACCCGACCCCTGCCGGGGCCGTGGAACTGTGCAGGTGGGGTCTTCCGCAGAGGGCGGTGGAGTGCCTGCTCCATTCGGATGGCCCTCCCGGAGATCGTCTGGTGGCTGCCGCATGGCTCTGGATGCTCGGCCGTGAACCCGGGTGGTTCACGGGCACCGACGGGATCCAGTTGGAGGACCTGGCCAGGTCGGCTGGGGATGCGCCGACGGCCCGGTGGGCCCTCGCACGGATGTCCGATCTGTTCGCTGCGCTGGGCGACGCCAGGGCGGCCGTCGACGCCGGCCGACTCGTCGAGGTGGGGGGACCACCGGAGCTCGTGGCAACCGACCCGGCCGCCACCTCGTTGGGTCACCTTGCCGATCGGCTGGCGCGTACCTCGGTGGACGGGCTGGACCTGCTCGTCGACGTGCCGGACTCCTGGTTGGGAGGTGGCATCGAGCTGCACGGCCTGGCCACGCCGCACGGCCGCCTCGGCTTCGCCATCCGGTGGCACGGCGAGCGGCCGGCCCTGCTCTGGGAACTGGAGCGTCACGACGACGGACCCGTGGTGCTGCGTGTTCCGGGCCTGGACACAGCCTTCTCGACCGTCGAGGCGACCGGCGAGGTCCTGCTGGCCGCCCCGGCGGGTCGGGTGCCCCCACCCCGCCCATCCTCCGGACCGGTGCCCGGTTCGCCACCCGGAGCGTCTTCCGGTCCGCCCATTGCTCCGCCACCCGAGGGTGGATCGTTCTCCTAGGGTCGGACCATGGCCGGTAGACGCCGCATGCGGGCGGCCCTGAGGGGAAAGGCCCCGGGGCTGGTCGCGGAACGCGGACTGTGGGATGCGGGCCACCGGGTGGTGGCGGGCCTCGACGAGGTGGGTAGGGGCGCCTGGGCCGGACCCTTGACGGTCGGGGTTGTGGTACCCGACCGGAACCGGCGCATCACCGGGGTCCGGGACTCCAAGATGCTCACCGAGCCTGAGCGCGAGGCGTTGTTCGACCGCATCACCGGATGGGCCGAGGCCTGGTCCGTGGGCCACGCCAGCAACGACGAGTGCGATGACCTCGGCATGTCCGACGCCCAACGCCTGGCCGCCCGCCGGGCTCTCGACGGCCTCGGCCTCGCCGTGGACCGGGTACTCCTTGACGGCAATTGGGACTTCGTGGGTGGTGGACGGGCCAGCACCATCGTGAGGGGTGACGCCACCTGCCTCTCGATAGCGGCGGCCTCGGTGGTGGCCAAGGTGACCCGCGATCGGATCCTGCGTGACGCCGACCGTCGCCACCCGGGCTTCGGGTTCGCCCAGTCCAAGGGCTATCCCAGCCCGGTTCACCGGGCCGCCCTGGCCGAGCGGGGTGCCACCACGTACCACCGTCGGACCTGGTCCTTCATGCACGGGCTGCCGGCCATCGGCGAGCCGGCCCGCGACAGGCACGGAGCCCCGCCACGCCTGTTCTGAGTCGCCTTCGTCCATGCAGGTGCATGGTCGCTACCGTCTGAGCCGTGCAGCGCTCCGTACGACTCCTCTGGCTCCTGGTGGCCTGGACGGCCGTCGTGTGGGTGGGCCGCATCCGGAACCTCGTCGGCGATGACGGTCTGGCGGGCGGCGACAGGGCATGGGGGATCGTCGTCGCCCTCCTCTTCCTGGTGCTGGCCGCCGCCACCGCCACGCTTCCACTGGGCCTCTGGCACCGGCGCCCGCTGGGCTCGACCCGCCTGGTGGTGATCTTCTGCCTCTGGACGATCGCCTTCTGGAGTGTCCGGGGTGCCGGCATGCTGCTCGCCGACCACGAGGTCGGCTTCAAGGTCGTACACACGGTGCTGGCCGGTGTGTCCATAGGCCTGGCGGTCCTCCTGCAGCGGGCCGACCGTGCCCTGGCCGCTGGAGTCGCCGACTCCGGAGCGGCGGACCCTGAGGCGAACCGAGGCGTCGACACCGACCGCTAGCCTCACGATCCATGGGACAGCCGATCACCGTCGTCCGCAGGCCGTCGTCGCGTGCCGGCGTCGTCCGGTTCGAGACCAACCGCGCCCTGACCGGCATGGGCCACGAGCGCTACCGGGCCGGGGATGACATTCCGGGAACCACGCCGGCCGACGAGCTGGCCCGCCGGCTGTTCGCACGTGGCGGGATCGCCGGTGTCCACATGAACGGCAGCGTCGTCACCCTCGAGATGGCCGACGCCGATTCCGACCCTGAGGGGATCGAGGAGATCATCGCCGGCCTCTACCTCTACTGGGTGGAGGGCGTGAGGGTTCCCGACGACGACGAGTTGACAGACGCCGTCGGCTGAGGCCCGCTGGGGCGTCGTAGGCGACTCCGCACCAGACTCGGCGACCATGGAAATGCTGCAGGTCGACGTCCATCCCTCTGAGGTCGGCATGGATCCAGACCGCCTCGGGCGCGTGGCCGACTTCGCAGGGGCCTTCGTGGAGGACGGTCACATGGTGGGCACCGATGTGCTGGTCGCCCGCCACGGACGCGTCGTGCTCCGCTCCACGGCCGGCCTGGCCGACCGGGAGAACGCCGTAGCCGTAGCCGGCGACACCCTCTGGCGGATCTTCTCGATGACCAAGCCGATCACCTCGGTGGCCGTCATGCAGCTCGTGGAGGAGGGCCGCCTCAGGTTGCGGGACCCGCTGGCCGATGTCCTGCCGGAGTTCGCCGACCCGCAGGTGTTCGTGGGCGGGACGGTCGATGCGCCGGAGCTGGTTCCCGCCGACCGGTCCATCACCATTGCCGACCTCCTCAGCCACACCTCGGGCCTCAGCTACTCCATCCTGGACCAGCACCCGGTGGACGAGATCTACCGACGGGCAGGCCTGGGCGCCATGGAACGGGGGGGAACCCTGGCTGACACGATCAGCAGGCTGGCTGGCCTACCGCTCCGCCACCACCCCGGGACCCGGTGGTCGTACTCGATGGCCACCGACGTGCTGGGTCGCGTCGTCGAGGTGCTGGACGACCGACCGTTCGCCGACTGCCTCGCAGCCCGGATCCTGGAACCGCTGGGCATGCACGACACGTCGTTCCTGGTCCCCGACGAGCGGGTCCGACGACTGTCCTCCTGCTACGGCTTCGCACCGGGCTCGGAACCGGCCCTGCTGGACGCCGGGCCCACGAGCGCCTATAGGGAGCCGTCGTGGCAGAGCGGTGGAGGCGGGCTGGTCTCCACGACCGGCGACTACCACCGGTTCTGCAGTGCGCTGCTGGGTGGCGGGGAGCTGGACGGGGCACGCATCCTGGGACCGCGGACGGTGCGCTCCATGATGTCCAACCACCTGCCCGGTGGAGCCCACCTGGACCAGGTCGGAGACCACCTCTACACCCCGGGCTTCTTCGCCGGCTGCGGCTTCGGCCTGGGCTTCGCCACCGTCGAGGACCCGGTTGTCGGGAGGATCATGGCGTCACGTGGAGAGGCCTCCTGGGGTGGGATGGCCAGCACCGCCTTCTGGGTGGACCCCGCCGAGGGGATCCATGCGGTCTTCATGACCCAGCTGGTGCCGTCGGGTACCCACGTGTCGCTGCGCTGGGACCTCCGCGCGCTGGTCAACCAGGCGATCCTGGACTGAACGTGGTTGACGAGGTCGGCGTCGGACCACACCCGGAGCCGTGGCCCGACGACGCCCGGTTGGACCCGGAGCTGCTGGCGGGCGGCGACAGGCGCAACGTCGTGGACCGCTACAGGTACTGGTTGCGTGAGGCCATCGTGGCCGACCTGGATGGTCGCCGGCATCCGTTCCACGTGGCGGTGGAGAACTGGGAGCACGACTTCAACATCGGCACGGTTGTACGCAACGCCAACGCCTTCATGGCCGCCGGGGTGCACATAGTGGGCCGCCGCCGCTGGAACCGTCGGGGTGCCATGGTCACGGACCGCTACCAGCACGTGGCCCACCATCCGGACGTGGCCGACCTGGTGGCCTGGGCCGCAACCGCCGGCCTGGCCGTTGTCGGGATCGACAACCTGCCCGGCTCGGTGCCGTTGGAGTCGACTGCCCTGCCGGAGCGGTGCGTGCTGGTCTTCGGGCAGGAGGGCCCCGGGCTCTCCCACGAGGTCCGGGAGGCGGCGACGATGGTCTGCTCGATCGCCCAGTACGGGTCCACCCGGTCGATCAACGCCGGGGTGGCATCCGGCATCGCGATGCACGCCTGGATCCGCCAGCACGCCGACCCGCCACCGTCGTGAGGCCACGGCCCCCCTTGCCAGTATCGAACATATGTTCGATACTGGGACATGGCCGCACCCCACCGGTTTCCAGCCTCCCTGCTGGCTGAGCCCGATCCGTTCGACGACCTGGCGGAGGAGGAACGGGCCGAGCCTGGCGCTGAGCCGTCCCGGCCACGGTCCGTGCCCACGGTGGGTGAGGTCGCCAGCCGGACCCGACCCACCGTCCTGGCCGTGGAACGGGCCCTGCCGGTGCTGCCGGCCCTCGCCGGGCTGTTCCCGGGGGGACTCCGCCGGGGCATCACGATCGGCATATCGGGGGTGGGAGCCCGTTCCCTGGCCATAGCCATGATGGTCCGGGCCACGGCCACCGGTTCCTGGATCGCCGTGGTCGGGGACCCCGATCTGGGCCTGGCGGCGGCGGCCGGACAGGGCCTGGCCATGGAGCGCCTGGTGGTGGTGGAGGCCCCTGACCCGACGGGCTGGGGCCCGGTGGTGGCCACCCTGGTGGGGGCGTTCGACCTCGTCATGGTGGCGCCCCGGCACCGTGTCGGGGCGGTCGACGCCCGTCGCCTGGCCGCCCGGTGCCGGGAACGGGGTTCGGTGCTGTTCCACCTCGGAGCCGGCCCGTGGCCCGATCGACTCGACCTGCGCCTGGTCGTGGGTGCGGCCACCTGGACCGGACCCGATGCTGGGCACGGCCGGTTGTGGTCCCGTCGGGCGGGCGTGACCGCATCCGGCAGGGGTATGGAATCCACCGGTCGCCGCACGGAGCTGCTGCTGCCCGGCCCGGACGGGATGACCGGCGGAGCGTGAGCGGCGCAGCGACCGTTGATGCCGGTGTCCGGACCCTGGTGGTCCGGTGTCCCGACTGGCCGTTGACGGCCCTGGGGGTCGGGCCGCTGCAGCCTGCGCTGGTACTGGCCTCCGGTCGGGTGGTGGCAACCACGCCAGCCGCCCGGGAGGCCGGGGTGGCCCGGGGACAACGGTTGCGGGAAGCCCAGTTCCGGTGTCCGGAGGTCCGGGTGCTGGAGCGTGACGATTCCCGGGAGGCCCGCCGGTTCGAGGTCGTGGCGGCAGCCCTCGAAGACGTCACCCCGTGGCTGGAGGCGTGGCGTCCGGGGTCGTGCGCCTTCGGGGTGAGGGGCCCGGTCCGCCTCTCCGGTGGTGAGGTGAACCTCGTGGGTAGGACCGCCCGGCTGGTGGTAGCTGCCCTGGACGACCTGGTGGGATCGTCGGCCGGACATCCGGGGTGCGGGATCGGCGTGGCCGATGGGAGGTTCGCCGCCGGCCTGGCTGCCGGGGCGGCCGATGCCTCGGTCGTGGACGGGGGCGGGGCGGTGGTGGTTCCGCCGGGTGGGGTACCAGCCTTCCTGGCCCCGCTGCCGGTCGCGGTGCTGGGGCGTCCGGCGCTGGTGGACGTCCTGGTTCGCCTGGGGCTGGACACCCTGGGTGCGTTCGCGGCCCTGCCCGCCGCCGACGTCGTCGCCCGCTTCGGGGCCGAGGGACGCGACGCCCACCGCCTGGCATCCGGGATGGATGGGCGGCCACCTGACCCGAGACCGGTACCGCCGGACCTGGAGGTGTCCGTGGCCTTCGATCCGCCGGTGGAGCGCGTCGACCAGGTGGCGTTCGCCGCCCGGTCTCTGTCCGAGGCCCTCCATGGCCGGCTCTCGGATAGCGGCCTGGCCTGCACCCTGGTGCTGATAGAGGCTGAGACGGAGCACGGGGAGAGGCTGGCCCGGCGATGGCGGGACGAGGGCGTGCTGGGCCCGGGGGCGGTGGCCGACCGGGTGCGATGGCAGTTGGAGGGGTGGCTCCACGGGCCACCGGCGACCCGGCCCACGTCGGGGATCACCAGGCTTGTCCTGGTCCCTGACGAGGTGGTGCCGGCCACCGGCCGCCAGCAGGGGTTCTGGGGTGGGGCGTCGGCGGCCGACGAGCGGGCGGCCCGGGCCTGTACCCGGGTGGAGGGCCTGGTGGGGCCCGGCTCGGTGCGGGTGCCGGAGTGGCGGGGTGGCCGGGATCCGGGGGAGTGCCTGGCCCTGGTGCCGTTCGTCCGTAGGGATGGCGACGGGCCCGGCCACCCGTCCCGGGTGGTGGCGGCAGGGGCCGATGGGCCACCGTGGCCGGGGGCCCTGCCCGGCCCCCTTCCAGCAGCGGTCCACGTGGATCCGGCCACCGTGGAGGTCCGCGACGCAGCCGGTCGAATGGTGGCGGTCGACGGGCGGGGAGTGCTGTCGGCACCACCGCACCTGCTGCTGTCGCCTCCCGCACCGGGCGGGTCGGCGGCCACGGGGGCGGGGGACCGGGTGGTGGCATGGGCAGGTCCGTGGCCGCTGGACGAGCGATGGTGGGATCCGAGGCGCCGGAGGCGCAGCGCACGCCTCCAGGTGGTGGCGGCCGACGGGACCGCCCGCCTGGTGGTGCTGGAGGGTGGCGTGTGGAGGGTCGCCGCCACCTACGACTGAGCCCTGCGACCGCACCCCGGCCGACCGGTGACCGGGCCGGATCCGCGGGGTAGGTTTCCCGGCCACAGCGACGCCCGGGCCCGGGCGTCGCCAGGCACATGATGGGAGCAGCGGTGGCCGAGCGGGAGGAGATGGACTGGACCGGCTACGGGACGGCGGTCCGTCAGCTGGCGAGGATGGTCGCCGAGGATGGCTACCGGCCCCACATGATCCTGTGCATCGCCCGTGGCGGGCTCTTCGTGGCCGGTTCGCTGGGCTACGCCCTGGCGGTCAAGAACCTCTATGTGATGAACGTCGAGTACTACACCGGCGTGGACGAGCGGTTGGACATCCCGGTGATCCTCCCGCCCTACGTGGACTGGGTGGACCTCGGGGACAAGCGGATCCTCATCGTCGACGACGTAGCCGACACCGGCCACACCCTGGCCCTGGTGCGCGAGACGGCGTTGGCCCAGGTGGCCGAGGTGCGTTCCGCCGTGCTGTACCAGAAGCCGCAGTCGACGGTCGACTGCGAGTACGTCTGGCGCCATACCGACAGGTGGATCAACTTCCCGTGGTCCACAGAGCCGCCGGTGGTGGACCTCTCGTCGGCCGGTACCGCTGTACTCGACGCCTGAGGCGAGCGGGCTATTCCCGTTCAGACCCCGTATCTGATAATCTGATTCCCATGTCGGAGATTTCAGCCACCGAGGCCTCCCGGAATTTCGCTGACCTCCTGGACGCAGTCGAGCACAGGGACGAGACCTTCACGATTACCCGTCGCGGTCATGTCATCGCCCAACTGGGAGCGCCACCACGACCCAACGGTGCGGCGGTGCGACGCCTGCTCGCCGAGGGGCCTCCCGACCACTACTGGGTGTCAGAGTTGCGTTCCCTCCGGGAGTTCATCGGCTACGAGGGCGATTCGTGACCCGGTTGCTCCTCGACACGACGTTCCTGGTTGACCTGGAACGTGGCGGTGTGGAACTCCATGAAGCGATCCTCGACGAGGACGACGTAGCCATTCCTGCTGTGGCTGTCGCCGAGTTGGAGACCGGCGTCCACCTAGCCTCCGAGCACCGGCGGGCCCAGCGACAGGCGTTCGTGGACCGGATTGTCGAAAGCGTCGAGGTCGTTCCCTATGACCTGGAGGTGGCCAGGGAGCACGGTCGCCTGATCGCCCACACCCGACGGTCGGGTCGACGAAGGGGACACCACGACCTGATGGTCGCGGCGACCGCTGCGGCGTCGGATCGTGTGGTCGTGTCGGCCGATCAGGGGGCGTTCGAGGACCTCCCGGGGGTGGCCTTTCTGGGGTCCTCCCTGCCCGGCTCCTGACCTCGCCTCAGGCGTGGATGGGCGCCCTGTCCTCAGACCAGCGCACCTCGGCCTCGAGTTGCGCTCCGGCAGCGATGAGCAGGTCCTCACGGCCATAGGCGGCGACCAGCTGCACCCCGACGGGTAGCCCGTTCGACGAGCCGAGCGGCAGCGAGATGGCAGGCTGGCCCGAGGTGTTGAACGGAGCGGTGAACACCGAGTAGGGGATGGATCCCCTCGAGCCGCGCACCGGGTCGTCGGCGGTCGGGGTGAGCTGGCCCAGACGGGGCGGCGGAGCGGCCGTGGTCGGGGTGAGCAGCAGGTCGAAGTCCTCCCACCAGGTTGCCAGCGCCCTGCGCCAGGTGCCCATGACGGCCTGTGCCCTGGCGTAGTCCGGTGCGGCGATCCCGCGGCCGCGCTCGGCCAGGAACCAGGTGCCGGGTTCCACGTCGTCTTCCGTGATCGTGCGTCCCAGCCTGGCGCCCAGGGTCTCGATGCTCACGACGGCTCCCACGCCCCAGTTCAGGTTGAAGGCCCAGACGAGCTCCTTCAGCTCCCCGATCTGAGCGAACGCCTCGGGACGTGACTCGGTCACGTCGTGGCCCATGTCGGCCAGCAGGTCGGCTGTCCGACGGGTGGCCGCCTCGCAGTCCGCATGCGTGGGGACCCGGTGGTTGTCCGGCATGAGGCCTATGCGCAGTCGGCCCGGATCGGTGCCGACCCGGTCGGCGTAGGGGCGTCCGTGGTCGGGGGCCACCACGCCGTCGCCGGGGAAGGGGATGGCGCATGCATCCAGGATGGCAGCGGTGTCGCGCATCGTGTGGGTCACGACGTGCTGGCAGGAGAAGCTCCACTCCTCCTTCGGGCCCTGGGAGATCCGACCCCTGGATGGCTTCAGGCCGACCAGCCCGCACATGGCGGCCGGGATGCGGATGGAACCGCCGCCGTCGCTGGCGTTGGCGGCCGGGACCATGCCCGAGGCAACCGCGGCGGCGGCTCCGCCGGAGGAACCGCCGGGGCTGTGGTCGGGGTTCCAGGGGTTGTGCGTGGGCCCGTAGGCGTGGGGCTCGGTGGTGGCGACGAGGCCCAGCTCCGGCGTGTTGGTGCGACCCACGTTGATGAAGCCCGCCTGCTTGTAGCGGATGACGAGGTTCGAGTCGGCGTCCGCGGTGAACCCGGCGTCCTTCAGGGCCTGCATCCCGCCGTGCTGGGGCTGGCCGGCCTCCTCGGCCCAGAGGTCCTTGATGAGCATCGGAACGCCTCGGAACGGCCCGTCGGGTAGGTCGTCGGAGGCCGCCAGCTCCAGGGCCTGTTCGAACTGGCGGTGGATGACCGCGTTCAGGTCTCCGTCGAGGCGCTGGATGCGGTCGATCGTGGCCTGCACGGCCTCGACCGCAGAGAGGTCTCCGGAGCGGATCATGGTGGCCAGCCCGACGGCGTCCACCCGAGCCAGGTCGTCATCGTGGTGGGTGGTGCGTTGGTCGTCAGGCTGGGTGGTGTCATCCATGCTGCTGGACCGTACCGGTGGCCGCCATGGCGGTTCGGGTCGGGAGAGGCGACCGGGGCCGAAGTCCCGACCGGTGGCGCCTAGCCGTCGGCTTCGGCGCGCTCCAGGTAGTTGTAGACGGTGAAGCGGCTCACCCCGAGGGCCTCTGCCACGTCCTCGACAGACTTCCGGAGCGTGAAGGCCCCCCATTCGTTCAGCAGCGCTACCGCCACCTGCTTCTGGGACCGGTCCATCTCGGCACACGGCAGCCCGATCTCGTGCTCGGCGGCCGTCAGCAGGGTGACCAGGGCACGGTGCAGGTCGGGTCGTCGCAGGCCGCCGACCACCTCGCCCTCCCAGACCAGCGGCAGGTCCGACTCGGCCAGTTCCCCGGCAGTGAGGATAGTGCAGCCGATGGCATCGGCTATCGGCTGGATCGCCTCTAGCAGGGGATGCATGGGCCGGATCACGATGCAACCCTAGTCAGGTCCGCTAAGTTGACAAAATGTTGACGCGAGAGCCGAGAGACGGCAGCATTACGAGGTGACGGTGACCATTGCGCGCACGCTGGAGGACGCCTGTGAGGCCCTGGCCGCCGATCCGACCGCGACCGTGCTGGCCGGGGGCACGGATCTCATGGTCCAGGTGAACCGTGGGGACCGCAGCATCCACAACGTGGTGGTGATCGACCGGGTCCCCGAGCTTCGGGGGTGGATCCGCGAGGGGGACCTCCTGCGAATCGGCGCCGGGATGACCTATGCGGAGATGGCCGATCCCGGGTTCGGCGCCCTCGTGCCGGCCCTTGGACAGGCCGCCCGCACGGTCGGTTCACCGCAGATCCGGGCCACCGGCACCATCGGCGGAAACCTGGCCACGGCATCGCCGGCCGGCGACATGCTGCCGGTGCTCGTCGCCCTGGATGCCGTGGTCGAACTCCGCTCGTCGAACGGCGTAAGGCACCTTCCCCTCGACGAGTTCGTCGTGGGCGTCAAGGCCAACGCCCTCTCCGCCGGTGAGTTGATCGCCGCCGTGAGTGTCCCGATCCTGCACGGCCCCCAGGAGTTCATGAAGGTAGGGCCACGCAACGCCATGGTCATCTCGGTGGCCTCCCTCGCCCTCGTGGTGGACCCTCCCGGACGGACGGTCCGTGTCGGCCTGGGATCCGTGGCCCCGGTGCCGTTGCGGGCCACCGAGGCCGAGGTGATGATCGGCGGCCGTATCGACTGGGAGGGCGGACGACCGCCCACGGCTGGCGACGTGGATCGGTTCGGCCAACTGGTGGCCGATGTGGCCCGCCCAATCGACGACCACCGGGGAACGGCCGCCTACCGCAGGCACGTCGTCGGGGTGATGGCTCGTCGTGCCCTGGTCAGGGCCTTCGGAATGGCCCGGGAGGATGCGGCGTGAGCACCGACCCGTACCGCTTCACCGTCAATGGCCGGCCCGTGGAGGTGGTCGACGGTCATGCCGGTGAGAGCCTCCTGTTCGTCCTGCGGGAACGCCTGGGCCTCCCCGGATCCAAGAACGCCTGCGAGGAGGGGGAGTGCGGGTCCTGCTCGGTCCGCCTGGACGGCGACCTGGTCTGCAGCTGCCTGGTGCTTGCTGCCGCGGCTGCCGATCGCCATGTCGTCACCGTGGAGGGTCTGTCGGATGCCGATGGTGGGGT